>JBKPIY010000046.1:0-20497 GCA_046730475.1 Actinomycetota bacterium
CGAGCGGCAAGATCAAGCGGGCGGAGCTCCGGTCCAGTTGAGCGCGGTCTCTCGGCCCTGGGCCGCCTTCGCAGGGATCTTCATCGTCACTAACCTGGGCCTGCTGGCGGTCGGCGCCACCCTGGCGGTGTTGCCGCACTATGTCAAGGACAACCTCGGCGGCAGCGACCTCGAGGTCGGGATCGTCACCGGCGCCTTCGCCCTCACCGGGATCGTCTGCCGGCCGATCGCCGGCAACGTCGCGGACCGGTGCGGGCGCCGGCCGACGGTGGTGGTCGGGGCCCTGCTCGCCTCTACCGCGGGCCTCCTGTACTTCGTCCCCGCCGGGATCCCCGGCCTGATCGTCGCCCGGCTCTTTCTCGGCGCCGGCGAAGGGACCGTATTCACCGCGGGGTCGACTTGGAACGTCGACATGTCGCCGCCCGAGCGGCGGGGACGGATGATCGGCCTCTACGGGCTCGCGATCTGGACCGGGCTCACCCTCGGTCCCCCGATCGGGGTGCTGATGCAGCACACCGGCGGCTTCCCGCTCGTCTGGGCGTTCGCCGCCGGCGCCCCCCTGCTCGGGGCGCTGATCGCCGCCCGGCTCCCCGAGAGCCGCGCGCGCGGGCGGGCGGGGTCAAGCGGTCCCTTCATCTCTCGCGAGGCGCTCGGGCCGGGCGGGACCTTCGCCCTCGGGGTGATCGGGTTCGCCGCCGTCTCCTCCTTCCTCGTCCTCGGCCTCGACGCCCGCGGCGTCGGCCACGGCCCCGAGGTGTTCAGCGTCTTCGCGGGCACGGTCGTGGTCACCCGGCTTCTCGCCGGTGGCCTGCCGGACCGCCTCGGGGCGGCCCGCTGCGCAGTCGGGGCCGCCCTGATCGAGGCCCTCGGACTCGTTCTGCTCGGAGCGGCGGGGACCCTGGCGGTGGCATTCGCCGGGGCCGCCGGGATGGGCGCCGCCTTCTCGCTTCTGTTCCCGTCGCTGTCGCTGCTCGCTGTCGAGCGGGTGGTGCCGGAGCGGCGCGGCGCTGCGATGGGGACCTTCACCGCCAGCTTCGACCTTGGCATGCTCGCCGGCTCCCCGCTGGTCGGAGCCGCCGCGGCGATCGCCGGCTACAGCGCCGCCTTCTACTTCGCCTCCGCGGCGGCGCTCGCCTGCACGGCGATCTCCATCGGGTTCGTGCGAGCCGGCGAACGGCCCGCGATCGCCTACTCCTGATCGTCACAACCAGCCAGTTCGGCCGACCGGGGGGCGGGGCGCCCGTTACCCTGCCCCTGTTCGGAGACCCAGACCGGAGGACGGATGGCGCAGACGAAGACGGCGGCGGAGCCGAGCATCGACCGCAAGCAGATCAACAGGCTGACCGAGGAGCAGATGGCGCGCTTTCGCGAGCACACGCCGACCTCGGCCGAGTACTTCGATCGCGCCCGGAAGGTGATGCCGGGCGGCGTCCCCTCCTCCTTTCAGCTCAATGACCCATGGCCCGTCTATATCAACCGCGGCCGGGGGGCGCTCGTCTGGGACGTGGACGGCGGCGAGTACGTCGACTTCCATAACGGCTTCGGGGTGATGTGCATCGGCCACGCCAACCCCAAGGTCGGCGCCGCGGTCGCCGCCCGCCACAAGGAGGGCACTCACTTCGCCGCCCCCACCGACGGCTCGATCGTCGTCGCCGAGGAGCTCCGCCGCCGCTTCAGGCTTCCCCAGTGGCGCTTCTCGAACTCGGGCACCGAGTCGACGATGTCGGCGATCCACCTTGCCCGGGGCGCGACCGGGCGCGACCTGATCGTCAAGATCGAGGGCTCATACCACGGTCATCACGACGCCGTGATGGTCTCCTGCTACCCCGAGTTGGACGAGCTCGGTCCCCGCGAGGACCCGAACCCGATCCCCTTTGGCTCGGGCTATCCGAAGGCGATCGTCGAGCTCACCAGGCCGGTCCCCTTCAACGACGCCGAGGTCCTGGAGAGGGTGCTGGAGCAATACGAGGGCCAGGTCGCCGGGCTGATCATGGAGCCGGCGATGATGAACATCAACATCATCCCGCCGCGCGAGGGCTACCTCGGGCGGGTGCGTGAGCTCTGCACCGAGCACGGCGTGAACCTGATCTTCGACGAGGTCAAGACCGGCGCCACGATCTCCTTCGGTGGCGCCGCCCGCCGCTTCGGGGTCGAGCCCGACATGATCTGCCTGGCGAAGGCGATCTGCGGCGGCTATCCCGGCGGGGCGATCGGGATGACCGACGAGCTCGGCGAGATCGTCGCCTCCAACAAGGTCCACCAGCTCGGCACCTTCAACGGGAACCCCCTGGTGATGGCCGCGGCTCAGGCGACCCTGCTCGAGGTTCTCACCTCCGCCGCCTACGACAAGCTCGAGGCCACCAACGAGGCGCTGAAGAGGCGCTGCCAGGAGGTGATCGACAAGTACGGCCTCCCCGCCTATACCGAGGGCCTGGGGGCCAAGGGCTGCGTGATCTTCTCCCCCGAGCCGATCTACGAGTACCGCGATTACCTCACCAAGGTCGACGGCGACCTCTCCACCCTCGCCTGGCTCTATCACATGAATCACGGGATCTTCATGACCCCCGGCGTCGAGGAGGAGTGGACCCTCTCGATCGAGCACACCGACGAGCACATCGATCGCTACGTGGCCGCCTTCGAAGCGTTCGCCAAGGACGTCACCGGGGCCTGAGGGTGGGCGAAATCGACGAGCTGCCCTCGCGGATCGACGAGCTCGAGCGGCGGGTGGAGATCGTGTTCCCCGCCATGGGTGCGATCGGCGGGCTCGCCGACTCGCGCTAGACCGTCGCGCTCAGGCCAGCGCCTCGTGGGCCTTGGCGACGTCGTCGGTGAGGATCACCAGGCGGACGCCGCTGAAAATCGTGTAGGCGACGTCGATGTTCACCCCGGCCTCGGCGAGCTCGCGAGCGATCTCCCCCACCGCTCCGGGCTTGTCGTGGAGGTCGACGACCACCGCCTCGCGCTCGTCGGCGATCTCGATCCCGGCGTCCTCGAGCGCCTTGCGAGCCGCGGCGGCGTCCTCCACCAGGATGTGGATGAAGCCCTTCCCGTCCCCCGTCATCGCGCACAGCCCTTCGATGTTGACCCCGCCCCGCCCGGTGGCCTCGCCGAGATCGGCGAGCTTCCCGGGCCGGTCCTCCATGATCACGGTGAGGTCGGTGGGCACGGCGGGGACGTTATCGCGCGAGGCGCTCCCGACCGAGGGCGAGCCCCCGGGCGAGCCCCGTCGCGGCCCGGTAGCCTCGTCCTATGGCGAACCGCCTCGAGCAGGAGACGAGCCCCTACCTCCTCCAGCACAAGGACAACCCGGTCGACTGGTACCCGTGGGGAGACGAGGCGCTCGCCAAGGCGCGCGGGGAGGGCAAGCCGATCCTGCTCTCGATCGGCTACTCGGCCTGCCATTGGTGCCACGTGATGGAGCGGGAGTCATTCGAGGACCCCGAGGTCGCGGCGTTGATGAACAAGCGCTTCGTGCCGGTCAAGGTCGATCGCGAGGAGCGCCCCGACGTCGACGACATCTACATGGAGGCGATCCAGTCGATGACCGGGCATGGAGGCTGGCCGCTGACCGCTTTCCTCGACGCAGAGGGCGTCCCCTTCTACGGGGGGACCTACTTCCCGCCCGAGCCGCGCCAGGGAACGCCGAGCTTCCGCCAGGTTCTGGAGGCGATCTCCGAGGCCTACCAGGCCGAGCGCGATCGGATCGAGGCGGCCTCCGACCGGGTCCGCGAGTCGCTCTCCGCGGTTGCCCGGCTCGAGCCCGCCGACGAGCCCCTCGCGCCCTCCCAGCTCGAAGGGGCGACCGCGGGCACTCTCGCCCATGCCGATCGCGAGCAGGGCGGGTTCGGCGGCGCCCCGAAGTTCCCGCCCGCTAGCACCCTCGAGCTGCTGCTCGCCCGGGGGGAGACCGAGCAGGTCGGCCGCACCCTCGACGCGATGATGCACGGCGGGATCTACGACCAGATCGGCGGCGGCTTCGCCCGCTACTCCGTCGACGCCAGGTGGCTCGTCCCCCACTTCGAGAAGATGCTCTACGACAACGCGCTGCTGGCGCGCGCCTACCTGCACGGGTTCCAGATCACGGGGAGGGAGCGATGGCGGCGGGTCTGCTGCGAGACGCTCGAGTGGACCCTGCGGGACATGCGCGGTCCCGAGGGAGGGTTCTACTCCGCCCTCGACGCGGACTCCGAGGGCGAGGAAGGGCGCTTCTACGTCTGGGACGAGGAGGAGATTCGGGAGACCCTTGTTGACGCGGGGATCGCGACCGAGGCGATCGAGCGCCTGCTCGGCTACTGGGGGGTGAGCCCGGCCGGCAACTTCGAGGGACGGAACATCCTCCATGTCGTCACCGGCGCCGCCGCCGAGCCTCCGGCCGAGCTCCGGGACGCCCGCTGCGCGCTCCTCGCCCGCCGCGATGAGCGCATCCCTCCCGGCCTCGACGACAAGCGGCTGTGCTCGTGGAACGCGCTGATGATCTCGGCGCTTGCCGACGCCGGCGGGGCGCTCGGTCGCGAGGACTACGTGGACGCGGCGCGCGCTTGCGCCCGGTTCGTGCTCGAGTCGATGTCCGATCCCGACGGGAGGCTGCTGCGCAGCTGGAAGGACGGCGAGGGCAAGCTGAACGCCTACCTCGAGGATCATGCGTTCCTGCTCGAGGCGCTTCTCACCCTCTACGGGGCCACCCTCGAGCAGCGTTGGTTCGACGCCGCCCGCGCGACGGCCGAGGCGATGATCGAGCGCTTCGGCGACTCCGAGCGCGGCGGGTTCTTCACCACCTCGCATGACCACGAGGCCCTGATCGCGCGGCGCAAGGACCTCGGCGACCAGCCGATCCCGGCCGGGAACTCCTCCGCCGCCCTCGGGCTATTGCGCCTCGCGGCGCTCACCGGCGAGCGCTCCTACGAGGAATGGGCGCTCGGCGTGCTTCGGCTGTTCGTTCGCCCCGCTGTCCGCCACCCCGACGGCTTCGGGCATCTGCTCCAAGCGCTCGACTTCCATCTCTCGCCGGTCCGCGAGGTGGCGCTGGTCGCCCCTGGCAACGGTGGCGGTGGCGGCGGCGCCCCCCGCGAGCTCGGCCCCCTCGCCGCGGTCGTCCGCTCCGCCTACCGCCCCCACGTCGTCCTCGCGGGAGGCGAGGAGGGCACGGACCAGCCGGAGCTGCTCCGCGAGCGCACCGCCGTCGCGGGCCGTCCCGCGGCGTACGTCTGCGAGCACTTCGCCTGCCGGGCCCCGGTGACGGAGCTCGGCGAGCTGGAATCCGCGCTCGCCTGAGCGGATGATCAGCGGGCTCCGCTCGGTCGGGGTCGGGACCGTGGCCGACGCTAAAGGATCGGCAGGAACTGCTCGATCTCGTACGGGGTGACCCGGACCCGGTAGTCCTCCCACTCCTTGCGCTTGATCTCGACGAACCGGGTGAAGGCGTGCTCGCCGAGGACGCGCAGGACGAGCTCGGACTCGGCTGCGATCTCGATCGCTTCCCCCAGGGTCTCGGGCAGCTGCTCGATCCCCCGGCGCTGGCGCTCGTCGGGCGTCAGGTGGTAGAGGTTCTGCTCCATCGGCTCGGGCAGCTCGTAGCCCTTCTCGATCCCCTCGAGCCCCGCGTGGAGCATCCCGGCGAAGCAGAGGTAGGGGTTGCAAGCGGGATCCGGGCAGCGCAGCTCGGCCCTGGTCGCCTCCTGCTTCCCGGGGTGGTAGAGGGGGACGCGGATCAGCGCAGAGCGGTTGCGGCGCGACCACGCCAGGTAGACGGGCGCCTCGAACCCGGGCACCAGGCGCTTATACGAGTTGACCCACTGGGCGAAGAGGGGAGCGATCTCGCGAGCGTGGCGGAGCTGGCCCGCGATGAACGCCTTCGCCGTGTCGGAGAGGAAGTACTGGTCGTCGGCGTCGAAGAAGGCGTTCTTCCCGTCCTTGGAGAGCGACTGATGGACGTGCATCCCCGATCCGTTCTCCCCCTGGAGCGGCTTCGGCATGAACGTCGCGTGCCACCCGTACTTCATCGCGTACTCCTTGACCGTGATCCGGTAGGTCATGCAGTCGTCGGACATCGCGAGCCCGTCCTTGTAGCGCATGTCGACCTCGTGCTGGGAGGGCCCGACCTCGTGGTGGGCGTACTCGACGTGAATCCCGAGCTGCTCGAGGGCGAGGATCGTCTCCCGGCGGACGTCGGAGCCGGCGTCGAGGGCGGTGAGGTCGAAGTAGCCCCCCTCGTCGAGGATCTCGGGGACGCCGGTCTCCGGCTTCGCCGAGCGGAAGTAGAAGTACTCGAGCTCGGGGCCGATGTTGTAGTGGTCGAAGCCGAGGTCGTGGGCGCGCTGGAGCGCCCTCCGCATGATCCAGCGCGGGTCGCCCTCGTACGGGTCGCCGCCCGGGACCCTGATGTCGCAGATCATCCGCGCCACCCGCTTCTCCCGCTCGGGCCGCCAGGGGATGATGGCGAAGGTGGCCGGGTCGGGCATCGCGATCATGTCCGACTCCTCGATCGGGTTGAACCCCGTGATCGAGGAGCCGTCGAAGCCCATCCCGCCCTCGAACGCGTCCTCGAGCTCGCCAACGTTGATGGAGAAGCTCTTCAGCTGCCCGAGCAGGTCCGTGAACCAGAGCCGCACGAAGCGGACGTCGTTCTCCTTGCAGAGGGCGAGGACGTCCTTGTCGCTGCTCGGTTGATCGGCCAAGGCCGGCTCCTTTCGCCTCGGGCGTTTGGCCTGAGGTTGGTCTGACGAGGGCGGAACCTTAGCCGCCCCCCGGCGAGGAGCGTGCCCTCATCCGGATCGCCGGCTGGCCCGTATCTGAGTGCAGGAATCGCAAATCGAGGGTATACTTACGCGGCGTAAGTAACCTGCTCAAAGTAAAGTAAAGGCGCTGTTAACCCAGGTTAAATCTGGAAAGAGCAAGCGAATGACGGTAAAGACGGACATCAGCCGCTTCCACATCCACGACGAGCTGACCGCGCCCGACGGCAGCGTGGCGATCATCAAGAGCATCCAGACAGCCGGGGGGGCAGTGTCCAAGTTCCTCGGCGTCCTCGCGGGGTCGCCGGCGGCGCTTCGCGCCTACACAAGGATGCGCACCGAGCTCCGCGCCGGCAACCTTCCGCGCGCCACCCGCGAGCGAATCGGCCTGGCCGCCGCGGAGCGCCGCGGCGACGCCTACACCCTCTCCCAGTACGCCCGCACCGCCCGCTCGGCGGGCCTCGGGCTCGACGAGGTCGCCCGCGCCCGGAACTTCAGCTCCTCCGACGAGAAGGAGGCGGCCCTGCTCGCCCTCCTGCGTGAGACGCTCGACCCGGCCGAGGGGCCGCCGCATCACCTGGTCGAGGAGGCTCGCGAGGCCGGCTGGGAGGACGAGCAGATCATCGAAGCGGTCGCCGAGCTGGCGCTCGCCGAGTTCGAGAGCCTGATCGCGTCCGCCGCGGCCCTGCCGCTGGAGAGCTCCGACCCCGCGGTCCTGCGCTCGGCCGCCTAGGCGCCGGCCGCCCGGGCGCCTAGCGGACGATCGCCGCCTTGACGTCGCCGGAGCTGTCGGCGAGGAAGCCGAGCCGCTTGGCGAGCTTCTTGGTCAGGTCCCACTTGTAGCCCCTGCGGAAGGGACCGCGGTCGATCACCTTCGCGCGGACCCAGTGGCCCCTGTAGGCGAAGGTGACCCTGGTCCCGCAGGGGAGCTTTCTGTGGGCGACGCCGATCGTGGTCGGCTTCAGCGTCTTCCGGCAGGCGGTCTGGTGCCCCCAGAGCCCCCGGCCGTACCAGGTCGCCGCCTGCTTACTCATCCGCGAGGCGATCGTCTTGCGGGTGTCCTTGCGGACGATGCCGTCGCTCTGCAGGCCGGTGTCGCTCTGGAACCGGCGGACGAGGCTGTCGGTCGGCTGGTCGAAGTTGGCGTCGATCGGGCCGGGGCCGGCGAGCGCGTTCATGAGCCAGTTCAGCGTCTTCACGTCGTCGCCGCTCATCCCCAGGGAGAGGTCGCGGGTGCCGAAGGGGACGTCCTCGTAGGTGCCATCGGCGGTGGTGGTTCAGCCGCTGCCGCTCGGCGCCGCCACTCCGCCGCCGTCGGCGCGCGCCACCCCGACGCCGACCACCAGGGCGAGAGTGAGTCCGAGTGCCACGACGGCCTGAGTTGTCCCCTTCGGGTTCAACTTCCTCTTTCGTTGCTTACGGGGTTAGCTGACGGGCTCGCGCTGAAAGATCGCGCTACGCGGCAGGTGCCGCGACTCGCCCCACTAACGGGTCCCCCGATCCCCGCGGTATGTGAGCGGGGACTCAGCGGAAGTGGGCGGATGCTAACAGAGCCCCTGACGGGGTTTCCCCTCCTTTGGACGGGTTTCCATGCTTATGAGCCTGCGTTTCTTCGCTACTAGCGGGCAATTTCGGCCCCTCCGGCGCGATTCCTGTAAGCGAACGCTCATCTGCGCGCGCGTATGCTCCCCGCGTGGCAGGAGCCCTGGTCACCGGCGCGGGCGGCGGCATCGGCCTCGCGATCGCGCGCCGGGTGGCGGCCCGCGGCTACCAGGTCTGCTTCAGCGATCTCGATGGCGAGGCGGTCGAGCGCGCCGCCGAGGGAACCGGCGCCCGCGCATGGGCCCGTCGCCTCGACGTCACCGATGCCGCCGAGTGCGAGGCGGCGGCCGACGAGGTGGTCGAGCGGAGCGGCTCGCTGGCCGTCTGGGTCAACAACGCCGGCATCCTGATGCCGGGGATCGCCTACGAGCAGTCTCCCGACCTCCACCGGGCGATGCTCGAGGTGAACGCGATGGGGACGATCAACGGCACGGTGGCGGCGGTGAGACGGATGCTCGGCTCGGGCGGCCACGTCGTCAACATCGTCTCGCTCGCCGGTCTGATCGCCCCGCCGGGCGAGGTCGGGTATGCGGCGAGCAAGCACGCCGCGATCGCCTTCTCGATCGGGACCCTCGTCGACCTGCGCCGTAGCGGCGTCCGAAACGTCCACGTCTCGGCGGTCTGCCCCGACGGCGTCTGGAGCCCGATGCTTTACGACAGGCTCGGGGACGAGGACACGGCGGCCTCCTTCTCGGGGGTGATGCTGCTCCCCGATCAGGTCGCTGAAGCGGTCGAGCGGGTGCTCGAGCACCCGCGTCCGGTCGTCGCGATCCCACGCTGGCGGGGGTGGCTGGTGCGCTTGTTCGACGCCCTCCCCTCCGTCGCGGTTCGGATGATGCCGCTGCTGGTGGCCGATGCCCGCCGCCGCCAGGCCCGGCTGCGCAAGCGGGTGCAGAGCGGCGAGTGGCCGCCGAGCTAGCCGATCCGCCCGGACGTCGTCAGTGCCTGAGGGCATTCGGCCCCGGCTCCGTCGCTTCAGGACCAGATCGCGTCAAAGGCGTACTGGTCGAAGGGCAGGAGCCAACCCTCGGCGATCCTGCCGTCCGCGATCCGAAAAACCCCGACCGTCTCCCACTCCCGAACGGTGCCGCGGATCTGGCGCCCGTCCGCCCGCCAACTGGATCACGTACTCGTCATCCGCGAGAACTCTGTGGACGCGAGTGCGAAGGACCCCGCGCCCCGTCGCGCCGCCGGGCGAAGTAGTCCAGCACCCGCGGCTTGCCGCGGTAGTCGCCGGCGATTGGATTGCGGCCGGGAACGTGCCACGCGACCTCGTCGGTTAGCAGCGCGCCGACGGCCTCGACCCCCGTCTCGCCGCCGTAGAAGCTCCATTGCGCCGCGTGGAAGCGACGAACCAGCCGCTGGTTGGGATTCACGCTTGTGGCGGAGTCGGTCGGAAGCCCTCGCATGCGAGCCGGTGCCGCGCGCGGGCCAGGAAGTCGACGATCGCCGCGGTGTCGAAGTGGAACATCTGGGCCCGGGCAAACCTCCCCTGGCGAACCTCGTAGAGACCGAGTACGGGCGAGTCGAAGCGCTCGCCGGTGGGATCGACGGCCCTCTGGCGATACACCACCACGACCTCCCTGTCGTTCGCTGCGACCACCCGCGGGTCCATCCTTCTCTCAGCTTCGGTGGGCTGAAGAGGGCCCCACGTTCCCAGCCAGGTGTGTTCGGGAGCGCGCTCGAGCCGCTCGCGGATGTCCTCCCGGCCGCGGAAGGTGCCCCCGTAGGGGAGCGACGGCGCGTCATGGAACTCCACCTCCGGGTGGTAGAGGGCAAACAACGCTGCCCGGTCGCGCCGCTCGACCGCCCTGAAGGTCTCCAGCACGACATCAATGTTGTTGCTCATGTCGTCCTCCAAATGCTCGCTTTGTTGGCGCCCGCGGCGTCGCGCGACGCCTGTCGGGATGAGCTTCCCGGGCACGGGGTATTTTAAACCATTTGGTCTAAAATTCCCCGCCGCTGTGGGCCGACCGCGGCTTCACTCCGACGAAGCGATCCTCGACGCAGCCCGGACCCTGGTCCTCGAGGGCGGGGCCCGCTCGGCCACCCTCAACGCGATCGCGGAAGCCAGTGGGGCGCCGAAGGGCTCGATCTATCACCGCTTCGCTTCGCTTGAGGAGCTGCTCGCCGCGATGTGGATCCGCGCCGTTCGCCGCTCCCAGCGGGCGTTCATCGAAGCGCTCGAAGAGCCCGACGCGATCAGCGCAGCGATCGCCGGCGCCTTGTCGATCCACGACTTCGCTCGGCACCATCCCGCGGACGCGCGCCTGCTCGCCTCGCTGCGGCGCGAGGATCTGATCGCGAGGGTCGAGGAGCCCCGGCTCCGGGGCGAGCTCGCGGAGCTCAACCGCCCCCTCCAGAAGGCCCTGGCAGAGCTCGCCGGTCGACTGTTCGGGCGGCTAACGCCCGCCGGGCTCGAGCGGACCGTCTGCGCCGTCGTCGACCTTCCGATCGGCGCGATCCGCCGCCACCTGATCGCCGGGGCTCCACTTCCGACCACGCTCCGCACCCAACTCGAGGCGGCCGTCCGCGCCGCGCTCCTCGAGGCGGGCGCCGGAAACAGCCCCGCCCCAACTAACGGGGGCGGATAGGCGCCGACCCTAGCTCTCGTCGCCACGCAAGGTTCGGATCAGCGCCGGCCACCCGGATCGATCGGACCGGCGCGGTGAGTTGCGTCGGTGTTCGCGTAGGTGACGCCCGTGGCGCCGGCGTTGGCCGGTTGCGCAAGTCGGCGAAGGAACCGCATTGCCTCCGGTGCTGGGACGTCGGCGAAGAAATTGGAGTCGACCTTCTCGACGATCGCGATCGCTCGCGGCGCGAGCCGCGCCCCTCGCCTGGTCACGCGCAGCCGGCGGGCGCGGGCATCGGCCGTGTCGACCCCGCGTTCGATCAGGCCCTTGCGCTCGAGGCTGCGCAGCACCTGCGAGGTCATCTTGATGTCGGTGCCTGCCTGCGCGGCCAGCGCGATCTGGGTTGGGCGCTCGCCCTGCTCGTTCAGCCACCAGGTGCAGGCGAGTAGCACGAACTGGACATGGGTGAGGTCGAACGGCGCCAGCGCCCGCGCGATGTCACGCTGCCAGCGCAGCGTTGCGTGCCAGAGCAGAAATCCGGGGCTGTCGTTTGGGTGCAGCGGCATCAAGACTCGGCGCGCTCGACCAGCGCGGCGAGGGTGTGCGGGAAGTCGGCGCTGATCTCGGGGCCGATCTGCGGCCCAAGCCTGTTTGCGGCCGGGCCGGTGATCTCCATCCGGTAAGTGACGCGCACGCGCATACCGTCGAGACGGTCGACGCGGTGGACCGTCCGCACGATGATCTCGCCCAGTTCGGCCTCGTCGACGAAGAGCTCGGGCTCGACCGCCTCCGCGAGCCGAAGCTCGACCGGCTCCTCCCCCGATCGGGGTCATCAGGATCCTGCTGCCGGCCGCGAACGGTCCCACCAGCTCGATCCGCTCGATGTCGCCGTTCCACGCAGGCCATCCCGGAACGTCGGCCCACAGCCGCCAGATCTCCTCGGGGGCCGCGCTCGTCTCAACCCTGTATTCCTTCACCCACATCATGACTTCCTTAGTCTGTGCGTAGATGATCTGCGCACAGACTATACCAAAGGAGAATCACAAACGGTTCGGCTAGAACGCTGCGCGCAGCAGCACTCCCACCCAGGTGCGGAACGGCCGCCACCGTTCGGCGAGGGCGAGGAACGCGTCGTCGTCCGAGGCGACCTGAGGGGCTTCGTAGCGCTCGGCCGCTGCCGCTCGCAGACGAGGCTCGCTGAGGGTGATCGCGTCCGTCGGTCCCACCGCTCGCAGCAGAATCGCTTGTGACCAGAACGGGCCGATGCCGGGTAGCTCGAGCAGCTCGTCGATCGCTTCGTCGTGGTCGAGCGCGAGGAGCCGGTCACGATCGATGCGGCCTTCTGCTGCTGCGCGGGCGATGGAATGGAGGCGGCGCAGCTTTTCCTGGGAAAGTCCCTCGACGCTCGAGAGGGCGAGCAGCTGCTCGGGAGCGGGAAATGTCAAGAGCTGGGTGCCTTCGATGCTCAACGAGCCCCCGCGTTCCGCCGCTAGCCGGTCCCTGACTCGTGCCGCGACCGGCTGGCGCAGCCGAGCCGAGATCACGGCCCAGCAGGCTGCCTCGTACGGGGAGTGAAACAGGACCGGCCGGAGCCAGTCCGAGGCTCGCTGGAGCTCACCGACCACCGGATCTCGCTCGCCGAGCGCCGCGTATCCGGTTGCGTCGTGGTCGAGTGAGAGGATGCGCGCCGCCTGGGCACGGATGCGGCCCGAATCGGCTGCGGTGCTCTCCACGATCTCTCCACGAACGGTCCCGTCGCGGTCTTGACGGAGTACGACGCCCGCATCACCGCTCCAGTCGTCGACGAGGAAGCCGAGACGCACGACCCCCTCGTCCGGCTCCCGGTCCCCCTTGTTCGTCGGAGGCCAGCCGGCGATGAACCGGGCCGCCGAGGCAAGCGCGAATGGGCCACGGGGCCTGATCGAGAAGGTCGTGTCAGCGGGCATTCGGCCGTCTGCTTGCCCGGCGTCTAGTGATCGCCGCCGACCTCGAGGACAACCTTGCCGCGCTTGCCGGGCATCATCACGCGCTCGAACGCGCTGCGTGCCTCGGCGAGCGGAAAGACGGAGTCGACCACGGGCCGAACCGCGCCCTCGTCGACCAGCCGGGCGAGCTCGACGAGCTGGTCGCGGTTGGGCTCGACGACGAAGTAACTCGCCTCCACCCTCTCGCTGACCGCCGCCGGCGGCTCCTCGGCAACCGAAACGATCCTTCCGCGCTCGCCCACCAGAGCGGCCGAGCGCGCCAGCACCTCGCCGCCGACCGTGTCGAAGACGAAATCCACCGCTGCAACCGCCTGTTCGAACCGCAGGGCCGTACGATCGATGGCCTCGTTCGCTCCGAGCGCGAGCACGTCCTCGCCAGCGCCTGACGATGTCCCGATGATGTACGCGCCGCGCCAGCGCGCAAGCTGGGTCGCGAACTGCCCGACCCCGCCCGCCGCACCGTGGATCAGTACCCGCTCCCCCTCACGGAGCCGGCCGTGCTCGAACAACCCCTGCCATGCCGTCAGCGCCGCCAGCGGGATCGAAGCACTCTCCACGTGGCTGAGCGTGCGCGGCTTCGCCGCGAGGAACGCCACCGGCACCAGCGTGTACTCGGCGGCGGCGCCGTCTCGGTCGAAGTCGGTGAGCGCCCAGACGGCGTCACCGACGGCGAGATCGGAGTCCGCGCCGAGGGCCGCGATCGTGCCTGACAGCTCATACGATGGGATCGCGGGCAGACGATCGAACGGCCACTCGAGCTCGCCGCGCGTGATCGCGGCCGCGTGAACACGAACGAGCGCATCACCCGCCCCCACCCGCGGGATCTCGATCCGGTCGAGACCGAGCGCCGCAACGGTGCCGGGCGCATGCAGACGGATCGCAGACATCGCTTCGGTCGGACTCGTCATCTCGGCCGACCCTTGCGCATCCATGTCAGGCACTCCGAATGTCGCTTCTTCGAAACTTTGTTTCCGGAAAGATTCTAGCTGGACATATACTTAGCGCGGTGACCGACGAGGCTCCGGACCACATCGATCGGATCCTCGCCCAGTGGCGCCGCGAGCGACCTGACCTGGACACCGCGCCGATGGGAACCCTCGGCCGTCTCTTCCGCGCCGCCCAGCTCGCCGATGCCGCCCTCGCGAAGCCCATCGGCAGCTACGGGTTCCGGCCGGGCTGGTTCGACCTTCTCGCCGCCCTGCGCCGTGCCGGTGCGCCCCACGAGCTCAACCCGACCGCGCTGAGGCGCGCCACCCTGCTCTCCTCCGGGGGCATGACCAAGCGTCTCGACCGGCTCGCCGAAGCCGGCCTCATCGAGCGCAGGCCCGACCCCGCCGACCGCCGCGGCACCCTCGTCAGACTCACCCGCAAAGGCAAGACACTCATCGACAAGGCGATCGAGACGCACATTGCCAACGAAAAGCGCCTCCTCGTGGCGCTCCAGGCCGATGACCAACGAGCGCTCGACCACCTCCTTCGCACGCTCCTGGCCAGCCTCGAACCATCGGACTGAGGGCCGCTCGCGCGACGCTCACGCGGTCGCCGCCCAAGAAATGGGAAAACCCTGCGAGTTGCAGGGTTTTCCTTTAGCGGGCCTGTAAGCCGGATTCTGTCGGGGGCAGCCATCCATCTGTGCGGCCCACCTGGACCTCGCCGGGCAGGGTCGACGGTCCTGCTTGGCCTTGCACCGGGCGGGGTTTGCCGTGCGCGTCCGCGTCACCGCGGCGCCGGTGCGCTCTTACCGCACCATTTCACCTTTGCCTGTGCGCGGCTCACGTGAGGCCGCGCCATCGGCCGTGTCTTTTCTGTGGCACTTTCCCGCGGGTTTCCCCGGGTGGGCGTTACCCACCGCCCTCGCCCTGTGGTGTCCGGACTTTCCTCGAAGGCATCACCTCCGCGACTGCCTGACCCGCACAAGCAATGGTATCCCGGCCGCGCGGCCCGATGGGGCCGTTTTCGTGCGATCCCGCGGACCCGCGGCTCCGCGGAACCGCGTCAGCTCAGCTCGGAGCCGCAGTCGGCGCAGCCGTCCGCCGTGAGCCGGCCTCGGCACACCGGGCACTCGGCGTCTCCTCGAGCCGCGAGGTCCTCCCAGGCGCGGAGGACCAGGTCCTCGAGCGTCGACCCCGCCGGCTCGAAGAGCCGCCCCGCTTCGAGGTGCCGGCGCGGGCCGCGATCAAGGCGGTCCTCGGTCGCAACCGCGCTCACAGCATCCTCCTGAACACTCCGACCACCTTTCCCACCACGCTCACGTCGCGGGTTCGCAGCGGCTTCATCGACTTGTTCTCCGGCTGCAGGCGGATGTGGTCGCTCTCGCGGAAGAACCGCTTCACCGTCGCGTCGTCGCCGAGGAGCGCGACCACGATCGCGCGGTTCCGAGCCTCGTCCGCCGGGCGGACGACGACGTAGTCGCCCTCGAGGATCCCGGCGTCCTTCATGCTGTCGCCACGGATCCTGAGGACGAAGTCGCCGGTCTCCCCGCCGATCACCGACGGCACCTGGAGGTAGTCCTCGATGTTCTCCTCGGCCAGGATCGGCTCGCCCGCGGCCACGTTCCCGACCAGGGGCAGCCCCGAGGGGCGGACCGCGCGCCTCGCCTTCTCGACCAGCACCTCCATCGCCCGCGGCTTGGTCGGGTCGCGCTTCAGGACCCCGAGGCTCTCCAGCTTGGCGAGGTGGGCGTGCACGGTCGAGGAGGAGTGAAGGCCTACCGCCTTGCCGATCTCCCGGACCGTGGGCGGATAGCCGTGTTGGCGCAGGTAGCGGCGGATGTAGTCGAAGATCTCCTGCTGCCGCTTGGTCAGGTCCTTGACGATGTCCATTGGCTCTCCCCTTACTTGGGATCGGCGGAAGAGCGGTCCCGCGATTGGCGACTGGCCGAACACATGTTCGTGAGACTAGCGCGCCCGGCGGACGACTTCAACCCCGATCCCGGCGGTTCGCCCGCAAACGGCGAGCGGTGGGCGCGAGGCTAGAATCCACCCGGCAAGCGCCTGTGGCGGAATTGGTAGACGCGCAAGGTTGAGGGCCTTGTGAGCTGAACAGGCTCGTGGAGGTTCGACTCCTCTCAGGCGCACTACGAAACCCCCGCTAACCAGGGGGTTTCGTATTTGGCGGAGCGGTCCGCTCGACACCAACGGCGCGAGCCGTGGTTCCAATAGGGTTCCATTTCTAGGCGAGGTCGCGCTGCGAGGCACGATCGCTTCCCTTCGCCTGGGGTAGTTAAATCTCCGTCAAGTCCTGAGGGCAGGTCCGCCGGGGTACCGCGGCGGGGTTGAGCGGAGGGCCGGGACCGGCGGGCAGCTCGGAGGCGCGATCGTAGGAATCGGCAGCTCAAGCCAGCCGGTCAGACCGCCGACTCGAGGGGTGATGTCGAAGCGCCGCGCGCCGAACGCAGCGATCCGAGCCGCGATTGCAGTAGCAGCGTTGGCTTTCCTCGTCGCCGCTGCCGGTTGCGGGAGTGGCGAGGCCGGCAGTCCCGATCGCGGCTTACGCCTTCAGCGCGCCGACGTGTCGGAGAAGCTTCGAAGGACCTTCGAATCGATTTGCCGCAAGCAGGATCGGCGTCGGCGCTCGGTGTACGCGGCCGTTGATTATGCCCGCCCACCAGGACGCCGACATCCTCGACGAAATCGCTCTCGCGCATCGTCGGGCAGAGGCGATCGGGCGAAACACGCTGGACGCGCTGAAGGCGCAGCGCCCGCCGCCCTCCGTCAAGCCGGACTTTGAACGCTTGATCTCCTACTTCTAGGACGTGCAGGCAGAGTACGAGGCAGTTAGCAGAACGGCGGATCGGTGGGCGCGGCAGGATCGGGCATCAATAAATGCCATTCCGCCACCTCGGGCGACGCCTCGACCACCCCTTGCGCCGCACCTCACTCCTGTTGCGCCTGAGGGCCGGGCGCTTGCCCAGTCGATCGGGCTGGGTGACTGCCTGCCTCAGTATTTCGCCATCATTCGCGAGTCTGGCGGTCACGCCGACCGCGCTGGGCCGTGACCGGCGAGCAGAACGCAAACCGCCCCACCGAATCCGCGTAGCGCACCGAGTCGCGACCCCGTGACTGCTGCGACCTCAACATGATCGACGGCTGCGCCCATCGGCGAGCCGACGCTCGTGCCGTTTGATAGCCAGATCGCCTCCGGCGGATCCGGTGAGATTCTCGTAGGAGATCTGTCCCCGGCCGCCGTCGCCCAACAGATCCGTCCCACCGGATCCGATCGCCACGCCCTCGGGCCGCGGCGGATCTCGCGAAGGTGCGGGACCCGCTCCGGCCGGTGCTCCTGGCCCTCCGGGGAATCTGGTCACACCGCGGCCTACGACGCACCAAGGAACGCCATGTCCGTCTGCCGCGAGCGCTAACCCGCTCGTGCTCTAATCTCGCCGATCTTGCCTGCGCCTCCCGCCCCGCAGAGAGGAAGGATAGACGAGTGATGAGCACAGCCAACTTGGGCCAGGTCGAACGGGGATCCGCCGCCGCGAGTTTCCTCGCGAGTTTGACGAGCGACCCGCTCCCATAAAGAGCGGCTCGCCACACGCCAATCTTGCCCACACCTCGGCGGTGCCCACTAACCCCGCCGACGGGATCTCGCATCGTGCGACCATCGTTCAGCGATCAAAGCGCCGCTCTCGCGGCGTGGGTGACTCGCACCCCGCCCCTCGATAGATTCGATCCATTCCTCGATCGCCTCCGCCCGATAGCGGCGGTAACGGCCGAGACTCACCGTTGGGATCCGCCCCCGTCGAGACTGCTCGTACACCCAGGACGTCGGCACGCCGAGGAGCTTCGCCACCTGGCCTGCGGTGAGGAGAGAACCACTCATCACACCCAGGACGAGCTCGGGAGGCGATTGGTCCCACCCGAGATGGGCTAGCGCCGCCTGCGAGCGCCGTCAACCCACAAGGGGTAGGGGCGCTTCGCGCCCTTGACAGCGACCGCTGATCGGCGCTATTCGGCGGTCAAGTCGGCCGGTCGGCCGACCATTCCCGAGGCGGGAGTGATTGTCCGCCGGCTCGGCGAGCAGGTAGTGGCTCGATTCCCGATCGAGCTCGGGTCAGACCCCGTGCGGAAGCCGGCGGGCCAGGATCCGCTCGGCGATCGGGGACTTGAAACCATCGTGCCGGATGGCGAGGTGCCAGTGGCCCGCGAGCCACAGTGCGAACCCCGCGGGGAATCAAGGGTCGAACGCTCGTTGGCCGGCTGGGCCACGTCAGGCGTGCAAAGAAGGCGACAGCGAGCGCTCCAGCTGATCGCGCGAGGGAGGAGGGGCTCCTCGGAATCCTCCATCGCCTGCTTGTCGTCCAGACCGACGCCTCAGCCGCCCGAGCGGTCGCCGGTCGGCGAGGCCAGACCCAACTCACTTGAGCTGACCTGCCACCCCCGGGGGTTAGGCGTCCTAGACTCGCTCGTGGTGGCTCCGCTCCAACAAGTCGCGGAGGGCGTCCACCGGCTCGGCACCGATTGGGTCGGCTGGTACCTGTACGACGTCGACGGCGCTGTCACGGTCGTCGATTGCGGCTTCCCCGGCTACTTCGACCAGCTCCCCACCGCGCTTACCGCCCTCGGCCGGTCGCTGGACGCCGTGGCGGCGGTGGTCCTCACCCATTACCACTCCGACCACGTCGGCTCGGCGGAGCGGATCCGGCTCGAGGCCGGCGCCACGGTGTTCGCGCCGGCGGGTGACGCGGCGGGGGTGCGGGGCGGGCGGACGCCCATCCCTGGCGGCATGCTGCAGAGCCTCTGGCGACCCCGGATGGTCCGCTACATGACGCACGCGGTCCGGAACGGCGGCGCGAAGGCGCCGCCGGTCCGGGAAGTTCAGACGTATGGCGACGGGGACGTCCTGGACGTCCCGGGTGGACTGCGGGCGGTCCACACCCCGGGACACACGGGCGGGCACTGCTCCCTGCTCGCGGAGGGGGCGGGCGTGCTCTTCGCTGGGGACGCCCTCGCCACCGTGAGCTTCCTCAGCGGAGAGACCGGGCCCCAGCTCGTGGCCTTCAACGAGGACGCCGAGCGGGCGCGAGACTCACTCTCGAGGCTCGAGGGGTTGCCCGCCAACGTCGTGGTCGTGGGCCACGGCAGCCCCTTCGAGGGCACTCCCGCCGAGGTCGTCGAGCGCGCCCGGCGGAGCTCCTGACCGTCCGCGAGATCAGACCGGGGCCGCGATACTGAGCGTTCGTGTCGGAGAGCAACGTCGAGATCGAGCGCGAGGCCCTTCGTCGCATGAGCGAGGGCGGGTTCGCCGCCGTCGCGGATCTGATTGACGACGACTTCACGATGGACTCGCCCCATGGCATGGGGTCGAGGCCCGTCAGGCCCACGACAAGGAGGGGCTCAAGGAGTGGTTCGCCAAGATGGACGAGGTCTGGGCGGGGGGTCTGAGGTTTGAGCCCGAGGAGATAGTCGCCCTCGACGACGAGCTGGTGCTCGCGGCCGTCCGCACCGGGGGCCGAGCCCGAGGGACCGGGATCGAACTCGACCAGCTGTTATCCGGCCATGACCGGGCCGGGATCCCCGATCCTCATTCCGGCTGGTAGGAGCCCTACGCCTGGACCGGGCCCAGGGTGTTTCGGTCGGGGTCCTTGAACCAGGCGGTCTTCGAGTCCCCGAGCGTGGCAATGCTTTTCACGTCGGTCTTGATGGGGCCCTGGTCGACCTGCTCAAAGGTGACGCCATTCGAGCTCATCTCATCGACGCTCCCCCGAGCGAGGGGGTCATAGGTCGAGTGTCCCTCCGCGGAGACCATCCGAAGGGCCCTCCCCCGGGCGGCGGCCGCCTCCGCGATCGCACTCCGAAGGCGGGATCGTTCTTCGCCTCGATCACCTCCGCCCCGAACCCGGATCGATGGATGTACTCGGCCCCCAGGACCGCGAGCGACGTCGTCTTCCCGGCCCCCGTCGCCCCGGCGATCAAGGCGTGGGACCCCGACTCCGCGCTCCCGCGACGAATCGCCCCGAGCTCGCCGCGATCGTCTCTGCCGAGCGCGATCGAGGTCGCGAGGAGCTCCCGGCTCGCCGCGGGGCGCTCCCAAAGGCGCCGGCGCGGCCCATCGAGGACGCCGCGCCGGGCGCGGGCCGCGTCCTCCCGGTCGGCGCCGATACGGCGGTCCTCGATCCGCCTCTGCGCCCCCCACCAGACCGCGCCCACCAAGGCGCCGAGGGCGAGGCCGAGGAGCGAGCCGGCGGCCGCCCCGCCCAACACCCCAAGCCAAACGACGCCCGCGATCGGGGCGAGCGCCGGCAGCCCCAGAAGCGCCCAGGTTCACGCCAGCCGAAGCTC
This sequence comes from Actinomycetota bacterium, assembly GCA_046730475.1. Classification (GTDB taxonomy): domain Bacteria; phylum Actinomycetota; class Thermoleophilia; order Solirubrobacterales; family 70-9; genus JBKPIY01. The sequence goes on from JBKPIY010000046.1 coordinate 20,172, forward strand.
GCGGAGCGCCTGGGCCGCCATCCCGATCGCGACCCCGGCGAGCGCCCCGAGGGAGAATCCCGCCAGCACCCACAGGGCGTCGGCGATCCCGGTGATGCTCGAATGGCTCTGGGTCGACCGATCCATCGCTCACCCGCAAGACGGCCGAGAGCGGCGATCGGTCCCACCCCGCGACGCTCAACCCTGCGCCCGCTCGTCAGCTAACCCGAGCAGGTACATCCCAACCGCTCAGGGACTCCACCTCGATCACCGACGACGCCCGCCAGCCGCCCGGCGGGTCCCCGCCCAGATCGCCACCGCCTCCCGGGGCACCACCCCGAACCTCA
>JBKPIY010000047.1:0-38122 GCA_046730475.1 Actinomycetota bacterium
CACCTCCTTCGAGTGGGTCGCACGAACGCGAAGTCAAGTCCCAGGACGTGGTGTAAGAGCGGGCGCCCACGATCCTCGGTAGGACACTCGGCTTCTCAGGCCGCCTGGAGCTCTCTCACCTCCCTCGGAGCTTCGATGCGATCGCCCTCGTCCTCGAGGACGAGGGCGATCGACTCGTTGCTCAGGTAGCGCCGCCCGACCAGCCACTCGTCGTTTTGCTCGATCGCGAGCATCGAGGCCAGGCGGATCAAGGAGGCGTCGTCGGGGAAGATGCCGACGACGTCGGTGCGCCGGCCGACCTCGCGGTTGAGGCGCTCGAGCGGGTTGGTCGAGCGCAGCTTCGAGCGGTGGGCCTCGGGGAACGCGTAGAAGGCGAGGATGTCCTCCTCGGCCTCCTCGAGCGTCTGAGCCACCTTGTCGAGTCGGCCCTCGAGCGCGGCCACCGCCTCGGAGAGGCGGTCGCGGGCCTCCTCGCGCGTCGCCTGGTTGAAGATCGGCCGGATCAGCGCCGCCAGCATCCCGTGCTCATCGCGGCGGCAGTGGCCGAGGCAGTCCCTGAGGAAGTGGACCGTGCAGCGCTGCCAGGGGCAGCCAAGCACCTGGGCGATCGCCGCCTTGAGGCCCGGGTGGGCGTCGGAGACCGCGAGCTGGACCCCGACGAGCCCTCGCTTGATGAGGCCGCGCAGGAACTCGCGCCAAAACACGCCTCCGTCTCGGCCTCGCCGACGTCGAGCGCCAGGACCTCGCGCCGGCCGGTCTCGTGGACCGCGTGGGCGATCACCAGCGCCTTGCGGTGCACCCGCCCGCCGTCGCGGACCTTCTCGACCTTGGCGTCGAGCCAGAGGTAGGGGTAGCGGCCCTCCAGCGGACGGGTGCGGAAGGCCTCGACCTGCTCGTCGAGACCCTGGGCGATCCGCGAAACCTCCGAGCGCGAGATCCGCAGGCCGAGCGACTCGACCAGCTGGTCGACCTTGCGGGTCGAGACGCCGCAGACGTAGGCTTGCTGGACGACGTTGAGCAAGGCCTGCTCGGATCGCTTGCGGGGCTCGAGGAAGCTCGGGAAGTAGCTGCCTCGCCGTAGCTTCGGGATCTGCAGCTCGAGCTCGCCGGCGCGGGTATCCCAGCGCCGCGGCCGGTAGCCGTTTCGGTGTGTCGCCCGGTCGGAAGTGCGCTCGCCGTGGGCGGCGCCGATCAGCTCGGAGACCTCCGCCTCCATCAACTCACCGACCATCCAGCGAAGCGACTCGCGCAGAAAGTCGAGCCCCTCGCCCTCGCTTAGGTAGCTGACGACCTCCTCCGTCGTCATTCTCTGCCTCTCGGCCATCGTGGTGCTCCTCTCGTCGATCCCTTGGAACAGACCGACGATCATGGGGCCCGCGGTGGCCGGAACAACGTTCCGTCCGACCGCGTCCTACACCACGCTATGGGACGTGACCCCCACGCCCTCGCCTCCACGTTTGCGCTTCGCCTCATCCTCCGCCTTTGCCCTGGTGCATTCAGGCCAGGGAGTGTCTCAGATTGTGTTACGCACGATCGTGATCCGGTGATGTCGGCCTCGCCGCTCGTTCTCGCAAGTGCGCCGAAGCGAGAGTGTCCGTTACCGACCACGACACGTTCGCCCTGGACGAGCAGGGGAAGCCGAAGGCCGCTTGCTTGCCACGCGGCTGACTCCAGGTCGAGCAGTCCGACAGACGCTGCGGCCCCGGCTTCAGCGACTGCTGAGCGCCGGCGCGGCGACTGTTTCGGCCGCCGCCCGAAGCTCGTGGGGGCGATCGGTGCCGATCGCGTCGGGAGCGAACTCGAGCACCCGGCTTAGGAGCTCCGGGTGGTTCACAGTGCCGGTGTTGACGCTCAGCCCCGCGTCCCGAAGCACCTCGACCAACTGCTCGGTGAGCAGGAAGTACTCGAGCGAGATCCCCACCACTCCGCTCCGGAGAGCCCAAGAAGCGAGCGCCTCGGGCGCGTAGTCGGCCCAGATCACGAGGCGGGACGGGATCCCGTTCGCGGCGGCGACAGCGCACGCCTCGCCATGAAAGCTGATCACCTCGACTCGGTCGCGGATCAGCTCCCCCCGAAGCCGCTTGCAGAGCGCCTCGGCGGTGCGGCGGGCAAGCGCCGGGTCGGCGTGCGCCTTGACCTCGAGCTGGAGGCGGACCGTTTCCGGCACTAGTTCGATCAGCTCCTCGAGCAGGAGCGGGTGCTCCGCCGTCGGCTCTCCCGCGGAGTCACGGATGCGCGCCGATCGGATCTCTTCAGCGGTCCTCTGGCGCGCCCAGCCGTCGAGCGTCGTGCTGAGCGTGAGCAGCGGATCGTGCAGCAGGACCAGGCGATCGTCGGCGGTCAGGCATACATCGGTCTCGAGGCCCTCGACCGGACCGGTCAGGGTGTGGCGAAGGGCGGCCGCCGAGGAGTCCGGACCGTAGTGGCGGCCGAGCCGGTGTGCATACAGCGGGGGCAGTGCCGAGGCCATCTCCGATCTGCCCAAACCGAACCACGAAACCCCTCTGGAGCTGTTAAGCCCCTGGAAAACAGATGTTTTGCTCGCGTGAACGAACCGCCGCCCACCCCCGTGGGAGCACGCTCAGTCGAGCGGGGCTGAGCGGAGCGCCCCGAGCACACGCGGATGGCCGTCGATCACCGGCGCGTCGATGAGCTCGAAGCTCTCGAAGCCCGCATGGCGGGCCATCGCGTCCAAGCCTGCGGGGGTGAAGCCCCAGTAAACGTAGTCATCATGGGCGTAGATCTCTCCCGGCGCGGGGATGTAAACCGCCGCGGCATCGAAAGCCCGATCCGCCGCCCCGTGGGTCTCGAGCAGCACCCGTCCGCCGGCCGCGAGGCGCCGTCGAATGAGCTTGAGCAGCCCCAGCGGGTTCTCCACCCGGTGCAGGATCCCGAAGCAGAGGATGAACTCGAACGTCTCCCCGAGCTCGTCCAGATCGAATGCGTCGATCCGTTGGTAGTCGACCTCGGAGTCGAGTAGCTCCCGAATCGCGGCGAACCCCTCGCCTCCCTGCAACTCGACACCCCAGCGCGAGCTGACCCACTCCCTGTACTGCTCGTTGTCGACTGCGACGACCCGCCCCGCCCCGCGCGCCTCGGCGAGGAACGCGTAGAAGCCGTCGAAGGTGCCGATGTCGAGCACGCTCATGCCGGCAAAATCCTCGGGCAAGGCGGGGACCCGGTAGCGGTGATCACGGGCGACGCCGGGGGTGTAGAGCTCCCTGGAGCGGTCGAGCGAGAACGTGTGAAACCAGAGTGGCACCCGATCAAGGACGGCTGCGGCCGTCTCCGGATCCGTCTCGATCGGGATCAGATCGGCCACCTGACGCTCTGCGGCGGTTGGTTCGGGAGGGGCTTCCAGAGGCTTCAGACGCTGGTTTGCACCGGTCAGGCTGGTGATGGGGCCGTCCGATTCCTGCGGCGCGGGGTCCCGTCGCTGGGACGTGAAATTGGCGTCTGGCGTCATCTTGCCTCCATGGTCGGTTGCCTCCGAGACTATCGGCGCCACGCCGACCCCCTTTACGGTCGCACCGACCCAGAGGCGGTGTGGCCTGGACGCCCCCCACGTTCTCAGCTCAGACTCCCGGTTTCTGAGGGCCAGAGTGGGCCACCCCTCCCTTTCGACAGCCTCCGCGAGACGGAGCACTCCAGGGATGGGGACGACCCTGTCGCCCGTAACCACCCAATCCAGGCACGGAACTCGGCTCAAACAAATGACGGTAGCCCACGGCCTAGCGGCTATTCGAGCGAACCGGAGCGGGCTTAGCTGGCGTGTTTGTTCGTTAGAAATAGGCCCTCATTGGGACCCTTGAAGCCCGCGTTCCGGTTCGGGAAGCCGAGCACGCGAAGGTAAAACATGGCGATTTCCAGGACTTCCTTAAGTCGGGGCGACTGGATTTGAACCAGCGACCTTTCGGCCCCCAGCCGAATGCGCTACCAGACTGCGCCACGCCCCGACGCAGAGCATGGATTCTAAGGGAGCGAGAGCAAGCGGGCGACGGGAATCGAACCCGTTCCGGGAGCTTGGAAGGCTCCAGTGCAGCCATTAACACCTCGCCCGCGCAGGGACGATTATAGGTTCGCCCCCACGAGCCACTCCGGTCGGATCGGTACCGTGTCCGGACCCATTTGGCAGGGGCCGAAACTCCGCCTCCCGGCGCCGGTTGTCAGGGGCGGGCGGCGAGGGTCGGCTCGCCTGCGTCGCACCAAACGAGATGCGGTTGCCCCCCCGACATTCGACCAACTGGCGCAACCGCCGTCCCCTCGCCGCGCTCGCGCTCGGGGTGGCGGTGCTGGCGGGCCTGCTCGGCCATCAGCTCGCCGGGCCCCGCGGCGCCCAGGGCGCGGCGCCGAAGAACATCGTCTTCATCCTCACCGACGATCAGACGCTCGGGGAGATGCAGGCGATGTCCCACGTCCGCGAGGAGATCGCCGATCAGGGGGTGACCTTCACCCGCGCCTACATCTCCTATCCCCTCTGCTGTCCCTCCCGGGCCACGTTCCTCACCGGCCAGTACATGCACAACCACCTCGTGCGGGGCAACGCGAAGCCGAACGGTGGCTGGCAGCGGTTCCGCGCCCACGAGTCCGACGCCCTGCCGGTGTGGCTCCAGGACGCCGGCTACTACACGGTCCACATCGGCAAGTACCTGAACGGCTACGACAACTTCACCAGCTACCCCCCACCGGTGCCGGTCGGCTGGGACCAGTGGTACGGGAAGGTCTCGGAGGCGAACCTCTACTACGACTACAACCTGGTCGAGTCCGACGGGATCCAGCCCGCCCACTACCAGCACTACGGGACCTCCGACTCCGACTACCAGACCGACGTCCTCGCCGGCAAGGCGCTCGACTTCATCGACGGCCTCCCGTCGGGCGGGGGCGGATCCCAGACTCCGTTCGAGCTCAACCTCTGGGTGAACGCGCCCCACGCTCCCTTCGAGCCCGCCGGCCGCCACTTGAACGCCTTCTACGGCACCAAGCTCCCGAAGCCGCCCGGGTTCAACGAGAAGGACATCACCGACAAGCCGAAGTGGCTTCGAAACCAGGTGCCTCACAGGCTCAGCGCCGCCGTCCGCTCCAAGATCGCCTCTGAGCGCCGCAGCCGGCTAGCGATGCTGCTGTCGGTCGACGAAGCGGTCGACCGGATCGTCCAGGCCCTCGACGCCAAGGGGATCCTCGATGACACGTACATCATCTTCAGCTCCGACAACGGCTACTTCTTCGGCGAGCACCGGATCGCAGGGGGCAAGTACCTGGCGTACGAGCCCTCCTCGCACGTGCCGCTGATCATTCGCGGCCCCGGGATCCCGGCGGGCGAGAAGAGCGGGGAGCTGGTCGACAACGCCGACGTCGCCCAGACGATGCTTCAGATCGCCGGCGGCACCGATCCCGCGATCGACGGGCGCTCCCTGCTCCCCTACGCCGAGGACCCGCGACTGCGCACCACCCGCCCGATCCTGCTCGAGGCCGACACCGGGCCCGGCAGGGGCAACGCCGGCTTCGACGCGGACGAGGCCAGGACGGCGGAGGTCGGCCTCGCCGGGGCCGGGGGGGTGACGAACCTGGACCAGGACCAGCAGACGGCGGGCGCGGTCAAGTCCGCGACCGCGAACGGCAACTTCGCCCCCGCCTACCGCGCGATCCGGACCAATCGGTACCTGTACGTGCTCTACGCCAACGGCCAATCAGAGCTCTACGACATGAGCCGCGACCCCGCCCAGCTCCACAACCTCGCCTCGAGCCCCCGCTTCGCCCCGGTCCGCCGCTGGCTCTTCAACCGCCTCGTCCCCCTCGCCGCCTGCAAGGGCGCCCAATGCCGCGCCCAGATCGGCGACCCGCCGCGGCCCCTGCCAAAGCACCGCCGGCATCGAAAGCACCATCGAGCCTAAGCCTCTACGACTTCGGCCCGACGAACGAGTCGAGGATCGCAACGCTGTCGCGGTGCGAGACCGAGATGTTCCGCGCGTTCGACTGGGTCCAGCGGATCCCGAGCAGCTCGCAGTGCTCGCAGAAGATCTTCCGGATATCGGCGGAGTAGTTGGTGAAGAAGTATCTCGGGTAGGCGTACCGTCCCACCCGACCGCTCGGGAGCTTGACGGCGAACCGGTTGATGCACCTCGACCCGTCGGAATGGATCAGCCCACGAAGAAACTCCTCGGTGTGTGCGCGGGTGATCCGCAACTGCCACGGCGCCAGCTCGATCCGGCGCTCGTGCTTCCTCCCCGGCCCGTGCTGGGGAAAGAGGTTGGGCCAGCTGGCCCCGGAGCTCTGCAGAATCCACATCCGCTCGCGTTCCTTTCGCTGCCACGTCACTCTGAGCGGCAAGACGGCCGCCATAGCGAAGGCGCATTCCCTGACGACGCGCGGATAGGCGGCGTCAAGAGTGACGCGAAATATCCAGCTGCGAGTGGCCCTGAACACGATCCCGTCGCCGAGGTAGACGCCGAGCAGATAGGAATCGCCCGCGCGTCAAGCGGCCTTGCAAGCGCCGCTGTGGACTGAATCCCCGCTCGAAGCCGCCCGAGCCGACGCCAACGGAGGACCGTCGACCGCGACACCCCAGTGCGCCGCGCGATCTCGTAGTCGCTCAGCCCCGAACCAACGAGGCCGAGTACCGTTGCCACAGTCTCCTCGTCGTGCCTGACGTAAGCCACGAACGTATGTTCGCAGGCGATTCGGCGGCACCCGGGTCCCCCCGACGATCGTTGCCAGTCGCGCGACCCCGGATACGATTCAAGATCCGCGGGGCACTGGCCAAATTGGACGAAGGCGCCGGCCTCCAAAGTCGGAGATACCAGGTTCGAGTCCTGGGTGCCCCGCCTCCTCCTCCGCCTCCAGCCGGCGCCGAATTACGCGGCCGGGTGGTCGCCGGGGTGGGCGGTCCCGCGTCGCCGCGCCACCGCCCGGCGGGTGGCCTCGCGGAGCTCATCGATCGGGGTTCCCTTCTCGACGTAGCCGTCGGCACCCAGGTCCATCGCCCGGGCGCCTATCCGGTCGGCGGCGAACCCGGAGAGGACGACGATGGCGACCTTCCGGTCGCGTTCCCGGATCAACGAGATCGCCTCGAGCCCGTTCATGTCCGGCATCGAGAGATCGAGGAGGACGGCGGCGGGCCGGGTCTCGGCCACCCCCACGATCGCGCTGCGACCGTCGCCGGCCTCGCCGATCACCCGGAAGCCCGGATCCTCCTCCATTCCCCACCGGATCAGCTCCCGCAGCTCCGGCACGTCGTCGACCAGGAACAGCGAGATCTCCCCGTCCCGGGCGTGCTCAGCCACGACCCGCGGATCCCTTCACCGGCAGAGAACCCAGGGCCCTGTCACAGGGTTGGTGGCGATCGAAAGCTCCCAGCTCATTCTCGTGCTCCGCGCGCGGAGTCCCCCTTGCTGTCCCGTACCGATAGTCGCCACCGCAATCCGTCGCGGTCCCGGCGCCATTCTGGCATGCCCGAGGTCCCGGCGGCCGACCCCCCTAGAATCGGGGCCGTCCTGCGGGCGTGCTGGAACTGGTACACAGGCCGGCTTTAGGTGCCGGTGCTCGAAAGAGCTTGGGGGTTCGACTCCCTCCGCCCGCATCCCCCGCCGCGGGCGTCCCCACCGAACAAGCCGCGGGGAGCGGGGGCGCGTGGCCGGGGAAGCCCATACACTTGCCGTCGATGGAAGCGGCGGCAGCCCGTCCGGGCTACGAGCTGTGGCGGCCCAATCGGGAGAAACCCGAGTCCAAGAGCGCCCGGGCGCTCGTCGTTCTCGTGCTCCTGGTCTCCGCCGCGCTCATGGTCGTGGTCACCGTCGGTGGCTGGGAGCGGCTCGAGGGCGGCCAGCCCTTCTGCATCGGCTACATCCTCGTCTACCTGCTGTTCGCCTTCTACGTCGCGCGTTGGAACCGGGGGGTGCTGCCGGTCGCGGCCGCGCTCGCGATCATCCTCGCGATCTTCGCCGCGATCGCCACCCCGGCCTGGTTCGCTCGCGACAAGCCGGGCCTCGACAGCCCCGCCCTGCCGGAGGAGCTGATCGGGGTCCTCACCCTCGTGATGGTCCCCGTCCAGCTGATCCTGATCGCGGTCGCGATGGTCGCCTTCAACCAGGACTGGCACGTCGAGGAGGAGCGGCCGATCGGCGAGGAGATCCCCGAGTAGACCGGCGGCGCGGTCGCCGGGCCGGGCCGCCGATCCTCAGAAGAGCTTCAGCGGCGGGGCGAGGAGGTGGGGGCCGTCCTCGCGGACGTCGTTCACCGCCTCGGACACCTCGGTGACCGCGAGCTCGTCGGTCGGGCGAAGCAGCGCCGCCAGCTCGGTGACGTCGGCGTCCGGGGCGAGCCATCCCGGCTCCGCCTCCCGATCGAGGATCACAGGCATCCTGTCGTGGATCGGCGCCACCACCTCCCCGGGCGGGCAGGTGACGATCGCGCACGAGTGCAGCTCCGAGCCGTTCGCGCGGAGCGCCCGCGCCCACACACCCGCGAACGCGAACGGGGCGTGGTCGGGCCGGGTGATCCAGACCGGCTGCTTGCCGGTGTCGGTGGCCCTCCACTCGTAGAAGCCGTCGGCGATCACCAGGCAACGGCACCGCTCGAATGCGTCGCGGAAGGCCGGCGCCTCGGCCACGGTCTCGGCGCGAGCGTTGATCAGCAGCCGCCCGAAGGACCCCGGATCGGCGTAGCTCGGTATCAGCCCCCACCGAAGGCGGCCGGGATGACGGACACCCTCCCGGTCGGCTCGGATCGCCAGCACCGGGTCGGTCGGGGCGACGTTGAACCGGGGGCGCTCCTCGATCTCAGCCGACTCGGAGAGGTCGAACCGGAACCTGAGCAGCCTCGGATCGGGATCGGTGAGGGTGAAGCGGCCGCACACCCTGACGACGCTAGCGCCCGTGGCGGGCGCGATGGGCGCCGCGCGGCCTCGGCACCGGCTTGATCGGGCGCCGGCAGCCGTCGCCGGCGCAGGAGCCGAGCCGGTGGAGCTTCCTCTTCAGGTACTTGCCGACCGGGTAGTACCGCGGCTCGTAGTAGAGATTGTGGAGCTCGTAGGGGTCGCGCTTGAGGTCGTAGAGCTCACGGCCCTCGATGTAGCGCACCAGCTTGTAGCGACCGAAGACGATCGCCTGGTAGTTAGGCGCCTTGGTCCGGCCGTTGACCGCCGCCACCGCCCGGGTGCCGCGATCGCGGCGACTGGCCGCCCCCGAGATCGCCTGGCCCCGGCCGGGCTTGGCCCGATACGCCTCGAGCAGGATCGGGCGCCGGGTGCGCTTGCTGGGGTTGAGGAGGAAGGGAAGGAGCGAGCGGCCGTCGATCGGCCTGGTGGCGGTGGCGCCGGCGAGCTTGAGGATCGTCGGGGCGATGTCGATGTTCCCGACCAGCTCGCTGCTTGCCTTCCCGTGCGGGATCCCGGGCCCCGAGACCATCAGCGGCACGTGGGTCGAGGGCTCGTAGGCGCGCACCTTGCCCTTCGGGAACCGATGCTCCCCGAGGAAGAAGCCGTTGTCGGAGAGGAAGAAGATGTAGGTGTTGTCTAGTCTGCCGTCGGCGGCGAGCGCCTTGATCACGGTCTCCACCGAGCGGTCCACGGCGCGCAGGCAGGCGCGGCGGCGACGCGCCCGGTGGGTCGCCTGCCGCTTTTCCCTCGCGGTCAGGGGCGGCTCGTTCCGCACCCACTGCGGCTTGTCGGAGACGTTGGCCTCGTCGTAGCCGGGCGGATGCGGGATCGCGATCTTCCTCTTCCCCTTCTCGTCCCGGGGGCTGGGCTCCGGCCCCACCGGAGGCGGCACGTCCTCGTGCGGGGCGCGGTGGGCGAGATAGAGGAAGATCGGCTGGTCGTCGGGGGCCTGGTCGATGTACCTGGTTGCGTACTGGGTGATCACGTCCGTGAAGTAGACGCGGGGATCGTGGAGCCGATGCCCGCCGAACTTGCGGCTCACCTTCCCGTTGATGTTGAGCCGGTAGTTGAAGTAGACGGCCGCGTGGCTGTCGCCGGTCTCAACCGGCACAACCCAGCGGTTCCATCCGGGGTCCATGTGTCTTCGCGGCACATGCCTGCCGGGGTACCCGTTCAGGTACCGGCCGGTGATGATCGTGTAGTAGCCCACCCTCTGGAGCCAGATCGGGAGGTCGTCGTGGCGGGGCCAGATCTTGGCGCGCCCGCAGTAGCCGAAGTGGGGCATGATGTTCGCGACGATGTTGTGGTTGTGCGCGTAGCGGCCGGTGAGGATCGTCGTCCGCGACGGGCACGACAGCGGATAGGTCGCGTACATCCGCTTGAACGTCACCCCGTTGCGGCCGATCAGCCGGCGGGTGCGCGGCATCAGCTGTCGATGCCCGATCTTGGCGTAGAGATCGTCGAGCCGTTGGTCGTCAGTGAGGATGACAACGATGTTCGGCTTGGTTGGGCCCGCGGCGCTCGCCCCGCGCGCCACCAGGATCGCCGCGGACCCCGCCAGCGCCAGGAGCCCGGCCGCTATCACCAACAGCCGCCCCTGACGGCGTCGAGGTCCCACGCCCATTCGGACCAGGATAGGGCGTGACCCTCACCCTGCGCCTCGCCCGATACCGGTGGCGCGGGCCGCCGCAATCGCCTGATGCCGGAGGTGGGATTCGAACCCACAAGCCCCGAAGGGCAGCGGCTTTTGAGGCCGCCCTGTATTCCAAGTTCCAGCACTCCGGCGCGGCCTCAACGATAGTCGCGCCGCCCGGGGATAATGCGCCGCGCGTGGACGCCGTGGACGCCGTCGGTAGCAAGGAGCTGATCGAGGAGCTGTGCGCGATCGAGGGCCGGGGCCCGGGGACCGATGCGGAGCGGCGGGCAGCGAACGTGCTCGCGGCGCGGCTGCGGGGGCTGGGCCGGCGGGCGGAGATCGAGCCCACGTTCGTCCATCCCCACTACTCGCTCGTCCACGCGGCCCACGCGGCGATCGCGATCGGGGGCAGCGTCCTCGCCGCCGTCGAGCCCGCCGCCGGCTTCGCCCTTGTCCTCCTCGCGGCCACCTCTGCCTATCTCGACCTGAACACGCGCGCCTATCTGGTGCGCTCCCTGTTCTTCCGGCGGGTCTCCCAGAACGTCGTCTCCCCCGGCCCCCGGCCCGCCGCCCCTGGGCGGCTGATCCTGGTTGCCCACTACGACGCCGCCCGCACCGGGTATGTGTTCGGTTCGCCGTCGAATCTGGCGAGGCGGCTCTCCGATCGGGGGCGGCTCGCGCTCGGCCCCTTCCGGGTCTTCTTCTGGTACGGAATCGCCCCCCTCCTCCCCCTCCTCGGCGTGCGGATGGTCGGCGTCGAGGCGACCTGGCTCCTGTTCCTCCAGGTGATCCCGACGATCGTCCTGATCGTGGCCGTCTTCCTGTTGATCGACATCTCCCTCTCCGACATCGTCCCCGGCGCCTACGACAACGCCTCCGGCGTCGCCGCCGTCCTCTCCGCCGCCCAGGAGCTGGACGCGGCCCCTCCCGACTCCCTCGACGTCTGGGTCGTCCTCGCCGGTTCGGAGGAGTCGCTGTGCGAGGGGATGCGCTCGTTCGTCCGCGCGCACCGCGACGAGCTCGACCGCGAGCGCACCTTCGTCGTCAACGTCGACTCGGTCTCCTACGGGGCGATCACCTACGAGGTGAGCGAGGGCGCCGTGCTGAGTCAGCCGCTCGACCCTCGGCTGATCGAGCTATGCGAGGCGCTCGGCGGCCCCGGCGCGACCGGCGCCGGGCACCCTCCGGCCCGCCCCCTCCGCTACCCCCTGCTCGACGACGCGCTCCCCGCCCAGCTTCGCCGCATTCCCGCGATCACGATCCGGACCACCGAGGACGGCCTCCTCGCCCCCTGGTACCACACCCACGAGGACACCCCGGACCGGGTCGACCCCGAGTCCCTCTCCCGGGCGACCGAGTTCGTGGTCGGGATCGCGCGGCTGCTCGACCGCGACGTCGCTCGCCGGGCGATCACCCCCGAGAAGGTCGCCGAGCGGATATAAGGGGCCTTGGCCGTGGAGACCGGAACCACCAAGGCGGGTCGCGGGGAGAAGCTCTGGGAGCCCTCGCTCGAGGCGATCGAGCGCTCGGAGATGACCCGGTACGCGCGCTGGCTCGGGTCCGAGCGCGGGGTCGAGATCGGCGACTACGCCTCGCTATGGGAGTGGTCCGTGACCGAGCTCGAGGACTTCTGGGCATCGATCTGGGACTACTTCCAAGTCGACTCCTCGACCCCGGCCGAGGGGGTCCTGTCCTCGCGCGAGATGCCGGGGGCGCGCTGGTTCGAGGGAGCCCAGCTGAGCTATCCGGAGCACGTCTTCCGCGGCAAGGCCGACGACGAGCTCGCCGTCCTCCACGCCTCCGAGCTCCGGGAGCTCGGCGAGATCAGCTGGGGCGAGCTCCGTGCCGGGGTCGCCGCGATCGCCGAGGGTCTGCGAGCGCTCGGCGTCGGGCGCGGCGATCGGGTGGTCGCCTACCTTCCGAATGGCCCCGAGGCGCTGATCGCCTTCCTCGCCACCGCCAGCCTCGGCGCGATCTGGTCGAGCTGCTCGCCGGACTTCGGCCCCGGCAGCGTCGTCGACCGCTTCGCCCAGATCGAGCCGAAGGCGCTGTTCACGGTGGACGGGTACCGCTACGGCGGCAAGGACTTCGACCGCCTCGAGCGGGTCGCGGAGATCGCCCGCCGGATCCCGAGCCTCGAGCGGGTGATCGTGGTCCCCTACCTCAGCGCCGCGCCCGACCTCTCGCTCCTTCAGGCCCCCGGCGACTCGGGCCCCGAGCCGATCACCTGGGGGCAGCTCGGGGACCTGGGGGAAGGGGTCGACCTCCGCTTCGAGCGAGTCCCCTTCGACCATCCCCTCTGGGTGCTCTACTCCTCCGGCACCACCGGGCTGCCGAAGGCGATCGTCCAGGGACACGGCGGGATCCTGCTCGAGCACCTGAAGAAGCTCAACCTCCACGTCGACGCCCGACCCGGCGACCGCCTCTTCTGGTTCACCACCACCGGTTGGATGATGTGGAACTTCATCATCTCCGGCCTCCTCACGCCGGCGTCGATCGTGCTCTACGACGGCAATCCCGGCTATCCCGATCTGGGCCGCCTCTGGGACCTCGCGGAGGACACCGGGATGACCATGTTCGGCACCAGCGCGAGCTACATCGCCGCCTGCATGAAGGCCGGCCTGGAGCCCTCGGCCGGCCGTGACCTCTCGCGGCTTCGCGCCGTGGGGTCCACCGGCTCACCCCTGTCCCCGGTGGGATTCGACTGGATCTACGAGAAGCTCGGCGACGACACCTGGCTCTTCTCGACCAGCGGCGGCACCGACGTCTGCACCGCGTTCGTCGGCGGGGTCCCGATTCTGCCCGTGTACCGGGGTGAGCTCCAGGGCCGGGCGCTGGGGGCGAAGGTCGAGGCCTTCGACGAGGACGGCAACACGGTGATCGACCAGGTCGGGGAGCTGGTCCTGACCGCGCCAATGCCCTCGATGCCGCTTTATCTGTGGGGAGACGAAGATCGCTCGCGATACCGAGCGAGCTATTTCGACAAGTACCCGGGCGTCTGGCGCCACGGCGACTGGATCGAGATCACCTCGCGCGGCACGGCGGTGATCTATGGCCGCTCGGACTCGACCATCAACCGCCAGGGCGTCCGGATGGGGACCAGCGAGATCTACCGGGCGGTGGCCTCGGTTCCGGAGGTCATCGACGCGCTCGTCGTCGACGTTCCCAAGCCGGGCACAGAGGGATGGATGCCGCTGTTCGTGGTTCTCCGCGCGGGCGCAGAGCTCGACGACGAGCTGGTCGGGACGATCAGGGCGCGGATCCGCGAGCAGTGCTCCCCCCGGCACGTCCCCGACCAGGTGTTCGCGATCGACGAGGTCCCGCGTACCCTCAGCGGCAAGGTGCTCGAGGTCCCCGTGAAGCGGATTCTGATGGGCGACCGGCCGGAGCGCGCCGCCAGCCGCGATTCGCTCGCCAACCCCGCCACCCTCGACTACTTCGTCGATCTCGCCAAGCGGATCTGACCGCGTGGGACCGCCGCCCCCTCTTTGGGTCGGCGATCGCCCCCGATCTGCCTCAGACCGGCGTGACCGGGTTTCGCCGGCGGGCGAACTCCCGATCCTTCGACTCGGCGAGGGCAAAGCGGCGGGCCGCCTCCGCCCGGAGGGAGTCGGGCTCGATCACAGCGTCGACCACCAGCTCGGAGGCGAGGTGGAGGATGTCGATGTCCTCGGAGTACTCCTCGCGCTTCTCCTCGACGAATCGCTCCCGCTCCCCGGGGTCCTCGATCGCCTGGATCTGGTTGAAGAAGACGGCGTTGATCGCGGCCTCGGGGCCCATCACCGCGATCTGGGCCTGGGGGAAGGCGATGCAGGCGTCGGGCTCGAAGGCGGGTCCCGCCATCGCGTACAGCCCGGCGCCGTAGGCCTTGCGGACGATAACCGATAGCTTCGGCACCGTCGCCTCGGAGACCGCGCTGATCATCTTCGCCCCGTGGCGGATGATTCCCTGGCGCTCGACCTCTTTGCCGATCATGAAGCCGGGGACGTCGGCCAGGAACAGCAGGGGAACGTTGAAGGCGTTGCACGTCCAGATGAACCGGGCGGCCTTGTCGGCCGAGTCGACAAACAGGACTCCGCCCTTCACCTTCGGCTGGCTGGCGACGATCCCGATCACCCGGCCCTCGAGCCGCGCGTAGCCCACCACCACCTCCTTCGCCCAGCGCTCGTGGACCTCGAGAAACGAGCCGGCGTCCGCCACGGCGGCGATCAGCTCCTTGACGTCGAAGGGGTCCTTCTGGTTGTCGGGGACGATCGCCGACGGGGACCGCTCGGACGCGGGCTCGGCCGGCGGCGCCGTCGGGGGCGCATCGCGCCAGTTGGCTGGCATGTAGGAGAGGTAGCGGCGGGCGAGGTCGATCGCGTCGTCGTCGCTTTCGGCGAGAAAGTGGCCGCAGCCCGACACCGAGGTGTGCATCCGCGCCCCGCCCATCTCCTCGAGGGAGACGTGCTCCCCGATCACCATCTCGGCCATCCGCGGCGACCCGAGGTACATCGAGGCGTTGCCGTCGCGCATGATCACCGCGTCGCAGAAGGCGGGAATGAACGCGCCGCCGGCGGCGCTCGGCCCGAACAGCAGGCACACCTGAGGCACCTGCCCCGAGAGCCGGACCTGGTTGAAGAAGATCCGCCCGGCGCCGCGACGGCCGGGGAACATCCGCACCTGCTCGGTGATCCGGGCGCCGGCCGAGTCGACCAGGTAGGTCATCGGCACCTGGTGGCGGAGGGCGCGCTCCTGGATCCGGAGGATCTTCTCGACCGTCTTCGGGCCCCAAGACCCGGCCTTGACCGCCGGGTCGTTGGCCATCAGCGCCGCCTGGCGCCCGCCGATGGTCCCCATCCCGGTGACGACGCCGTCGGCCCCGAGCCCGTCCTGCTCCCAGTTCGCGAGCAGGCCTTCCTCGGCGAGGCTGTCGGGATCGAGCAGCCTTGCCACTCGCTCGCGGACGGGAAGCTTCTCCTGCTCGGCCACCTTCCGCCGGTGGCGCTCGGGCCCGCCCTCGAGAGCTGCGTCGAGGGCGGCCCGGATGTCACTCACCGCTGGACCTCGCTCAGGACTCGACCCTGCTGCTTTCCTCTTCCGGCTCCGGCTCCCGGTCGGGCTCCGCGGCCTGGACCTCGGTCTCGGCGGCCTCGGCGTCGAGGGGGTCGTAGGACTCGGGCTCGGAGAACGGATCCTCGCCGGGGGGTGGCCGGTGCTGGCTGGCGGCGGCGCGCAACTTCCCCGTCAGCTCGTCGATGTCGCCGAGGATCTCGTTGCGGCGGCCGACCAGATCGGCGATCACGGCCTCGATGTCGCGGCGGCGTTTGTTGCCCTCCTCCATGATCCGGTCCGCCTGGGCGCGAGCCTGCTCGGTGGTCTCGCGGGCGTCGCTCTCGGCCGCCGATCGGGTGGCTCCCGCGTCAGTGTCGGCCTTGCCGCGGGTCTCCTCGCCGTAGGTGTCGGCCGCGCTTCGGATCTTCCCGGCGTAGGCATCGGCCTCGCCCCGGGTCTGGTGCGCGTAGCCGTCGGCCTCCGCCCGAGTCTGCTCGGCGGCGGCGTTCGCCTCGGCGATCGTCTCCCCCGCCTCCTCCTTGGCCTCGGCGCGGATCTGCTGGGCGCTCTCCTCTGCCTGAGCGAGGATCGCGCCGGTGCGCTGGCCGACGCGCTCCAACTCCCGCTTGACCGCGTCCGAGCGTTCCTCGTCACCGGCGCCGGTCTCGAGCCAGTCGGCGAGCCGGGCGAGGAAGCGCTCCACCTCGCGCTTGTCGTAACCGCGCCTGGCGCTCGGGAACGTCGCGTTTCGAATCCGGTCGAGGCTGGTCTGGTCGGCTCCCATCGGTCTCCTCGCAGTCGTTCCGTCCCGGGCGGCGCTAGGCGCCTATCTCGACCGGGACGGGCTTGTCACCCGAATAATCGTAGAACCCTTTCCCGGACTTACGGCCAAATTCTCCTGCAGAAACGAGGTCGCGCAAGGTGTCAGGTTGTCCAAAGCGCTGCTCGCCGTAGGCGTCGACCATCACGTCGGCGATCGAGGCGAGGGTGTCGAGGCCGACGAAGTCGGCGAGGGTGAGAGGGCCCATTGGGTGGCTTGCGCCCGCCTTCATCCCAGTGTCGATGTCCTCGATCGAGCCCACACCCTGCTCGAGGGCGCGAATCGCGTCGAGCATGTAGGGGACGAGCAGCCGGTTGACGATGAAGCCGCGGTTGTCGTGGGCGGCGACGGTGGTCTTGCCGAGCTTCTCGCCGACCTCGACCCCGAGCTGGAAGGCGTCGTCGCTCGTTCGCTCGGCCCGCACCACCTCGAGCAGGGGCATCACCTGGGCGGGGTTGAAGAAGTGGAGGCCGAGGAAGCGCTCGGGCCGCTTGGTGACCGCCGCCTGCTCCGCCACCGGGAGCGAGGAGGTGTTGGTGGCGAAATAGGCGTCGTTCTGGACGATCGAGTCGACCTCGCGCCACATCACGAGCTTCTTATCGAGGTCCTCGTCGATCGCCTCGATCACCAGGTCCGACTCCGCGAGGTCGCCGTAGTCGAGCGTCGGCGTGATCCGGGCCCGGGCCGCGTCCGCATCGGCTCGTTCGGCTTTGCCCTTCTCGACGGCGCGCCCGAGCTGCTTCTCGATCTTGTCGATCCCCTTATCGAGCCGGGCCTGCTCGATCTCGCGGACCACCACATCCCAGCCGGCCTCGGCGCAGATCTGGGTGATCCCGTGGCCCATCAGTCCGCAGCCGACCACGCCGACCATCTTGATCTCCATGCGGGCGATTCCTCCCTCGTTCGGGGGCAGTCTCGGGCGGGGAGACTAGAGAACGCCGGCCGCTTCGAGCTTCCGCTGCATCGCGTCGGCCAGGGCGCCCACGCCGCTCATCGGCCGCACCATCACCATGAAGTCGGCGATCCGGCCGTCGGCGTCGAAGCGCAGGATGTCGACCCCGTTCACCTCGCGATTGCCTACCCGGGCCTTGAACACGAGCACGGCGGTGTCGCCGGTCTCGACCTGGTCGACGTAGGAGAAGTCCTCGAGCACCTGGGTGACCGCGCTGAGAAGCGCCGCCAGGGCCTCGCGCCCGTGGTACGGCTTGAACACGACCGGGCTGCGAAAGACAACGTCCTCTGCCGTCAGCTCCTCCAGCCGGGAGAGGTCCTTGGACTCGACCGCCGCGCGGAACCCGTCGCTCCTCACCCGCGGGAGTCTACGGACCGCCGCCGCAACGACCGCCCCCGCGGCTAGCGCCGATGCCAGTCGACCGGGCCGGCGGTGAGGACGTGGGCCCCGAGGGGGCGGCCGAGGACCTCCTGGGCCGCGCGGGAGGCGGCGACCAGGCGCTCGAGGTCGACGCCGGTAACGATCCCCATCTCCTCCAGCATCGAGACCAGGTCCTCGGTCGAGATGTTCCCGGTCGATCCTGGCGGCACCGGGCAGCCGCCGAGCTCGCCGAAGGAGCTCTCGAAGGAGTCGATCCCTGCCTCCATGGCGGCGAGGACGTTGGCGAGTCCCTGGCCGCGGGTGTTGTGGAAGTGGGCGGTGAGCTCGACCCCGGAGAGCCGTTCGAGGGCGGCCCCGAAGAACTCCCGCACCTGTCGCGGATTCGCCATCCCGGTCGTATCGCCGAAGGCGACCTCCTCGCAGCCGAAGCCCACAAGGCGCCCGGCGAGCCCCAGCACCCGCTCAGGGGCGACCTCGCCCTCGTAGGGGCAGCCGAAGCTGGTCGAGATCACCCCCTCGCAACGGATCCCCGCCTCCCGGGCGGCGGCGATCGTCCCCTCGAGGTCGGTCAGCGACTCGGCGATCGAGCGGTTGACGTTCTTGCGGTTGTGCGTCTCGGACGCCGACAGGAAGAAGTTCGCCTCCTGGAACCGGTCGCGCATCTCCAGCGCCCGCTCCAGCCCCCTGCGATTGGGGATCAGCACCGAGTAGGCGACCCCTTCCCGCGCCTTGATCGCGGCGAGGACCTCGGGCGCGTCGGAGAGCTGGGGGATCACGTCTGGCCGGACGAAGGAGGTGACCTCGATCCGGGACAGCCCGCTGTCGGCGAGCATTCCGATCAGCCTCACCTTGTGCTCGGTCGGGATCACCTCGGGCTCGTTCTGGAACCCGTCCCGGGGTCCGACCTCGCGGATCCGGACGTTGTCCGGCATCGAAGCAGCCATCGAGCTGAGGGTAGCCGCGGACCTAGCCCTGCCTGACCTTCCCGACCTCGATCACGCGCCGCTCATGGGTGCCGACGCCGATCGTGCGATCCGCCTCCTTGACCTCGACCTCGAACCGAAGCTTGCGGCCGTCGACGATCTCGCCGAGCCGGGAGCGGACGGTGCAGGTCGCGCCCTCGGCGGCCGCCGCGACGTGCTTGACGCAGACCTCGAACCCGACGGTGGCCTTGCCCTCGGGGAGGTTCTCGAAGGCGAGGATCGACGAGGTCCGCTCGATCATCGCGATCATCCCGGGGGTGGAGAGGACCCGGACGCCAATCGTGCCGCCGACGTCGGTCACCAGCCGGTCCTCGACGGTGAACTCGTCGACCCGCTCGATCCCTTCCTCCAGGCTCATCCCACCATCCCCATCCCGCCGGAGACCCCGAGGCACTCGCCGGTGACGTAAGACGCCTCCTCGGAGGCGAGGAAGGCGACCGCGGCGGCGACCTCCTCGGGCTGGCCGAGGCGGCGGAGCTGGGTGCCCGCCCTCATTGTCTCGATGATCTTCCGGCCGATCTCGCCGAACTCGGCGGCCTGCATCAGCAGCGGGGTCTCGATCGGGCCGGGGGCGATCGCGTTCGCGGTGATCCCGAACCGGGCACCCTCTCGGGCCATCACCTTGGTGAAGGCGATCACCCCTCCCTTCGCCGCCGAGTAGACCGCCGAGCCCTTCGAGCCGATCCGCCCGGCCTCGGAGGCGATGTTCACCATCCTCCCGTAGCCTGCCGCCTGCATTCCGGGCAGGGCGGCGTGGGTGCAGTTGAGGACGCCGCGCAGGTTGACGCCGATCACCTTCTCCCACTGCTCGGGGGTGGTGTCGACGAAGAACCCGAACTCGTCGGTGCCGGCGTTGTTGACCAGGATGTCGAGCGTCCCGGTGGCCTCGATCGCGGCCTGGGCGGAGTCGAGGTCGGCGACGTCGAGCTCGACCGCATCGGCCGAGACCTCGCCCGCCACCTCCCTCGCCCGGTCCAGGTCGAGGTCGCCGATCGTCACCTCAGCCCCCTCCGCCGCCAGCCGCCGGGCGACGGCGGACCCGATGCCGCCGGCGCCCCCGGTGACCAGCGCCTTCCTTCCCTCGAACCTCATCGCGCGGGAGCATATTGGGGGTCAGGGCTTGCATTCGCCCATCGCGGCGTCGGATTGCAGGACCTGACCCCACTAAAGTGGCGCGCCGAGCATGGGCGACCCGATCCCGATCATCGGCGGCACCGGCGCCCTCGGCTACGGCCTGGCCCTCCGGTGGGCCAGGGCGGGCGAGGCGATCGTGATCGGCTCGCGCCAGACCGAACGGGCGGCGGAGGCGGCCGGGAGGATCGTCTCGAGGGTTCCGGGCGCAAGCGTCGAGGGCCTCGAGAACGGGGCCGCTGCCCAGCGCGGCGCGGTGGTGTTCCTCACCGTCCCGTTCCGGGCCCAGTCGGAGACGCTCACCAACCTGAGGGGGGTCCTGAGCGCAGGCCAGATCCTGGTCGACTGCACGGTCCCGGTCGCCGCCGCCGTCAGCGGGAAAGCGACCCGAACGCTCGGGGTGTGGCAGGGCTCAGCCGCCCAGCAGGCGCAGGAGATGGCCCCCGACGGGGTGACGGTGGTCTCGGCGCTCCATACGGTCAGCGCGACGACCTTGGCGGAGGGAGGCGACCTCGACGAGGACATCCTGATCTGCGGCGACCGGCGCGCGGACAAGGCGAGGGTGGCGGAGCTGGTGGAGCGGATCGACGGCCTCCGCGGGGTGAACGCAGGGCCGCTCGAGATGGCGCGGATCGTGGAGACCCTCACCCCGATGCTGATCGCGATCAACGCCCGCTACCAGGCTCACGCGGGGATTCGGATCACCGGGCTCCCCGACGGCGAGGGCTGGTGAGCATCGACCGGTGCGTGGTCCTCGCCGGGGGGACCGGCGGGGCGAAGCTGGCGGCCGGGATTCAGGAGCTGGTCGGCGAGGGGCTGGCGGTGATCGCCAACAGCGCCGACGACGTCGAGGTCCTCGGGGTCCAGGTCTCACCGGACCCCGATCTGGTCACCTACTGGCTCTCCGGCGAGATCGACGAGGAGCAGGGCTGGGGGATCCGCGGTGACTCCTACACCACCTTCGAGCGCCTGGTCCAGCTCGGGGCTCCCGGCTGGTTCCGCCTCTCCGACCGCGACCTCGCCACCTGCCTTTACCGAACGGCCTTCGTCGCCGAGGGCGGAACGCGGACAGACGCGCAGGCGCAGATCGCGAGGGCGCTTGGGGTTCGGGGCCGGGTGCTGCCGATGTGCGAGGAGCGGGTCAGGACCCGGGTCCGCACTCCGGCGGGGTGGCGCGGCCTTCAGGAGTTCCTGATCGCCGATCGTGCCGAGGCCCCGATCGAGGCGATCGAGGTCGAGGGAATCGCCGAGGCGCGGCCGACCGCGGCCGCCCTGGGGGCGATCGCCTCCGCCGAGGCGATCGTGATCGGTCCCTCCAATCCGGTGATCTCGATCGGCCCGATCGTCTCGATCCCCGGCATGCGCGAGGCGATCGCGACCTCGCCGGCGCCCGTGATCGCGGTCAGCCCCTACGTCGCGGGCGAGGTGGTGAAGGGTCCGACCGACGCGTTCATGGGGGCGATCGGCCGCCCCTCGACCGCGGCCGGAGTCGCCTCCCTGTACGAGGGACTGATCGGGGCGATCGTCTGCGACGAGGGGGACCCGGATCCCCCTCCCTCGGGCCTCGAGGTACTGATCTGCACTACCCTGATGAAGGACGTCGGCGATAGACGAGCGCTCGCCAAGCGGGTCCTCGACTTCGCGGAGTCGATCGGGGGGAGTTTGACCGGCGGCGGTCCGGGGTAAAGGCGGTCCGCCTCGGTCTCTCAAGGACGATGCCCCAACGAGCCGAAGCAACGGTTACGGGGTGAACATTTTGAAGAAGTTGAAGACCGCGGCGATCATTCCAGTCAAGAGGCTCGATTCAGCCCACGGAAGGCTCGCCTCGCTGCTCGCCCCCGCCGACCGGCAGCGAATTGCCGAGGCGATGTTCCGCGACCTGCTCGGGAAGATCCGGCGCAGCCGGTTCATCGACGAGACGATCATCGTCACCTCCGACCCCGTGGTCGCGCGCCACGCCGGCTGGCTCCGGTTCGGCCTCGTGCGTGAGGAGGAGGACCGCGGTCACTCGCACGCCGCCACCGTCGGCGCCCGGGCGGCGCTCGAGCGCGGTTTCGATCGGGTGGCGATGCTGCCGGTCGACTGTCCGCTTCTCGACCCCGAGGAGCTCGACGCTCACCTCGGCCCGACGCCGCGCGCCGCGCTGATCGTCCCCGACCGCCACGGGACGGGGACGAACGCGCTCGTGCTCTCACCCCCCGACGCCTTCCTGCCCGCCTTCGGCCCCGACAGCTGCGCCCGCCACGTCAGTCGGGCCCGCGCCGGCGGGATCAGCTTCGCCCTCGAGCGGGTCGAGTCCCTGGCGATGGACCTCGACACGCCCGAGGACCTGACCGACCTTCGCGACGCCCTCCTGCTCGAACCGTCCCGGGCCACCCGCACTGCCCAGGTCCTCTGGGAGCTCGGGGCCGAGGCCGAGCCGGCCGTCGCCTGACCGATCCCTCGGTGGGGACCGGGGAGCTCCTGATCAGGCCCCTGCGCGGGCTGCCGGAGGTCCGTCAGGGCGCCGTCCTCGGGGAGCTGATCGCGGAGGCGGCGGATCCGGGCGACGACGAGATCGTCGTCGTCTCCCAGAAGGTCGTCTCGAAGGCGGAGGGGCGGCTGAGGCGGCTCGAGGAGGTCGAGCCGACCGACGCCGCCCGTGACCTGGCCGCCCGCACCGACAAGGACCCCCGCCTGGCGCAGCTGGTCCTCGACGAGAGCGTCGCGGTGATCCGCGCGGTCACGGGGGTGCTGATCACCGAGACCCGGTCGGGATTCGTCTGCGCCAACGCCGGAATCGACTCATCCAACCTGGAGGGCGAGGGCCTGGTGGCGCTCCTGCCGGCCGACCCCGACGCGTCGGCGCGGCGGATCCGGGCGGAGATCGGCGTCGCGGTCGGTACCAGGCCCGCCGTGGTCGTCGCCGACAGCTTCGGACGGCCGTGGCGCCTCGGTCAGGCGGACGTCGCGATCGGCTCTGCCGGGATCGCGCCGCTCGATGACTGGCGTGGTCGCCGCGACCTTCACGGTCGCCAGCTGGCTGCGACGGCGATCGCTACCGCCGACGAGATCGCCGCGGCGGCCGACCTGGTCCGGTCCAAGGACTCGGGCATCCCGGGTGCCGTCGTCTCGGGGCTGGGCCGACTGGTGACGGCCGAGGACGGGCCCGGCGCCGCCGCCCTGCGGCGGCCCCGGCCCAGGGACCTGTTCCGCTGAGTCGCCCGCCCCCCGGCGGGCGCCTAATGCGACTTGGCCGCCGAGAGACTGGCGGGCGCCCCCTCCTCGGTGAACTCGGGGGGCGTGTACGGCTCGCCCGGGGTGCCGCCCATCGCGAGCACCCTGACGGGCTCGTCGCCGGTGACGATCTTCCGCCTCTCCCCCGGCCCGACCCGGATCCAGACGCCGGGCTCGAGGGTGACCTCCTCCCCGCCGACGAGGAAGGTGGCCCTCCCATCGAGGGCGGTGTAGACCTCCTCCTGGCCATCGTGGCCCTGATCGTGCTCGGGATAGCTCTTGAAGTTGGGCGGGAGCTCGATCACCGACAGCCCGAAGGAGGTGACCCCGAGCCCCGCTCGTACGCGCCTGAACCCGCCCCCGAAGATGGCCTCGAAGTCCTCCAAGCGCTTCACGGTGACGTCGGCCAAGGCAACTCCTCTCTCTGTCGCCATCACCCGCGATCGGATTCGATCTCGATCACGGCGGCACCCCGAACCCTACCGCCGCGCAGGTCCGCGAGCGCGGTGTTGGCGTCGGCCAGCGGATAGGTCCGGACCTCCGTCCGGATTGGGACGCGCGGCGCCAGCCCGAGGAACTCCTCGCCGTCGAGGCGGGTGAGGTTCGCGACCGAGCGCAGGGTCCGCTCCCCCCACAGGATTTCGTACGGGAACGAGGGGATGTCGCTCATGTGGATCCCAGCGCATACGACCGTCCCGCCCTTGGCCACCGCCCGGAGCGCCACCGGGACGAGCTCGCCGACCGGGGCGAAGATGATCGCCGCATCGAGTTCCTCGGGCGGTCCGTCGGCGGGGGAGCCCGCCCATTCGGCGCCGAGCTCGCGGGCGAACGCCTGCCCCTCCGTGTCTCCCGCCCTGGTGAACGCGAAGACGCGGCGCCCCTGATGTCGCGCCACCTGGGACACGATGTGGGCGGCGGCGCCGAACCCGTAGAGGCCGAGGCGCTCGCCCGGTCCGGCGAGACGGAGCGAGCGGTAGCCGATCAGCCCCGCGCACAGAAGCGGGGCGGCTTGGAGGTCGTGGTAGCCGTCAGGGACCGGGAAGCAGAAGCGCTCGTCGGCGACCGCCAGCTCGGCGTAGCCGCCGTCGAGCTCGTACCCCGTGAACCGGGCGCGGTCGCACAGGTTCTCGCGCCCCGAGCGGCAGTAGCGGCAGTCCCCGTCGGTCCATCCCAGCCAGGGGACGCCGACGCGATCCCCGGGGGAGAAGCGCTCCGCCCCCTCACCAGCCCGCTCGACGATCGCGACGATCTGGTGCCCCGGCACCAGCGGCAGCTTCGGGTCCGGCAGCTCCCCGTCGACCACGTGGAGATCGGTCCGGCAGACCCCGCACGCCCTCAACCGGACCAGGACCTGTCCCGGTCCCGGGACGGGATCCGGAAGCTCCCGAGGCTCGAGCGGCCGCCGCTGCTCGGTGAGGACCATCGCGCGCACCCGACGAGTATTGCCGGAATCTGCGGCAACGCCACGCTCCCCGATCGCTAGAGGGTTGATGGGGGTTACGCGCGTGCGCGGGGGTGCCGGAGGCCGAGCTGGGCGCTGCACGCGGCCGAAGCGGGTAGCCGCGCTCGTGAGTATCCGGTTCCGTCAGGTGTCGTGCCTAGTGTCGTCATATGAGCCGGCCAGTCGCCGGGCTCGGCTTCGACCACCGCCCGATCGTGCAGCGCTGGCGCTTCGAGGGCCGCCAGGTGATCCTGCCGCGTGCCCACCGAGCGATCGCCAATCTCAAGACCTGGCTGCAGGGGACCCACCGCAGTGCCTCGGCCAAGCACCTGCAGGTCTACCTGGATGAGTTCGTCTTCCGCCACAACCGCCGGCGCACGCCGATGGCTGCCTTCCAGACCCTGCTCGGCTTCGGCGCGATCCGCGAACCAACCACCTATCGCGAGATCACCGCTGCCGCGGCCTGAGCCAACCGGATACTCACGAGCGACGCTACCCGCGAGGGCGAGGGTGGCGATCCAGCGACGGCATGCGGCGTCATCCGCGTGCGTGGGTAACCCGCATCAGCCCTCTAGTAGGTCTCGACGATCTCGTAGAGCGTCGTCCGCTGGGCCGGAGTCCTCCCGCCCCGGCGGGCGGCCGCGATCAGCTGGTCGGGGTCGAGCCGGACCCCGTGCTGCGAGCCCGCCATCCGGGAGATGTTCTCCTCCATCAGGGTCCCGCCGAGGTCGTTCACTCCCCAACGCAGGCTCTCGGCGGCGGCGTCAATCCCCATCTTCACCCAACTCGCCTGAAGGTTCGGGATGGTCCGCCCGAGCGCGAGCCGGAAGGCGGCGGTGTGCTTGAGGTTGTCTTGGCGGGAGATCTCCTCCACCCCGTGGGTGCGGCCGAGCAGGGTGTTGAAGGGGATGAAGCTGAGGGGGACGAACTCGGTGATCCCGCCGGTCCGCTCCTGGAGGGCGCGGACCACCCGCATGTGCCGGGCCAGCTCCCGCGGCTCCTCGATATGACCGAACATCACCGTCGAGGTAGAGCGAAGCCCGGCCCGGTGCGAGGCCTCGATGATCTCGACCCACCGGGCGACCGGAAGCTTGTTCGGTGAGATCCGCAGCCTCACCCCGTCGTCGAGCACCTCGGCGGCGGTCCCCGGCGTGGACCCGAGCCCGCATTCGATCAGGTAGGCGAAGACGGCGTCGGGCGAGCGGCCCGAGCGCTCGCACATGTAGTGCACCTCCATCGGGGAGTAGGCGTGGAGGTGGATCTGGGGCGCCACCTCCTTCGCCAGGCGCAGCCACCGCCCGTAGTCCTCGAGCTCGTACTCCGGGTGGATCCCCCCCTGCATGCAGATCTCGGTGGCGCCGTAGTCGACCGCCTCCTGCACCCGCGCGGCGAAGTCCTCCTCCCCCACGTGGTACGCGTCCGGCGACCGCTTCCCCTGGCCGAATCCGCAGAAGGCGCAGCCGACCACGCACACGTTGGTGAAGTTGATGTTCCTGTTCACGACGAAGGTGGCGACGTCCCCCGCCAGCTCCCGCCGCAAGCCGTCGGCTGCGGCGCGCATCCCCTCGATCACCTCTGGCCGGGTCTCCGCGAACAGCGCCGTCAGCTCGTCCTCGCTCAGCGCCTCCCCCCTGCGGCCCTTCTCGATCGCCGCCGGCCCCGTCTCCGGATCGACCACATCCTCGCTTCGCCGCCCCGACCCACGCCGTGGGATGAAGCTCCAGTACTTCAACTTGACGACGTCCAGCACCCCCTGCTCCATCCAGCGCGGATCGAGGTACCGCGGGTACGCACACAGCCGCTCGGTGAGCGCGTAGCCCCTCGGCGCCAGCTCCTTCCGGACCTGATGCGGGCTCGGGAACGCCTCCTCGGGCGAGATGTGATCCCCGTTTGCCGACAGCCCGCCGAGGTCCGTCGCCCCGGCCTCGACGAGCTCCGGCCACCAATCGGCCAGATTCGGCGGAACCTGGATCCCGACATCGGGCATCAACCGCCTGCACTCGGCGATCAGACGCTTGATGTCGTCGACCGTGATCGGGGTCGCCCAGTCAGGCAGAGGCGGCCCGGCGCCCTCCTCGGCCGCCCGGGGACCGCCACCCCAGCGATCGCGGGCGGCGTGGTCCGCGATCTCCGCTACGTCGCGGCCGTAGTACTTCGGGTGCGGGACGTAGTTCTGGAGGATCACCTCCTGGAGATGGCCGTGGCGCCCGTGGACCCGCGCCAGCGCCTCCACCGACGAGATCCGCTCCTCTTCGGTCTCGCCGATCCCGACGAGGATGCCGCTCGTGAACGGGATCTTCAGCTTCCCCGCGAGCTCGATCGTCTCCAGGCGGCGCCGCGGGTGCTTGGTCGGGGAGCCGGCGTGGACCGTCTCCATCAGGCGCTCGGAGATCGACTCCAGCATCAGGCCCTGTGAGGCCGTCACCTCGCGGAGGCGGGCGAGATCCTCGCGGCCGAGGACGCCCAGGTTGGTATGCGGAAGCAGTCCTCGTTCGAGGGCGCGCTCGCAGGTCCAGACGACGTAGGAGGTGAAGTCCTGGTGGCCCCAGGACAGCAGTCGGGCGGCGATCTCCGGATGGACCTCGGGGCGCTCGCCGGTGAGCACGAGGAGCTCCTTGGCGTTGTGCCTGACGGCCTCGTTCAGGCGTTGCTCGACCTGGTCAGGTGAATAGAGGTGGGCCCGGTGAGTCGCAAAGGAGCAGTACTTGCAGTAGCACTGACAGGTCCTCGACAGCGACAGGGTGTAGTTGCGCGAGAAGGTGACTCGCCGCATCCCCGTCCAAGCTAGCGCACCGCTGAGCCCGGGCGATGCGAAATCACCTCGCCGGGCGACCGATCGCGGAGCTACCTGCCGACGATCCCGCCGGGAGGCGCGGCGGGCGGCTTGCCGCGCGACTCCTGGCGGAGCGGCGGCGCCTCCCCCGCCGGCGGCGCCGGGCCGCGCGGGGCGAGCCTGTCGGCGATCTCTTGGGCGGGGCCGCTCGAGGGCTCGATCACGAACCTGTAGACCGCCGCCGCCGCCAGGCAGCCGACGAGCGGACCGACCAGGTAGGGCCAGACACCGCCCCACTCGTTCCCGACCAGCGCCGGCCCGAACCACCGCGCCGGGTTGAACGAGCCCCCGGTCAGGGGCCCGAAAACCATCACCAGGAAGCCGAGCGAGGCGCCGATCGCGAGCGCCGCCCAGCGGCGGATCTCCGGGTTGAGCGCCACCGCGAGCACGGTCAGGACCAGCACGAAGGCACCGATCGCCTCCAGCAAGCCCGCCTGGAGGTTGCCGGCGATCAGGTCGGTGGGCTTGACGGCGCCGTAGTCGGAGGCGCGGCCCTCGTCGAGCAGGAACGCCTTGGTGAGGAGCGCGCCGAGGACGCCGCCCGAGAACTGGGCGAGGATGTAGACGAGCCCGTCGATCGGATCGATCCGGCGCAGGGCGATGAAGGCCGTGGTCACCGCCGGGTTGAAGTGACCGCCGCTCGCCACCCCGATGCTCGCGATCAGCACGAACAGCACGAACGCGTGGACGAGGCCGACGACCGCGAAATCCGAGCCGAACTGGGCGTTCGCGCCGGTGGCGACATAGAGGACCACCACGCTCGTGATCACGAACACGAGCAAGAGGGTGCCGAGAAGCTCGGCGATGTACGCGGCGAGGCCTCGATCTTGCACTGAACGTCCTCCTGCGGTCGTAGTCCCCCGCCGGCGGCGGGCAGCGGCGCAGTCTATACAAGCTCGCCCAACGGACAGATCAGTAGGGTGCCCTCGAGATGAGAAGGGCCGCCGCGCCGCTGGCGGCCGCTTTCCTCGCCCTCGCGGTCGCGGGTTGCGGAGGAGGCGGTGCTGAACCGGGCGCGCCACAGGGCGCGACCCTGGTCCTCGACTTCACCCCGAACGCGGTCCACACCGGCATCTACGTTGCCAAGCGGCGGGGCTACCTGAGGGAGGCCGGGGTCGAGCTGACGATCCGGGAGCCGTCGGCCTCCACCGATGCCCCGAAGCTGCTGGAGAGCGGGCGGGCGGAGTTCGCGATCCTCGACATCAACGATCTGATCCTGGCACGGCAGCGCGGGCTCGACGTCGTCGGGATCGCCGCCATCGTTCAACGCCCGCTTGGAGCGGTGATCGCGCGCGACCGGGACACCGTCAGGGCTCCGGCCGACCTCGAGGGTGCCACCGTCGGCGTCACCGGCGTTCCCTCCGACGACGCCGTCCTCAATACGGTGCTGGCCGCCGGCGGCCTCGGGCCTGACAGCGTCCATCGAGAGACGATCGGCTTCAACGCCGTCTCCGCGCTCGCGGGAAAGCGCCTCGACGCCGCCACGGCCTTCTGGAATGCCGAGGGTGTGCAGCTGCAACGGCTCGGCGTCCCGATCCGGGAGTTCCGCGTCGACGCGCTCGGCGACGGCACCTACCGGTTCCCGGAGCTGCTCCTGGCCACCTCGGGCCAGCTGCTTCAGGACCATCGCGAGCTCGCCTGTGGCGTCGCTCGGGGGCTGCAGCGTGGCTACCGGGCCTTCGGGGCGAATCCCGAGGCAGGGCTGGACGACCTGATCACGGAGACCTCGGGCCTGGATCGCAACGCCCAGCGGGCGCAGCTTCGAGCCCTGCTCGCCGGACGGGCGTTCTCGGGCCCGGCGGGCGGGCGCTTCATCTCGACCGTCTCGCCCGATGGGATCCGGTCCTGGGCCAGATGGGCGTTGGCGAACCGCCTGGTCCGGAACCCTTCGGCGGTTCATGATCTCGTGCGAGCCGCGGTCGAGACCGGCTTCGAGCGGGCCTGCTCGCTCGCCGCCGGCACAGAGCGCCGCGCTCGGGACCGGCTCGGGCGATGAGTTGAGCGGCGACCCGCGGTCGTACGTGTAGAACAAACCGGGATCGGATGAGCCGATCAGGGGTGACAGAGGAGGAACGATGGGACAAGTGAAGGTCGACATCTCGATGTCGCTCGACGGCTTCATCGCCGGGCCGAACATTCGAGCCGACGAGCCGCTGGGCGACGGGGGCATGCGCCTGCACGAGTGGATCTTCGAGTTGGCGAGCTGGCGCGAGATGCACGGCGAGTCCGGTGGCGAGCGGAACCGCGACTCGGAGGTGATGGCGGAGGCATTCGAGGGGATCGGAGCCGTGGTGATGGGCCGCGGGATGTACAGCAACGGCGCGGGGGGCTGGGAGGACGACCCAAAGGCCGACGGCCATTGGGGAGACGAGCCGCCTTTCCACGTACCGGTGTTCGTGCTCACCCACCACGCCCGCGACCCGCTGCCCATGAAGGGCGGGACCACCTTCAACTTCGTCACCGACGGAATCGAGGCCGCGGTCGAGCGGGCGCGAACGGCCGCAGGCGACGGCGACGTCTCGGTGGCGGGTGGTGCGAGCGTGACCCAGCAGGGGTTGCGCGCCGGCCTGATCGACCAGATTCAGATCCATCTCGTGCCTGCGCTGCTGGGCGACGGCGTGCGCCTGTTCGACGCCGGGGGCGCCGGGCAGCTCGAGCTCGAGGCGACCCGGGTGGTCGAATCGCCGGTGGTCACCCACCTCGCCTACCGGGTCGCCAAGTGAGCGGCCCACGGACCGGCCCGTCGCGCCGCTCCGACATCAGGCATCACTAGGAGCCGATCACTCGCTCGACCAGATCCGGCATCTCACGCGCCATCCGCGACCGCGGAACGACCAGCGCCAGCCCCGCGTCCTCCGCCTTGCGCCTCCTCTCGACGTCGACGTGCGAGTAGAAGCCGAGCACCGGGGGCCCGGCCGCGGCGAGCGCCGCCAGATCGACCTCGTTGAGATCGGCGATCAGGATCTCCGCCCCCGCGAGCTCGGCGGCTTCGAGGCTGGGGGCGACCTCCACCTCGTGACCGGCCGACTCGAGGGTGGACTGGACGCGACTCCCGAACATCAGGTCGGGAACGACGGCGGCGATTCGCGCCAAGGCCCCCCGATCTAGAGGCTGCGCCGGTTGCGGAACTCGCGGCGCACGCTCTCCGGGCGGCCCCACATCTGCACCACCTCGGCGCGGCCCTCGTGGTAGTCGCGCACCCGCAGCTCGCCGGAGACCCCCTCGCGGTCGAGCTTGGCGAGGATCCCCTTGACCGTCTCGGGGGCGGCGCCGTGGCCGAAGCGATGGGCGACGTTGATTCGCCAGTGCCAGTTCGAGCGCGAGTATGGCTGCGCGTTCACCTGCGAGAGCAGCACGGCGCAATCGACGTACCACGAGAGGTCGGAGATCCGCATGTCGAGCTCGAGATCCGTCCAGTCGTCGGGGAGCGAGTCGACGATGCGCTGAAAGCTCTCCGCCAGGTTCTCGGCCATCGCTGACAGCGTATCCCCCGGAATCGCCGCGATGTCAGCCGACGCCCGCCGGTCGGAAGCGCCGGGGGCCGCGCTAGCCGATGAACAGCTGCTCGAGCAGGAACACGTTCAGGGCGATGATCATCGCCGCCAGGGTGCCAGCCACCGCGGTCAGCCAGCCCGGGTTGGCGAGCGCTCCCATCACGTCCGGGCGCCGCGCCACCACCAACAGTGGCACCAGAGCGAAGGGGATGCCGAACGAGAGGACGACCTGGCTGATCACCAAGGCGTTGGTGGGTGGCAGCCCCACTCCGAGCACGACCAGGGCCGGCGCCAGGGTGATCGCGCGGCGCAGAAAGATCGGGATCCGGCGCTGGATGAAGCCCTGCATCACCACCTGGCCCGACATCGTCCCGACGGAGGAGGAGGCGAATCCGGAGGCGAGCAGCGCCACCCCGAACACGGTCGCAGCGTTCTGCGAGACCAGGGTCTGGAGGCCGTCGAAGGCGCTCTCGATGCTGTCGATCCCGGTCAGGCCGCCCTCGTGGAAGAGGGCCGCGGCCATGGCCATCATCGAGAGGTTCACCACCCCCGCGAGCGCCATCGCGATCACCACGTCGATCCGCTCGAAGCGGAGGATCTGGCGGCGCTCCCGATCGTCGCGCCCGACCACGCGGCGCTGGGTCAGCGCAGAGTGCAGGTAGATCACGTGCGGCATCACAGTCGCCCCGATGATCCCGGTGGCGAGCAGGATGCTCTCGGTGTCACCGAACCCCGGGAGGACGAGATGCTTGGCGACCTGCCCGGCATCGGGCTTCGCGCTGAGGATCTCGAAGGCGAAGCCGAGCACCACCACCCCGACCATGCCGGAGATGACCGCTTCCAGGCGGCGGAACCCTCTTCGCTGCAGGGCGAGGATCGCGAACGCGGCGGCGCCCGCGATCAAGGCGGCGCCGAAAAGGGGGATGCCAAAGAGAAGGTTGAGTGCCAGCGCCGCGCCGACCACCTCGGCGATGTCGGTAGACATGGCGACGACCTCGGCCTGGATCCAGAGCCCGATCGAAGTGCGCCGCGAGAAGACCTCGCGACAAACCTCGGGCAGGTTCTTCCCGGTCGCGATCCCGAGCTTCGCCGACTGGGTCTGGACCACCATCGCAATCAGGTTCGCGGCCAGCACCACCCAGAGGAGCAGGTAGCCGAACTTCGCCCCGCCGGCGATGTTGGTGGCGAAGTTGCCGGGGTCGATGTAGGCGACCGCGGCAATGAAGGCGGGGCCGAGGAACGGCCAGATCCTGGGGAGGCCGCGCGCGTGGCCGTCCAGCGACCGCCGCGCCGCCCGGGCGACCGCCGCCTCGCCCGGGAGGACACCCTCGACGGCGGCCCCGTTCCCGCCGAGGCCGTTAGCCGACGGCTCCCCGACGACCTGGGGCGGGCGCTGCTCCAGCGTCTCGAGCTCGGGCGCGCTCATCGCGCCCGCGCCCTCCCCGTGCCGGCCGGGATCACCCGCATCCGCTCCACCAGCTTGCCCCCGAGCGCGTGCTCCCGCCCGGCGACCTCGACCAGGATCGGCCCGCCGAAAGGCTCGCGCCCGCGCATCAGCAGCCGGGTGCCGGGCCGGATGTTGCGCTCGGCGAGGTAGCGGAGCATGGCGCCGTCGGAATCCGAGACCCGCACGAGCACCCCGGTCGCGCCGACCTCGAGCTCGGTGAGCGGCACCGATGACTCATCGGCGACCGCCAGATCGCGGTCGGGGATCGGGTCACCGTGCGGGTCGCGGGCAGGATCGCCGAGCTTGGTGGCGATCATCTCCTCGAGCTCCTCGGAGATGTAGTGCTCCAGGACCTCGGCCTCGTCGTGGACCCGGTCCCAGGGCATGTCGAAGGCGTCGGCCAGGTAGGACTCGAGGAGCCGGTGGTGGCGCAGGACCTCGAGCGCCATCCGCTCGCCCCCGTGGGTGAGGCGGACGCCGTGGTAGGGCTCGTACCGGGCCAGATGCATCTCGTCGAGCCGCTTCACCATCGCGGTCACCGACGACGGCGCCACCCCCAGGCGCTCGGCGATCGCGGTCGTGCTGACCGGCCCGCCGAGGCGCTGCTGGAGCGAGAAGATCGCCTTGGTGTAGTCCTCGACAGCCTCGGTGCCGGCGTGAAGTCTGGACATGCCGAAATCCAAGTTTAGACGAATCTAAATCCCGGGCGCCGCGCGCCCCGTCCCTGCCGGGGCCGCCGCCGGCGGTTCCTACAATCGAGGGATGGCGATCACCTCCCCCGCGCTTGAGCTCGACGCCCAGTACCGCGCCCTTCGCGAGGAGGCGGGGATGGTGGACCGCTCCGACCGCGGCAAGCTCAGGGTCAGTGGCCCCGAGGCGGCCGAGTACCTCCACAGCCAGCTCACGAACGAGATCGAGGCGCTCGCCGAGGGCGAGGGCTGCTACGCGGCGCTCCTCGATCGCAAGGGCCACCTCCAGGCGGACGCGCGCTTGCTCCGGCTCGCCC
The DNA here is from genome assembly GCA_046730475.1 of Actinomycetota bacterium. Taxonomy (GTDB): domain Bacteria; phylum Actinomycetota; class Thermoleophilia; order Solirubrobacterales; family 70-9; genus JBKPIY01. The sequence continues at coordinate 33,247 of JBKPIY010000047.1, forward strand.
GCGATGACCTCTGGCTCGACTCGGAGGCGACCGGCGCCGCTGCCCTCCGCCGACACCTGGAGACCTACAAGATCGGGCGCGAAGTCGAGATCGAGGACGTGGGCGAGGAGCGGGCGCTCACCTCGGTGATCGGGCCAGCCGCGGCCGAGCTGACCGGCGCCGGCGCGCTAGCGCCCGAGCACGCCCACCGTCTCTACGAGCGGGGTGGGGTCGAGATAACCGCCGTCGCCACTGATGTCGGCCTCGATCTGATCACCGGGCGCGAGCAGGGGGAGGCGGTGCGCGAGCTGCTGGCCGCCGCGGGGGTCCCGGCGGTGAGCGAGGACGCCGCCGAGATCCTCCGAGTGGAATCGGGGCGGCCGCGCTTCGGGCGGGAGATGAGCCCGGCGACGATGCCGGCCGAAGCCGGAATCGTCGAGCGGGCGGTGAGCTTCACCAAGGGCTGCTATATCGGCCAGGAGCCGGTCGCCCGGCTTCACTACAAGGGGAGCCCCAACCGGCGGCTGTGCGGGCTCCGCCTCAGCGCCGACGCCGACGCCGGCGAGCTGCTCAGGCTCGGCGAGCGCGAGGTCGGTGCGATCGGCACCGCGGTCCTGTCCCCCGCCTTCGGCCCGATCGCGCTTGCGGTCGTCCGCAAGGAGGCGGGGATCGGCTGTCGGCTCGAGGTCGGCGACCGGGGGATCACGGCCGAGGTGGTCGAGCCGCCCTTCGGCGGTTAGGGCCGGGCGAGCCGGCGGCGTCCGAGCCTCCCGCCGGGCCGGCTCCCGATCCCCCGCCGTCGGCTAGATTCTGGCTGTATGCCTAGGAGGAGGGGCAGAGCCCCCGCCATCACGGTGGTCGCGCTCGCCATCCCGATGGCCCTGGTCGCCGTTGGCTGCGGCCGCAGCGACTTCGCCAACAACCCGCGCCCGGCGGTCGCGGCCGAGGTCACCGTCAGCATCGACTCCAAGAACGTCGAGATCTCCCCGAAGCGCTTCGGCGCGGGGCTGGTCAACTTCACGATCGCCAACCTCACCGCCGACCCGGCCACACTCTCGATCAGCGGCCCGACCAGGGCCGACAGCGGGGACATCCCTCCCGCCGGCAACACCACCATGAAGATGCAGATCGACGTGGGCCACTACGAGGCGAGCGCCACCGGCCCCTCCGGAGTCCGCCCGGTCAGCTTCGACATCGCCACCCGCAGCCCCTCGGCCCGCAACGATCTGCTGCTGCCCTAGCCGGGGTCGCCGGTGTCGGCCGCCTCGACCAGGGCGTCCACCCGCGCCAGTCGCTCCCGCACGTCCTCGACCATCTCGTCGAGCGAGGAGCGCGCCTTGTCCGAGCTGGTCTTGATCCCGGTGAGGGTGGCGCGAATCGCCTGGGCCTGCCTCAGGCAGGACACCGCCTCCTCGGCCGCATCGCGGACGGCGGCAGCGTCGACGGTGAGGTCGCGGTCGCGGGCCATCGCCACCCGGGCGGCGGCCAGCCGGTAGCCGACCTCGAGCGCGATTCCTCCGGGCTCATCGCGGTCGACCGCCACGATCAGCTTGTTTCCCTCGTACTCGGTCAGCACCTCGCGGCCGGCGGGCACCCGGTCCTCCCCGGCGACCACCAGGACGGCGAAGGAGGCGGCGCGGGCGGCCATCGCCTCGTTCAGCTCGCGCCAGGCGTCGTTCTTGGAGAGCTTCTTGTCCTTGGCCTCGAACACGATCCGTCCTGCGGCGGGCCCGTCGGCAGCGCCTAGCTCGACCAGGGTGTCGCCCTTGCGCCCTCCTCCCTCGGCGCCGGCGCCACCGGTATGGCTCGAGGCGTCGCCGCGGGCGGCCGCGATCCGTTCGAGCGCCAGGTCGACGCGCTCCTCGAAGCTCCGTCCCTTGGCGGTGCCCCGCTCCGCCTGCTCGGCCACCCGCTGATCGGCTTCGTCGCGCTCCTTCAGCTCGACCAGCTCTCGGGTGAGCTCCTCGATCCGGCGGCGGTTGGCCTCTCCCTCGGCGCGCTGGCGGGCGTCGCTCTCCCCCAGAGCCCGCACCACCGCCCCCTTGAAGTCGGTCAGGGGGTTTGCGCCGTCCTCGGCGGAGAAGAGCTTCACCATCGAGGTGCGCTGCTCGTCGAGCGCCCTGCGCAGCAGCTCCGCGATCTGGCGCTGGACCGAGCCCTCGCGCGCCCCGTCGAAGCTCGCCGCGATCCGCTCGGCGAGCTGGGCATCGCGCTCCTCGATCCCCTTGGCGAGGCGCTCGCGGAGGCCGGCGGCCTGCTTCTCGAGCTCCGCCCGGACGTAGTCGACCTCGGCGGCGGCGTCCTCCCGGTCCAGCACCCGGGCGCCGATCTCGATCGCGTCGGTGACGGTGCGGGCGGGATCCTGGCCGGCCTCGGTGCGCTCGCGTACGAGCCCGGCGGCGCGCTCGTCGGTGACGGTGAGATGCTCGATCACGAGCCGGTCCTCGAGGGCGCGGACCGTGCCTCGCGGCGCGCCGCCCTCGAGCGCGAGCTGGGTCTTCTCGGACGCTTCCATGGGGACTCACGAAGGTAGTCGGGGTCCCGGACGCGAACCTGACGGAGCCCGCCGTTCGGCCGTTGCCCCCGGGCCGTTACGCTCGCCGCCATCGCAGCGACGGATCCGGAACAACCGCGCCGGCCACGCACCCCCGACGAGGAGATCATCGGCGCCCAGCGGCCCACCACGCTCACCCTGCGATCCGACGAGGAGCGGGTCGAGGAGGTGGGGCGAGAGATGCGGCTCGGGTTCGAGCGCCTCGCCCGTGTCGATCCCGCCGCCTGCGTGTTCGGGTCGGCGCGGACCCCCGTCGACAGCGACGAGTACGCGCGGGCGAGGGCCGTAGGGAGGGCGATCGGAGAGCGCGGCTTCAACGTGATCACCGGCGGCGGCCCAGGCGCGATGGAGGCCGCCAACCGCGGGGCCCGGGACGCCGGGGTGATCTCGGTCGGCCTGAACATCAAGCTCCCGCAGGAGCAGCTCCCCAACCCCTACGTCGACATCGGGATCGAGTTCGAGTACTTCTTCATCCGCAAGCTGATGTTCGTTCGCTACTCGCGTGCCTTCGTTGCCCTCCCGGGCGGCTTCGGCACCCTCGACGAGCTGTTCGAGCTGATGGTCCTGATCCAGACCGGCAAAGCGCACGACCACCCGGTCGTTCTGTTCGGAAGCGGCTACTGGAGCGGGTTGGTGGAGTGGGTTCGGGAGCGGATGCTGCTCGAGGGGCGCATCTCCGCTCAGGACTTCGACATCCCCGAGATCTGCGACGACCCCCGGGAGGTGGCCGCGATCGCCTGCGCGGGCACGGACGAAGCGGGATAGCGGCTTCGGACCTGGTCGACGAACGCCGCCATCCGCTCGGCGAGCGGCGGGTGGTGAATTTCGAGCACGTTCTCCGCGTTCGCCTCCCCGGAGCTGGAGAGGTTGAAGGACCCGAGGAAGACGACGTCGTCGGCGACCGTCACCTTGGCGTGCATGAAGTCGTGGACGCTGTCCGCGCTCCACGGAGTCGACGGCTTGCCCGCGAACGGCAGCCCTTGCAGGACCGCGGCAAGGAGGGGGATCTTCCAGGGCGAGTGGCCGTCCTCGAGCCACTGGTGAAAGACGGCGTCGGTCTGGGTCTCGTCCACCGCCCCGGCGGCGTCCGGGGCGCCCCGGGTCGCCAGCTCAGCCAGGGTGGAGAGCACCGGTCCCGAGGTGATCACGGGGGAGGCGATCCGGACCCGGCGGCGCGCGCAACCGATCTCTGTGGCAATCCGCTGGGAGAGCTCGTGGCCGTGGCCGGGGGCGAACCAGGCACGGATCCGGGTCCCGTCCGCGTCGAGCAGGCGCGGCTTGCCGAACCCGCTGTGCTCGACGTCGCGCCGCTTCCACAGCTCCTCGAAGTTGTCGACGTAGGCCGCCGCGATCACGTCAGCCTCCACGGTCGCGATCACGTTCTCCTCCCGGGTCCACGAGTCGATCGTCCAGTTTGTCGATCCGGTGAGGACGGCCTCGCCGTCGCGGACCATGTACTTGTGGTGCATCAGGTCGGGGATCCCGGAGATCGCCCGCGCCTCGATCGGAAGCTGTTCGAGGATGTCCGGACGGGTCGACGGGGGCGGGTGGAGCGCCGCTGGGCGGCCGCATTCGAGGTTGTAGATCAGCCGAACCTTGACCCCGCGCCCCGATGCCGCCCGCAGCTCGGCGGCAATCGCCTCGCCGGCCGGGCCCGGGAGCCGGACGTCGTACAGCGCAATCTCAAGCCGGGCGCGGGCCGGACGGATGAAGGCGGCGATCCAGCCGGCCACCTCCTCGGCGGGCTGGCCGCCGTCGGTGAGCGTCGTCACCTCCACCTCGGGAATTCTGCCGCGCCTGCGGAATTGCCCTCGACTAGGATTGCCCCGGTCCGAACCCCCTTCCTACCGCGACCGCTGAGGAGGAACGTGGCCGTAGACATCGCCGAGGTCTCGAAGCTCGACGTCGAGCCCGGCACCCTGCCCGAGAAGATGGCCGCCTGGGTGATCCGTCCCGAGCGCGAGGGTGAGCCGCGCGACGCCTTCCAGGTGGAGGAGATCGAGGTGCCGGAGCCGGGCGCCTTCGAGGTGATCGTCAGGGTGATGGCCGCGGGCGTCAACTTCAACAACGTCTGGGCGGCGCTCGGGAAGCCCGTGTCGGTGTTCGGCTACGGCGACCACGAGCAGTGGGGCCACCACATCGGCGGCTCCGACGCCTCCGGGATCGTCTGGAAGGTCGGCGAGGGCGTCACCAAGTGGAAGCCGGGCGACGAGGTCGTGATCCACTGCAACCAGGCCTCCTACGAGGACCCCGAGGTCCACGGCCTCGACCCGCTCGCGGCGCCCTCGCAGCTGATCTGGGGCTACGAGACGACGTGGGGCTCGTTCGCCCAGTTCACCAAGG
>JBKPIY010000048.1:0-19224 GCA_046730475.1 Actinomycetota bacterium
GGTCCCGGGTGTGGGCCTGGGGAGGATGAACAACCACCCCGGGGGGGGCGTGAGGTACACATACTACGCGCGTTTGGGGGGGGGGCTGGGCGCGTGCCCTGACGCCGACGGCCCCGACGCGGTCCACGTCGCGATGTCCAACACCCTGAACACGCCGGTGGAGGCGCTCGAGAGCGAGTTTCCGCTGCGGGTGACCGAGCTGTCGGTCCGCCGGGGCTCCGGTGGCGCCGGTCGCTACCGCGGCGGCGACGGGATCGTCCGTGAGCTCGAGGCGCTGGCCCCGATGCGCTTCTCCCTGATCGCGGAGCGCCGTCGGCACGCTCCCCGGGGTCGGGCCGGAGGCGCGCCCGGCGAGCGGGGCAGGGATTCGATCAACGGCGAGCGGATCCCGGGCAAGGCCGCCGGGGTGCTCGAGGAGGGGGACAGGCTCCGGGTCGAGACCCCCGGGGGCGGCGGCTACGGCCCTCCCGGGGGCGGTTGACGGCCCTGAGCAGGGTCCGGCCCGCGCTCCTCGATCACGGCGTGACTGGCTGATCGGCCAGGGATCGAACCCCATCAGCAAAGGGATTCACGTAGTTACAGATAAGGACTGTGAGTTTGTGATGATGTGTCACAAGGCTTGTCAAACGGGAACTCGTGGTCTACACTGGCGCTTCCCCCCCACGGCGGCTCCGGTGCCCCGACGGGCATCCCGGCGCCCTCTGCAATACGAAACCCGATCATGCCTATCGCGTTCAAGGAGTGGGCCGTAACCGTGCGAGCGCTCGCCGAGGGTGAGCAGCTCGTGACCCTGCGTAAGGGCGGCATCCGCGAGGAGAACAAGCATTTCGAGGTCGAGCACGAGCGGTTCTTCCTCTACCCCACGTTCGACCACCAGCGCAACGACCTGGTGCGGGAGTCGCATCACCCCGAGCTTCGCCGAGCGCTCGAGGAGGGGGTCTGGCCCGACGAGGAGCCACCGCCGCGGGCGCTGCTCCAGGACGGCGGGATCCCGCAGCCCGACCGGGTCCGGATCCGCGCCTGGGCGGAGATCGCCGATCACTTCACCACCGACGACCGCCGGGTCGTCGAGGCCCTCACCCCCTTCCACGTGTGGACGTCCGACTACGCCGAGAAGCGGCTCGCCTGGAAGCGGCGCCATCCCCTTCACGTCCTCCTCCTGCGGGTCCATCGGATTCCGCGGCCGGTGACCGTGCGGGTGAAGGACGAGTATCACGGTTGCCGCTCCTGGGTCGAGATCGACCGCGAGCTCCCATTCGAGGGCACGCCGGTGATGGCCGACGAGGAGTTCGAGCGGGCCTCGGCGGCGATCCGCGAGGCCTGTCAGGGCGAGCCCGTCCCGGCCTGACCGAGGCTCCTCCCTCGCTGCCGCAAGCGCTGGCCGGCGCCGGCCGGGCGCTGCTGATCGGGATGGGCGGGGGCGGCGACGTGGTCGGCGCCCTCGCCCTGTCCGAGCTCTGCGAGGCGCTCGGGACCGGATGGGAGCTCGGCGGAGTCGCCTGGGAGCGCACCCCGATCGACCCCCACCCCGGCCCTCGCCCGATGGCCGAGATCCGCGGCGGTCGCCGGGTGGGCGATGCCGCCGTGCTCGCCGACGCCGATACCACCACGCCCGAGGGGGCGCATTTCGCCGAGTCGCGAATGGCGGGGCACCTGGGGCGGCCGGTCGCGCTCCTCGACATCACCGGGGGGCCGGCGGCGACCGCCGAGGGGATCGTGGCCGCCGCCGCGGAGCTCGACTGCGACCTGGTGGTGGCGCTCGACGTCGGCGGCGACGTCCTCGCCCACGGTCACGAGCCGGGCCTGGCGAGCCCGCTCTGCGACGCGGTGATGCTCGCCGCGGCCGCCTCGCTCGCCGACAGGCTCCCCTCGCTCGGCGCCGTGTATGGCCCCGGTTGCGACGGCGAGCTCACCCCCTCGGAGGTGCTGGAGCGGATCGCAGGCCTCGAGGCCGTCGGCGCCCTGGTCGGGACCTGGAGCCTCACGCCCGCCGCCTGCGAGCTGGTCGAGGCCGCGGCCGAGCTCGTCCCGACGGAGGCGAGCCTTCAGGCGGTCCGCTGCGCGCGCGGCGAGCGCGGCACGGTGACGATCCGGTCCGGAAGCCGCCCCGTCGAGCTCACCGCTGTGGGCGCCCTCACCTTCCTCTTCGACCCCGCCCGGGCCGTCGCCGAGGCGGCCCCCCTGGCCCGAGCGGTGATCCCCGCGGACGGGATCGAAGCCGCCCATCAGGCCCTGCTCTCGCTCGGGGTGAGCACGGAGCTCGAGCTGGAGAGCGCCCACGCCCGAGAGGCCGAGACGGGCGGGTGAGTCGAGCGCCGCTCGGCGGTTCAGCCCCGGCGCTAGCTACGCTCGCATCGGTGACCTGGATCGAGACCGAGTCGCTGAGCTTCACCGCCCGCCACGACGACGCCGACATCACCTGCGCCCAGCGGATCCTCGACCGGCTCGAGGAGCAGCGGCTGCGCCTGGAGGACCGCTTCGAGCAAGTCCCGGGCGATGTCACCATCGTCATCCACGACAATCCCGCCTGGCTGTCGGCCGCCCACCCCCTCCTCCCCGCGGTCCGCTGGTCGTCGGCGCCGGCCGGGCGGCGCTACCTGGCTGGGTGGCCGATGTCGGGCGAGATCCATGTCCTCAACGACGAGTGGACCGAGCGGCGGGCCGCCGGCGAGGACTCGCTGACGGCGCTGCGCGGCACCGCCGAGCGCCTCTACACCCAGCTCGTCCTCGCCGCCAACAACGACCAGCTGCCGCCCGTGTGGACTCCGCGCCGCTTCCTCGCCTACCTGCGATGGGCCTGGCTGGTCGAGGGCGGCGCCGTGTACTTCAGCGGCCAGTCCTCGCTCTTCCGAGCCGCCGTCATCACCCGGTTGCGGGAGGGGGACCGGCCGCGGTTCCCCCCCTCCCGTCGGGACGCGATCATCCTCGGGAGCACCGTCTTCGAGCTCCTCGACCGACACCGCGGGCCGGAGGCGTGCCTGCTGCTGGTCTCGCGCCTTCGCCGCGACGGCGCTCGCGGCAATCTCGAGCTCGCCTTCGAGGCGCCGCTGCGGGAGGTCGAGCGTGCTTGGCGCGAGCAGCTCGACGAGATGATCTACCCGAGCTCGGACGAGCCGACCCTCGCCGAGCTCGAGCTCGAGGAGCTCGCCATGCCGCGCCTGCCTCGGCGTCGCTCAGCCGAGATGGGGGCTCCACAGGTACAGCAGCCATACGATCAGGGCCGCGAGCGCAACGGCGGCCAGGAGGCCGAGCGCGAGCCGGGCGGGCGAGCCGATCCCAGGCAGTGATCCGGGCTCTGCCTCGGCGGTGAGGAGGTCCGCGTTTCGGAGGAGCTCCCTGGCCTGCTCGTATCCGGAGGCGGGGACGAGCACGTCACGGGGCCCCGCGGCGAGGAAGTCGGGGACGTCGAATCCCCGGGTGCGGCGGAGCACCGACGGGATTCCCTGCTCCAGGAGGAGCCCCTGGACCAGCTCGGCCTCGGCGAGGTTGCGGGCACCGGTCACCTTGGTGAGATCGCCGCGGCTGTACCGCGGCCTCACCTTCCGGGCGATCGCGTGAGCCTGGCTCGAGGGCTCGCGCTCGCGCTCGTCGGCGAACACCAGCGGCATCCCGCAGGTCTCGCAAAAGCGCTCGTCCGTGCCGTGGCGACGGCCGCAACGCGGGCAGGCGAGAGCGCCCTCGCCGCCGGGGTCCTCACTCGATGACGAGGTCCGCCTCCTTCACCTCGCCGTCCGTGATCCGAAAGCCGCGAAGCTGCTGCTGGGGATCGGCGAGGGAGACGATCAGATACAGGGCGTCCGGGTAGGTGGCGAGGTTGATGTCGGTCTGGGAGGGATAGGCGGGGCTGTGAGTGTGCGAGTGGTAGATCGCCGCCAGATCCTCGCCCCGCTCCTCCATCTCGCGCATGATCCTGAACTGGTCCTGGGGGTCGAGGTTGTAGCGGAGGGGGCTCGCCTCGGCGTTTCGGGCCCGGTACAGCGTCGTCGCCGCCCCGTCGGCGCCGCCGATCAGCCCGCAGCACTCGTTCGGCGCCTCCTCGCGGGCGTGCCGGACCATCCCCTCGAAGATCGCTTTCGGGATTCGCACCGGCCCGAGGCTAGTGCACTCGGTCCAGGCTCGGTCGGGGCTCGGTGCGCCGAAGGCGCCGAGCGCCGGGGCAGGTCCACTAGTAGAAGTGGACCCGCGGCGCCCGGGGCGGCTCGAGGATGTAACCGCCCTCGACGCCGAGCAGGTCGGGATCGTCCCGGCCGCGCTCCCAGAGGAGGTCGTCGAGGATCGGGGGCGCAACCCCGACCTCAGCGGCGACCCGCTTCCAAGCCTCCCTGGTCGCGGCGCGAACCTCCTCGACGCCGCCGGGCGAGACCAGGCCGGCGCGAAGCGCGAGTCGCATCAGGACGTTATCGGCGCACACCTCCCACCTCTCGGGATCGCCGACCTCGAGCCATCGGCGGCGCTCCCATACCTTGCAGACGAGGAAGCTCTTCTTCCGGAGGGGGTCCGAGAAGGCCCCGAACTCGGCCAGGCGCGCGAGCGCTCCCCCGGGACCGGCGAGACGCCCCTCGGAGGCAGCGATCAGCTCGGCCGCCTCGCCCCGATAGCGACCGAGGAGCCCCGCCGCGAGGTCGCGCCAGAGCAGGGCGCGCTCCGCTGGCCCGGCGATCGCTTCGCCGTCGATCGCGAGCAGCTCGGCGACCTCGGCGTCCGTGACCTCGGCGAGCGAGCGAGCGCCCAGGATCCCCGGACGCCGGCGCTCTGCTGCCAACCCTAGCGCCCACAGGAGCGCGCTTCCCTCGTACGGGCCGAGCCCGTCGACCCGGTGGGCGCGCCGGTAGCCGGTGCGGTGGTCGATCGCGGTGAGAAAGAGGGCGGCGTCCCGTCCCGGGACCTCCTCGAAACCAGGCGGCTCGTAGCCGGCGAGCAGGATGCGAGCCCTGGCCGAGACGCGCTCGAGCGCCGCCTTCGGTGGAGCGGGGGCGGCCGCGGACGGCGCTACCACCAGACGGTGGAGTCGATCCCCTCCAGCTCCTCCACCGGCCTGGTGTAGACGCCAGAGGAGAGGTACTTCCAGCCGTCGTCCGGAACGAGGAAGACGACGTTGCCCCCGTCGAGCTCGCCGGCGATCCGGTCGGCGACGTAGGCGATCGCCCCGGCGGAGACGCCCGCGAACAGGCCCTCCTCGCGCAGCAGCTTCTGGGTCCAGATGATCGCGTCGCGGTTCGAGACCATGATCTTCCGGTCGAGCAGTGACAGGTCGATGATCGGCGGGATAAACCCGTCCGCGAGGGAGCGAAGGCCCTGGACCAGCTCGCCCTGCATCGGCTCGGCGGCGACGATCCTGGTGTCGGGGTCGTGCTCCTTGAGCCGGCGGCCGTTGCCCATCAGGGTGCCGCCGGTGCCGAGCCCGCCGACGAAGGCGGCAACATCGTCGAGCTCGTCGAGGATCTCGGGGGCGGTGCCCTCGTAGTGGGCGCGCGGGTTGGCCTCGTTGCCGTACTGATAGGGCATGTAGTAGGAGGCGTCGCCCTGGGCCATGTCCAAAGCCAGCTCGACGGCGCCGTTGGAGCCCTTGGCGCCCTCGGAGTAGACGATCTCAGCGCCGTACATGCGAAGCAGCTCGGTCCGCTCCTCGGTGACGTTGTCGGGCATCACCACCTTCAGCGGGTAGCCCTTGCGGCGGCAGATCATCGCCAGGGAGATCCCGGTGTTGCCGGAGGTCGGCTCGAGCAGGGTCTGGCCGGGCGCGATCGCTCCGCGCTCCTCGGCGTCGTCGATCATGTACTTCGCCACCCGGTCCTTGACGGAGCCGGTCGGGTTGCGGCCCTCGAGCTTCGCCCAGATCCGGACCCCGGGCTTGGGCGAAAGGCGCGGCAGCTCGACCAGCGGCGTATTGCCGATCGCCTCGAGGATGTTCTCGAAGTGGCCGCCGCACGGACGATTCAGGAGCGGGTCATCTAGCGCCACTGGACCCAGGATATTACTTCAGAAAGTGAAGTAGTGGTCAGTGTTCGGTGACGAGACCGAGGAAGCGCCGGGTGCGTTCGTGCTTCGGGTTGTCGAGGCACTGACTGGGCTTCCCCTGCTCGACGATCACTCCCTGGTCCATGAACACGACCTTGTCGCCGACGTCGCGGGCGAACCCGAGCTCGTGGGTGACGACGATCATCGTCATTCCCTCCAGCGCCAGCGCGCGCATCACGTCGAGCACCTCTTTGACGAGCTCGGGGTCGAGCGCCGAGGTGGGCTCGTCGAACAGCATCAGCTTCGGGTCCATCGCCATCGCGCGGGCGATCGCGACCCGCTGCTGCTGACCGCCTGAGAGCCGGTTCGGGTACTCGTCGATCTTGTCCTCGAGCCCGACTCGGCGCAGGAGCTCGTGCGCGCGCTCGAGCGCGGGGCGTTTCCGCATACCCTTGACCCGCGTCGGCGCCTCGATCACGTTCTCGCTCACGGTCATGTGTGGGAACAGGTTGAAGCGCTGGAAGACCATTCCGATCTCGGCGCGGTCCTTCGCCACCTCGGACTCCCGCTGCTCGTAGAGCTTGTTACCGGACTGTCGGTAGCCGACCAGCGCTCCGTCCACCCAGAGGCGGCCGCCGTCGATCTTCTCCAGGTGGTTGATGCAGCGGAGGAAGGTCGACTTCCCGGATCCGGAGGGGCCGAGCAGGCAGGTCACCTCGCTGGGCGCCACCTCGAGTGAGAAGCCCTTCAGGACCTCGAGTCGCCCGAAGCGCTTGCGGACGCTTTCCGCTTTCACCATCGGCTCGGTCATCGGTGCTCCTCCCCGCCGGGGATCCGCGCGCCCGGCGCCTTGTCGAGGATCTCCTCGGGCCCGACGTGGCGAGGCCAGAAGTTCTCCCGAATCCGCTGGAAGGGGGTCAGCGCCTGTGCGCGGGTGGCGCCCCGGCCGAAGTGGCGCTCGATGTAGTACTGGCCGACCGTCAACACTGAGGTGAAGACGAGGTACCAGGCGCTGGCGACGAGCAGGAGCTGGATGATCTTGTAGTTGACGGCGTAGATCAGCTGGGCGCTGTAGAGCAGGTCGCCGAGGGCGATGAAGGCGACCAGCGAGGTCGTCTTCAACATCGAGATCGTCTCGTTGCCCGTCGGCGGGATGATCACCCGCATCGCCTGCGGCAGGACGATCCGGCGCATCGTCTGCAGCCGGGTCATCCCGAGCGATTGCGCTGCCTCGGTCTGGCCCTCCTCCACCGAGATGATCCCGGCGCGCACGATCTCCGACATGTAGGCGCCCTCATTGAGGCCGAGGCCGAGCATGCCGGCGACGAACGGTGTGATCAGTTTAGTGCCGTCCAGGTGCACGAATTGGGGGCCGAACGGGATCCCGAGCCCGATCGACGGGTAGAGGGCGGCGATGTTGTTCCAGAGCAGGATCTGGACGAGCACCGGGGTCCCGCGAAAGAACCAGATGTAGAACCAGCTCGTCGTCTTCAGCAGGGGATTCGGCGAGAGCCTCAGCAGCGCCAGAATGATCCCGAGGACGATCCCGATCACCATCGCCAGGACCGTCAGCTCCAGCGTGATCCTGATCCCGTCGATGATGCGGCTGTCGAAGAGGAAGTCACCGACCACGTCCCACTCGAAGCGGGGATTGGTCGCCACCGACTTGATCAGGGCGGCTACGAGGACCGCCACGATCGCGGCCGCTAGCCAGCGGCCGTAGTGGCGGACGGGGACCGCCTGAATCTCGTCAGGCGGTCTCGTCCGCGTCTTCTCTTCGGTCGCGCCGGCTGATTCCACGGCGCCGGGTCCTCCCGTTTAGCTTGGCGGCACGTTCGTGGGGTTGATCTGCGGGTTCGAGATCGCTCCCTGCTGGAGCCCCCAGTACGCCAGGATCTTGCTGTAGGTGCCGTCCGCGATCACGGCCTTCATCGCGCCGAGCACCGGCTGCGCCAGACCGCTGCCCTTCGGCATCGCGATGCCGTAGGCCGCGGCGCCGTACGGGCTTCCGGACAGCTTGAACAGGCCGTTGGACTGCTCGACGAGGTAGGCCGCGGGCGGCGAGTCGGCCATCCCGACCTCGGCCCGCCCGCTCGAGATCGCCAGGTTCGCGCCGTTCTGGTCGGGGAACACGCTCAGCGTAACCCCCGACTTGCCCTCCGCCTTGCACTTACTGTCCTGCGCGGTCGCGTCGGCGGCCTGGGTCGTGCCGCGCTCGGCCGCGACCGAATGCCCGCAGAGGTCGGCCAGGGAAGTGATGTTCGGACCCCCGGACACCTTCACGTAGAAGGAGGTTCCCGCGGTCAGATAGCTGACGAAGTCGACCGTCTTCTCGCGCTCCTTCGTGATCGTGAAGGAGGACATTCCGAGGTCGTACTTGTTGGCGGCGAGACCCGGGAGGATCGCGTCGAAGGTCACGTTCTTGACGTCGGCGTTCAGGCCCATCACCTGGGCCAAGGCCTTGGCGAGATCGGCGTCCATCCCGATCACGGTGGAACCGTTCGAGGCGATGAACTCGTCGGGCGGGTAGGTTGCGTCGGCCGCGACCGAGAGCGTGCCGCTCGATTTGACCGACTCCGGCACCTGGGACGCGATGCTCTGGTCGACCGGGACATTGATGCCCGGGGTCGCGGTCAGTGGCGCGGTCGTCGTTCCGCCGTTGTTGTTGCCGCCGCCGCAGCCGGCAACCACCGCGACGCTCGCCACGGCGACACAAGCCGCTAGCCCGATCCTCAGGCTACGGGTCGCTTTCATTTCAGTGCTTCCTCCTCGTCTTGTGAGCCAGCCCTCGGCGGGCTCGTCGAGAGCACTGAGAAGATATCGGTTCCCCGCCTGATCATCCTGCGGCAGCCCGGAGGCAACGGGGTGACTGGCTGGATTCTTCCCGGAAGCGACCCCAGGAGGAGAGATGGACGTCTTCCTTCACCAGTACTTCGACTTCAACGTCGTCGGCGACCACCTCTCGGAGATTCTCAGGGGTTTCGGGACGACCCTCGAGCTGTCGGTCGTGGGTGGGGTGCTGGCTCTGGTCTGGGGTCTGATCCTCGCCGCCCTCCGGCAGACGCCGGGTAGGGCCGGTGCGCCGGTGCGGCTCCTGACGATCGCCTATGTCGACGTCTTGCGCGGGGTGCCGCTTCTGGTGATCATCTTGATGATCTCCGGGAGCCTGCCGGTCATCTTCACCGGCAGCCTCAGCTTCATCGGGATGCCTCAGTGGTTCGGAAAGCCCGATCCCTTCTGGTATGGGGTGATGGCGATCACCCTTGCCTACGGCGCCTACATGGCCGAGGTCTACCGAGCGGGGATCGAGGCCGTTCCCGGTGGGCAAACGGAGGCTGCCCGCTCGCTCGGAATGAGCCGCGCCCAGGCGGTGCGATACGTGATCTTGCCCCAGGCGACGCGCGCGGTGATCCCCCCGCTTCTGAACGACCTGATCGCCCTGATCAAGGACACCCCCCTGGTCCTGGTGATCTCGGCCAACGAGGTCGTGCGCGTGAGCAGCGACATCCAGGCGGAGAGTCTCAATGTCTCCGCGCTCACCATGGCTGCCGTTCTCTTCTTGACCGTGACCCTCCCGCTCGCTCGGATGGTCGATCGTCTGACCCCGATCCAGCAGGCCAAGTACCAGCGCGGGATCGTGGGGGCCTAGTCGTTGGAACCGATGTTGACCTTGAGGGGGATCCATAAGCGCTTCGGCGAGCGCGAGGTGCTGAAGGGCATCGATCTGGAGGTCGGCCGCAGTGAGGTGGTGTGCGTGCTCGGGCCAACCGGGTCGGGCAAGAGCTCCCTGCTTCGCTGCATCAACCTCCTGGAGCCGCCTGACGAGGGGACGATCCTGCTGGAGGGCAAGAAGATCACGGGCTCGGACACCGCCGGCGATCTCGGCTTCGTCCGCCGCCGGGTGGGGATCGTGTTCCGGCAGCTCACCCTGTTCGCGCACAAGAGCGCGATCGAGAACGTCGCTCTGGCGCAGCAGAAGGTCCTGAAGCGGGGCGAGGGCGAGTCGCGGACGAACGCCGCGGCGCTGCTGAAGCGCGTCGGCCTCGCGGACCAGCTCGAGGAATATCCCGAGCGGCTCACGGGCGGGCAGCAGCAGCGGGTCGCGATCGCCCGGGCGTTGGCGATGGACCCGCACCTGATGCTTTTCGACGAGGTCACCAGCGCGTTGGACCCCGAGCTGGTCAAGGAGGTGCTCGACGTGATCCGAAAGCTCGCGGACGAGGGCATGACGATGATCGTGGTCACCCACGAGACGGGGTTTGCGCGCGAGGTCGGCGACCGGGTGGTCCTCATGGACGACGGCGAGATCGTCGAGGAGGGCGAGCCGGAGGAGGTGCTCGACCGCCCCAAGGAGGAGCGGACGAAGCGCTTCCTCGGCCTCGTCCTGAAGCACTGAGGCAGCCGGCGAAGCGGCGGGGCCCTGGCATACTGGCCCGCCGTGCACGAGGAGCCCTGTAGGTGACGGAGCAGGCCGACGAAGGGCTGATCGCGAAGCTCGAGATCGGCCCTCCAGACCGGCTCGCGGTCGGTCGCGGCACCGCGTTCGTGGTCGCGGGCTACGCCTACCACCCCGGGGCTGATACCAGGGGGCTCGCCGTCGAGGTGGGAGGCGTGCGCACCGGTGCCTCCCACATCCGGATGCCCCGCGCGGACGTGTTCGATCGCCTCGGCAAGGAGGGGGCGGTGTTCGGCCAGAGCCTCGACGGGGCCGGGCGGGTCGCCTACCGCAGCGGGTTCGTCGCGGTACCGACCGTGGCGCCGCGCGAGCGCCTCGAGGAAGCCGAGGTTCGCCTGGTGGCGACGCTCGCCGACGGGCGTGAGGCGAGGGCGTCGCTCGGTCGCCTCCGCCTCGACCCGGCGCTCGAGCGCCCCGACGCCTCGGAGCCGGTCTTCCCCCGCACCGGCGGCGCGCGGGTCGCGATCTGCATGGCCACCTACAACCCCCCGCCGGAGCTGCTCCAGCGCCAGCTCGACTCGCTCAGAAAGCAGACGCACCGCAACTGGGTGTGCGTGATCAGCGACGACCATTCCCGCTCCGAGCTCTACCGGGCGCTGCTCGATGAGGTCGGCGGTGACGATCGCTTCGCCGTCTCCGGCAACGATCGCCGGCTGGGCTTCTACGGCAACTTCGAGCGGGCCCTGGCCATGGTCCCGCCCTCGGCCGACTACGTGACGCTCTGCGATCAGGACGACCGCTGGAACCCCGACAAGCTCGAGCTGTTGCTGGGGCGGATGGACGAGGGTGTCGAGCTCGCCTATAGCGACGCTCGAATCGTCGACCCCGAGGGACGGGTGATCCACCCGTCCTACTGGACCGCGCGCCCGACGAACTACGAGAACCTCGGCTCGCTTCTGATCGCCAACACGGTCACCGGGGCGGCCTCCCTGTTCAGGCGTCAGCTACTCGAGGACCTGCTTCCCTTCCCCCCGCGGGTGGGCAATCCCTACCACGACCACTGGCTCGCGCTGGTGGCACTCGCCCGGGGACGGATCGCCTACGTCGAGGAGCCCCTCTACGACTACGTCCAGCACGAGGGGGCCGTGATCGGCCATGCCGGAGCCAACCCCGCGGTTCCGTCGCTCCGTCGCAGGCTGCTCGACCGGGTGCACGTGCTCGCGACGGCCGCGATGACCGTCTACTACTACGGCTGGACCCAGAAGCGGCTCTTCGGTGAGGTCCTGCGGCTCCGCTGCTGGGACAGGATGGCGGCTCGCAAACGCCGCGCCTTGCGCCGCTTCCTCTCCTCCGACACCAGCATCGGTGGCCTCGTCTGGCTGCTCGGCCGCCGGGTGCGGCGCCTCTGGGGACGCACGGAGACCATGGACCTCGAGGCGCACCTGGGCGGGGGAATCCTCTGCCGGCGAATCGTCTCGCTGGCGGCCGGGCGGCGGCGTCCGTCGCGCGTGCTGAGGGCGGACGCGAGGATTCCCCCCGATCCGGCGGGGCAGGAGACGAGGCGATGACCGCCGGCCTCGAGCGCACGCGGTGAGCGCTCCGCGCCTCGATCTGGTGATCGTCGCCTTCCGCAGCCGGGAGCTCCTCCGCGCCTGCCTCGATTCGATCCGCGCGAATCCGCCGGAGGGCGGAGCGCGGGTGGTGGTCGTCGACAACGCCTCCGCGGACGGGACGGCGGAGATGGTCGCCCGCGAGTTTCCCGAGGTCGAGTTGATCGCCAACGACCGCAACCTCGGCTTCGCCGCGGCCAGTAACCGGGGGATCGCCTCGGGAAGCGCGGAATGGGTCCTGTTGCTCAACCCGGACACCCGGATAACCCCCGGCTCCCTCGACGTGGCGCTGGCCGCGTTCGACGAGCGCCCCCGGGTCGGAGTCGTCGGAGTGCGGCTCGAGCGCCCCGACGGCTCCTTCGACCACGCCGCCAAGCGCTCCTTCCCCACCCCGCTGAGCGCCCTCGGGCACTTCACGGGAGTGGGTCGGCACCCCGCCGCCCGCGGGGCGCTCGCCGCCTACCGCGCCCCGGGCGTCGACGCGGGACCCGTCGACGCCGTCAACGGTGCCTTCATGTTGATTCGGCGCGAGGCCCTCGACCAGGTGGGCGGGCTCGACGAGGGCTACTGGATGTACATGGAGGATCTCGACCTCTGCTACCGGCTCGCCGAGGCCGGCTGGACGACCTTCTACGAGCCGGGGGCGACCGTTATCCACCACAAGGGCGGGACAACCGGCGCCAACCGCGCCCTCCGGCTCAACTGCGCCTTTCACCGTGGCATGTATCGCTTCTATCGCCAGCACTACGCGGCCGAGCGCCCGTGGCCGGTGAACGTCGCCGTCTACCTCGGAATCGGGGTGAAACTGGCGATCTCGGCGATCGGAAGCGCGCTCGGCCGCGGGCTCGCCCGGATGCGGCTGAGGCGCCCGGCGACGGGCGAGTAGCCCACCCCGCGCGCCGGGGCAACGGCGGCGCCCGCCCGGCTCATGATCCGGCGGCGCGCAGGCGGGCGCGGCGGCGCCAGCGGCGTGCAAGCGTCTCGGCCAGGCCCGGGGGCGAACCGAGCACGCCGTCGGCCGGGTAGGGCTCGAGACGCCTGCCTGCGCGGTAGCCGCGCAGCCTGCCCCGGGCCCCGGCGAGGTTTCGGTCGACCATCGCCTGGCCCGCGCAGATGACGAGATCGCGTGCGAGCACCGAGGGGAGCCTCCGCGGCACCACCCCCCACTTCCGCAGCAGGTAGCCACGGCCGAAGCCGATCAGGTAGTTCTTGGACGCCGACCCGGGGCCCAGGGTGGCGGAGTGCTGGTGGACGCCGCGGGCGTCCCGGGCGAGGCGGCAACTGGCTCCGTCGCGCCGCAGCCGCAGCACCAGATCGACGTCCTCCCAGTAGGCGAACAGCTCCTCGTCAAAGCCGCCGGCGGCGAGAAAGGACTCGCGCCAGAAGGCCGCCGCGGCCGCCGAAGGACCGACCGGGTCGGCGACCGGCCGCTCGAGGATCTCGATGGGCTCGCCGTTCAGGTAGTCGAAGACGAGCAGGGTGCGATCGAGCTCCATCCCCGCCGAGTCGATCAGGCCCGGGTGGCGCGCGTCGCGCAACGCCGCCGCCGCCATCACCGCGCCGGCGGCTGGATCAAGCGCCGCGACGATCCGCCCGACGAAGGCTTCGTCGACCACGCAGTCGTCGTTCAGCAGCACCAGGGCGTCGCCCTGGGCGCGGCGCGCCGCCAGGTTGACCGCCCGGGTGTAGCCGAGGTTCCGCTCCATCCGCAGCACCTCCGCGCCCTCCAGCCTGGCCGCCGCGGCGCCGAGGCTCGGGGCGCCGGTGCCGTTGTCGACCACCAGGGTCTCGAACCCTCCGCCGGACCCGGCGAGCGAGGCGAGCGCCTTTTCCGCCAACGACGCGCTCACGGTCGGGACGATCACGGTCGCGGAGACGCTCACGGGCCGCCCCTCTTCATCCGCAGCTGCGATCGCTGACCGCGACGATGGTGCCGCCGTGGCGCATCAGGCCCGCCGCGAGCTCCAGTGCGGGCGCGAGGGCGGCCAGCGGCAGCGCCGCCAGCGCCGTCACCGCCGGGTCGAGCCTGGCCCGGCCGTGGGCCGGCGGCAGGCTCCGCTTGACCAAGCCGAAGGCGACGTCGCGGCGGAGGGTGAGCCGGTTGAGGAGGGTCTGCCACATGCCGAGCGGATTCTGCTCCACCAGCAGGTGCCGGAGGCGTGGGCGGCTCAAGCCCGCCCGGGCGAACATCGCGATCAGGCCCACCGGAGTCAGATGGAGTCGGTGGCGGGGAACGTCCTGGTGAAACCAGCGGTCGCCGCCCAGATGCGCCTGCAGGCTCGCGAGATTGGGCACCGCGACCACCAGCCGCCCCCCCGACCCCAGGGCCTGCCGGGCGTGCCCGAGCGTCGCCACCGGGTCGGGCAGATGCTCGAGCACGTGCCAGATCACGATCGCGTCCTCGGGCGGCCGGGCCGTGCGCTGCCCACTCGCCGGATCCGCCTCCCATGGGGCGGCGACCCTCAGCTCGATCCCGCGCTCGCGAGCCCGCGCCCGCGCCGACGGCGACGGCTCGACCCCCCGCGCGTCAAGCCCGGCGGCGCGCATCCGAGCGACGAAGCGCCCGTCGCCGGCCCCCAGCTCCAGCACCCTCGCGCCCGCCGGCAGCCCCCGTAGCGCCCGCATCCGGTCGGTCTCCCCAAGCCGCCGGAGCGGCTCGATCAGGGCGTCGA
The DNA here is from genome assembly GCA_046730475.1 of Actinomycetota bacterium. Classification (GTDB taxonomy): domain Bacteria; phylum Actinomycetota; class Thermoleophilia; order Solirubrobacterales; family 70-9; genus JBKPIY01. The sequence goes on from JBKPIY010000048.1 coordinate 14,637, forward strand.
TCGCCCCCGGCGGGGTCGAATAGGCGCCCCCCTCGTACAGCGCCGCGGCCTCCTCGGGCGAGGGCGGGTCGAGGGTGACGGCCGTCCCGCAGCCTCCGCACCGCGCCAGCTCGTAGCGAGGGCGGGGGGCGCGGGAGTCGGAGGCGGTCGCCGTCCGCCACCGGCGCAAGCCCGCGCCGCAGGCTGGGCACGGCGGCAGCGCGCTCACGGGGGCGGGCTGCTCAGAAGGCCCCGGTGCCCCGCACCACCGAGACCGGGGTGAGCGCGAGGATGCGGAGGTCACGGCCCAGGGAGACGTTCTCGACGTAGTCGAGCTCGACGGCAAGCCGCTCCTGGAAGGTGAGCTCGCCCCGGCCGTGAATCTGCATCGGGCCGGTGAGGCCCGGCTTGACGCCGAGCCGGAACCGGTGCTCGGGCCGGTACCGCTCGACCATCTCGAGCTGCTCGGGGCGCGGCCCGACCAGGCTCATGTCGCCGCGCACCAGGTTCCACAGCTGCGGGATCTCGTCGAGGCTGAGCCGCCTCAGCACCCTTCCCACCCTCGTCACCCTCGGATCGCGGCGCAGCTTGAACATCGGGTCGGCCAGCTCGTCGACGCGAACCAGGTCACCGAGGGCACTTTCGGCGTTCACCCGCATGGTCCGGAACTTATGGAGGTCGAACGGCGCCCCTCTGAGGCCGGCGCGCCTCTGCACGAAGAGGACAGGGCGGCCATCCTCGAGCCAGATCGCCAGCGCCACCAGCGGGAAGAGCGGAAGCGCCAACAGGGCCAGCGGAATCCCCAGGATCAGGTCGAGCGCGCGCTTCAACAGCAGGGTGGAGCGGGAGACATCGCTGGTCCCGTACTCGAGCACGGGCAGCTCCGCCAGCTTGGAGATCCCCTGCGGCGTCGCCTGTCCTCGCAGGGGCGAGATCAGGCTGAGCTTCGCCTCGTAGCGGCGGCACAGATCGGCCACGCGCGCGATCTGGCCCGCATCGACCCGTTCGTGGGCGAGGATGACGCGGTCGATACCTTCGCGCTCGTGGTCGGGCTCGATCGCTCGCATGTGGAGGTCTTCGAAGAGCTCGAGCTTGCGGCGCATCGCCTCGGCCAGGTCCCCCCTGCCGACCAGCAGCACGTGCTCGGGCGGCGTCGTCAAGCGCCAGGCCGTGCGCGCCAGCGCCCGCAAGACGAAATCGACACCGAAGGCGATCCCCACCGCAACCGCCAGTTCGCTGGTGTCCAGCCCACCCGCCGGGGTGAGTTGGCCGAGAAGGCTGACCACGATTAGCCCGATCGCGCTCCACGCCGCGATCGCGGGAACCTCGTCGACGGTCAGATGCCGCAGCGCCCGGTGGTCACGGTCGTAGAGCCCGACCAGCTTCGCGACCAGAACCCAGACGGGCACAAATGCAATCAGCCAGATCGCCCGCTCGGGCGGGACCACCGCAGCGAGGGCAATCGCCCCCGCCCAACAGTCGGCGAGCGCCAGGAGCCTGCGCCGGCGGGCGTCTCGCCACCACCTGGCCGGCGACGGAGCCGCGGCCGCGGCCTCGGAAAGCACGTTGCGAAGCCAATCGGCCTCGGACTCGACCGTCGGAGCCGGAGGGTGGGCGCGCAACTCCACCGCCGGCCCCCCGCCCACGTCCTCGTCGACGCTCATCGAGTAGCGCTCATCGGAGTTCGTTCCGGCTCAGCCGAGTTCACGGAGGAAAGGTAGGCGCGGACCCAACTCATGAGCCCTCTGCAGCGCTTCGCGCGCGGCGGCCTTGTCACCTCGCGCGAGCTGAAGCCTAGCCTCAATCAGCGCCAGACGCCAATCCTGCGAGTCGCGGGCCCGCGCGCGCCTCAGCTCGGCGAGGCCCGCGGTCGGATCGCCGCGTGCCAAATCGACCAGGGCGAGCTGGATGTATGGGTCCGCCGACCAGGGCTCGACCGTATGGGCCTCGCTGGCTCGGGCGGCCGCCTCTTGAAAATTTCCCGCGGCGGCGGCGGTTCGGCTCTGATCCAGCTTCAGCTGGGACAGAACGATGAGCCCGGCGGCGATCATCGCCACCCAGGCGATCGATGCCGTCGCCACCCCGAGTGCGTAGGGGACCTGGCGAGGGCGTGGGTCCGGCGACGAGGACGTGAGCAACCCGGCCGCCACGACGGGGGCCGCGAACACGGCGGGAATCGCCCAGCCCCAATCGATTGCCGCGGGGACGACTGCGGCTCCGAGGACCGCGGCCAGCGGAGCGAGATCAGGCACGCGGCCCGCCCTGAGGTGACGCCAGCCCGCAACCAACACCGCCGCCACGAACCCCACCAGCAGAGCGGTCCCCACCAGACCCAACTCGGCCAGCTGCTGCATGAACAGGGAGTGGGGATCGCGAACGAAGAGGTCGATCGGGGCGTGCTGCGCCCACCAGTCCGCGTAGCCCCCCGCGCCGAGCCCTGCGATCGGCGCACTTTCGAAGGCGTCGACGGCCTCTCCCCAGAACTGCCAGCGCCCGCTGCTCCCGAACTCCCTGCCGGCGCCAGTCTCGATCCGGCCCGGCGGCGGGGGCTGCTTGAACTCGCGGAAGCGCTCGGCCGGGTTCGCGATCGCGATCGCGCCCGCGGCCGCCAGGACCGCCGCCGCACCGATCGCGATCCGCGCCCGCCGACCGGGGGATCGCACCGTCGGGTGGCGGCCGTCCGCGAGCCAGGCTACCGCCGCCGTGAGGACCACGGCGCCGATGACGATCACCGTCGCCCAGTCGCCCTGGGTGCGCGCGGTCGAATCGCCGAGTGCATCGGCGAGCGCGTGCATGCCGTGGGTCGCCACGATCACCGCTGCGCCGCCGGCGCCGCCGATCGCCGCCACGACGAGCTGGCGACCGCGATCGGGGCTCGCCGCCACCAGGATCGCGAGACCGACCGCGGCGGCGACCAGGGCGCCGCGCGAGGCGGTGTAGCGGATCCCGAGCGCCGCGATCGGCATCAATGCGATCGAGGCTGCGCGGAGCCGCCGGTCGGGCGCCGACGTTCCCCCCCACGCCAGGAGGACAAGCGCGAAGACGAGCATGGCGCCGAGTGCATTCCAGTAGCCGACGGGATAGCTGAGCCGCGAGAGCGCCCCTGGCACGGGATTGAGGGCGGGAAACAGTTCGGGCTGGAGGCGGCTGGCGAGCGCCAGCACCGCGACCGCGCCGAGACCCACGGTCAACCCCGCGAGCCAGGTTCGGCGGCCGCCGGGGCTGGCGGTGCAGGCGGCGAGAAGGAACAACCCGAGATACGCCGACGTCTTCACCCCATCGTCGTAGGCGACGCCCTGATTCGCCGCCCAGCCCAGCGAGGCGACCGTGAGCACCGCGCCCCCCGCCAGGCAGAGGCCCGCGACGATCGCGGGGGTGCCGATCCTGACGGTGGGAAGGGAGCGGCTGACGAGACCGGCCAAGAGCGCGGCCCAGATCGCGACCGATGCGACCGCGTAGGCCGTCGGGTCGACCGAGCCGTCCTCGAGGGCCGCCGCCACCAGGGCCACCGCAACCAGGGCCCATCCCGCATGTTGTCTCAGCGTGAAGCTCATTCGACGCGCGGCCCCAATCGCCGCGCGTCGGTATCTTCGCCTGCTGGACCGATGCTGAGCATTCCGCCCAAAGCCACGGCGATCCTGGTCGGCCTCGTGCCGATCGTCCTCCTCCTGAGCGCCGCACCCGCCGGCGCGGACAGCGCCGGCAGCGAGTACCTCCCCCAGGTCCCGACCGCGACCGGCCACCAGGCGCTCGGACAGGGGGCCAAGGGTCAGCGATCGACCGGTGCCCCTAACGCCGGCTCGACCTCGAGCCCGGTTTCCGGCGGCGGTTCCGGGGGTGATTCGTCGGGCCCCGCCGACACCATCCTCAATCCGATCGTTCTGTTCCTGCTCGCCGGGGTCCTGGCGATTGGAGCGGGGATGATCTTGATCCGCAGGCCCCCTCGAGACGGCCCCGGGAGCCCGACCGGCGAGGCCCGGCGGGAGCCGCCCGCCACGCCGGACGGGGAGATCGTCGGTGCCGGCGGCGATGCCCCCCAAGCCTGAAATCACGGTCGAGCCGGCGAGCGAGATGAGGAAGGGCGTGCGAAAGCTGATCGTCCGCACAATGTTCGCCGTGCCGATCGCAGCCACCGCGATCATTGGCGCGGGCTCCGCTGAGTCGACGGCGGCGCTCAAGTCCACGGGAGCGCCGCGCCAGTTCTTCGGAACGATCGCGTTCAACGACCCAACCGCGGCTGAGTTCGCCCTGATGGGCCGCGGCCGAGTGGGGACCTACCGGACCAACCTGTCGTGGCAGGCCGTAGAGCCTTTCGGGCCCAGCTCGGCGGCGCCCGAGGCCTGGGCGCGCTATGACAGTTTGATCGGCGACGCCGCCGCGAACGGCATCCGGGTGCTGCCGACCATCTACGGATCCCCCGGCTGGGTCGCGTCCACGCCCCAGACGCCTCCGGACGCCGCACATCTGGCGGACTTCGCGGCGTTCGCGCAGGCGGCGGCGAAGCGGTACGGTCGCGGCGGGCAGTTCTGGACCGATCCCAGCCTCTACCAGGCCGACCATCCCGGCGCGGCCGCCCGTCCGGTGCGCGTCTGGCAGATCTGGAACGAGC
>JBKPIY010000049.1:0-4696 GCA_046730475.1 Actinomycetota bacterium
TCCCCGGCAGCGTCGAGAAGCTGGACTACCGGTCACAAGTCCCGGGAGGCGCGTACAGCGACGACCTGCTCACGCTCCGCCGGGGCCGCTATCCGGCGGGTCCACGCGAGGTGGCCGTCACCGACGGGGTGGCGGAGTCGCTGCGGCTCGAGATCGGGTCGACCCTGGCGCTCGACGGGCGACGACGGACCTCGTGGGCATCGTCGAGAACCCGAGCAAGCTGAGCGACGAGTTCGCTCTCATCGCGCCCTCGTCCGCGAACCCGGACCGGGTCACCGTGCTCGTCGACGCGAGCGCGCAGTCGATGGACTCCTTCCTGCAATCCCAGGGTGATGATCGCTCCCGGCGCTCCCGCTCGGCCTTCACCGGCTCCATGGAAAAGGGAAACGACGTCAGCAGTGCGGGAGAGACATTGGCGATGTTCTCCGTGGCCACCGTCTTCCTCGGCCTGGCCTCGCTGGTTGCCGCAGCGGGGTTCGCGGTCGTCGCGCAGAGGCGGCTCCGCCAGCTGGGCATGCTCGCTGCCGTCGGCGCCACGCAGACGCACCTCCGCCTCGTGCTGTTGACCAACGGCGCGGTGGTCGGGGCGATCGCCGCAGTCATCGGGACGATCGCGGGCCTCGCGCTCTGGGTCGCATTCGCGCCGACGCTCGAGACCGCCGTCGACCATCGCATCGACCGGCTCGGACTGCCGTGGGGGCTCATCGCTTTGGCCGCGGTTCTCACCGTGCTCGGAGCGACCGCCGCCGCCTGGTGGCCAGGGCGAACGGTCGCGCGCCTCCCCGTCCTCCTCGCGCTCTCGGGACGACCGCCGAAGCCGAGGCCGGCACGACACTCGGCGATCGCGGCCGCAGCGCTGATCGCGGTCGGCATCGGCTGTCTCGCACTGTCCAACCGAGACAGGCCGGCGCTCATCGTCGCCGGTCTCCTGGCAACGATCCTCGGCAGCCTACTGCTCGGCCCGTTGGCGATCCGCACCTTCTCCGCGGTGGCCGGGCGAGTCTCGATCGCGCCGCGACTCGCGCTCCGCGACCTGGCCCGATATCAGGCCCGGTCCGGAGCCGCGCTCGCCGCCGTCACGCTCGCGCTCGGGATCGGGGCGACCGTCGTGGTCATCGCCTCGGCCGAGGAGGCGAAGCGGGCCAGTGAGCCGGCCAGCCTCTCCGACCGACAGATCCGGGTCTACCTCGGGCCGTCCGAGGCTCGGGAGCTCACCCCGGTCGACGCGCACGCTCAGATCGACAAGCTGACCGCAGGCGCTCGGCAGATCGCCTCCCAACTCGACCACGCGACGATGCTTCCCCTCCGCAAGGTGGTGGAACCGGGCACGCCTCCTATGGTCGTCGGTGATACCCGCGTCTTTCCGACGATCGAGCTCACGAGGCGGTCCGAGAACGGAAAGACGTACACGAGCCAGTCCCAGCTCTATGTCGCCACCCCGGCGGTGCTCAGGTACCTCGGAATCGACCCCAAGACGATCGATCCGCGCACCGACTTCCTCGTCGACCGGAGCATCGCGGCCAACGAGCTCACGATCCCGAGCATGACCAGCCGCAGGGAGTTCCCCGTCACGAACGTCCAGAAGATCGAGGTCGGCCGGCATCTCTTCGGCGCCGACAGCGGCCGCTATCCGGCGAACTTCATCACGCTCAACGGTCTTCGCCGCCATGGCTGGAAGCAGATTCCGGCCGGCTGGCTCGTCGAGTCGAGCCGCCCGCTGACGAGCGACCAGATCGCTAACGCCCGCGATGCCGCGGCGAAAGCCGCCCTCACGATCGAGGTCCGCAGGAAGAAGAACCCGCCGACCGAGGTCATGGCGATCGCGACGGCCGCGGGTGCCCTCCTCGCGCTCGCCATCCTGGCGATGACCGTCGGGCTGATCCGCGGCGAGAGCACCGGTGACCTCCGCACCCTCACCGCCGCGGGAGCGACCTCCGGCATCCGCCGCACGCTGACGGCCACCACCGCCGGCGCACTCGCCCTCCTCGGCGCGCTCCTCGGCGTCGCGGGCGCCTACATCGCCCTCGCGTCCACGTATCACGACGACCTCGGCTATCTGAGCGACGTCCCCGTCCTCTATCTCGCCCTCGCGGTCGTCGGCGTGCCGCTCTGCGCGGCCGCGGCCGGGTGGCTACTCGCCGGCCGCGAGCCGCCCGCCATCGCCAGGCCCGTCATCGAATGACCGGCCACCGCTGCCAAAAGCCGGCACTGCTTCTCGTGCTGCGTTAACCCAATAACCCGGGCCACCAGTCGTGCGTGAGGGCCGCGCCAGTAGGCGAGAGCATCCTCGCGCGGAAGATCGGCGCGCAGCCATAGCAACGCGCAGCCCGTGGTACGGCGTACGGGAGGCAATCGGGACTCCGATCGTCGCCGAGGGATGCTCAGCGAGCCTGAGAAGTTACCCGACGCTGCTCCCCCTTCCACGCGAGGCTGTCGCGCAAAGCCGGCCGGGACGGACACCGGGCGGTGAAACGGCGGGATCTGGAAAACGGCAACCCGTCCATCTCGACCAGCTGTCACTCCACCGGCACCGGCAAGATGAGTGAACCTGACAGCAGTATTAGTCGGGTCTCTCAATGCCCACCAGGACCGGGCCAAACAAGTAATGCGTAACTAAGCCCTTCCACTACGCGGAGCTCCTGGTCCGGATCGGGGCGGTGCTCGGGCGCGGCGCCGAGCGCCGCCAGGGGCCGCTTCGGGTGGGGGAGCTCGTGGTCGACCCGGTCACCCGGCGGGCGCGGGTGGGCCGAGCGGGAGGTGAAGCTCGCGAACAAGGAGTTCACCCTCCTTCGGACCCTCGCCTCCGAGCCGCGGCGGGTGTTCTCCAAGGAGGAGCTCCTGCGCGACGTCTGGGGGTTCAAGACGATGGGGCGGACGCAAGGCTATCGCTGCACAACGACTTTGCGAAGAGTTTCGTTGGGTGGTGCCCTAATGGCGCTCCCAGACGCTTACAGAAAGAAAAGAACTGGACCCACCGCAGTCTTGTCGTCAGCCGCTTGAGTTCCCAGGCGCGGGGCGAAATCGGGACTACTGGGACAGGGAAGGAGAATCCTCAATGCGTCTGCGTTTCAAGGTGTTCCTCGCGACAGCGGCCACCGGCGCCCTCATGGCCACGGCGCCGGCTCCCGCTTCCGCGGACCAGCCGCCGGGACTGCTCGGCTACGAGGGCCAGCCCGGCAACCAGGGTGGTCCGCAGCATCACCCGTAGCCACTCGTTTCCAAGCACGTTGTTCATCCGGGCCGCCGGCTGCCGCGGCGACGCCATGAGCGACCGCGGTGGCCTAGGCCCGGGTTATGCCCGCCCGAACGCTTGCAAGGGTCGTTGAGCAGTAAGTCGGGTGAAGCATTCGGCCCCCCGCTCGGCACGCTGCGGTCCCGTCTTGGCTGCGGGTGTTGCTGTCTCTCGGTTGTCCATGTTCCTCGGATTCGCCGTCTCCCCCTAAAGCGGCCAGGAAAGGCTCCCGCGATGCTCCGGCGCAGGACGGGGATGGGCACAAACAATTGACGGCTAAGGGACCTGCTGCTGCTCGATCTGCTGCTCCAGCAAGGCCTGCCAGCCGCTGGCACAAGCCGCGGACCGATCCCCGTCGTCGGTGGTAACTCCGGATGACGGGGGGACGTACAGCGGTGTTCGTACGCAGCGGTTCGGTGGCGCCTGCCGCCGAAGCCCAGCGCGGGCGCTCGCCCGCGAGTGCTGGCCGGCGTCGGGCTGTGGGCTGGAGAAGATCACGACAACGAAGATTCCGGCGTGGGCGGCGAGGCGAATCCGGCGCTGAACGAGCTGGTCGCCTTGGAGCCGTTGGCGCCGCCGCTCATCGAATAGCCGGCGGCGGGGCGCCGACGAGGCCTGCGAGCCCGACGCGAGCACCCAGCGAGCCCCGACCACGAGCAGCGCCGCGGCCACGGCGCCGTAGACGATGAGCTCCGAGCGGGACAGGTCGCGCACGGGGCGAGGATCGCTCGCTCAGGCGCACGCGTTACGCGCTATGAGTGAAGGAAGGCGCCCCGGGTCTATATCGCCCCCACATGACTGGTGGCAGAAGCGGAAATCCTCCATCCACGGGACCAGACCGAGCTCGACGGGGCGCTTCAGCTCACGAAGGAGCCGTTCCTCGAAGCCGCCCAAGGGACGCAGACCTCCATCGTCGTGATGCTCGCCTTGCTCCACGCCTGTAGTTGGTCGGAGGAGAAGAACGCGTTACGTCGGGTTGCCGAACCGACCGGCGTTCGGCTTGTCATTCGCGGACCGGTGGCCGACGCTTGGTGGGATGTGCGCGGCGGCCGCGGCCGCTTCGCGATCCGGTACGGCCTGCGCGTGTGGGCTCGGCGCGTTGCCGTCCCCGGGTACCTCTGGGGCCGGAAAGCTCACTTCGACATGGAGGCCACCCTCTGGCTGAGGACGGGCGATGACCGTCGCGTCGTGGGCATCGGCGATCGCCTTGACGATGGACAGGCCCAGTCCGCTGCCCTCGTCGCGGCGGCGGGTGCGATCGCTCCCGAGCCGCTGAAACGGCTGGAAGAGCCGCTCCACCGCGCCGGCGGGCACGACCGCGCCAGTGTTCGAGATCGAGAGGAGGGAGCGCCCGCCCCGGACAGCCGTCGTGACGTCGACCCGGCCGCCCGGCACGTTGTATCGCAGGGCGTTGTCCACCAGGTTCGCGAGCAGGCTCTCGACGAGCCTCGGATCGCCCGCCGT
>JBKPIY010000050.1:0-25188 GCA_046730475.1 Actinomycetota bacterium
AACAGCATCGCCGTCGATCTCAGGTGCAGCACCGACTTGAAGAGGGTCGCGAGCCAGGAGAAGATCTTGATTCCGGTCGGGACGGCGATCAGGAGTGTCGTCACCATCATCGGCACGCGCAGCCAGGCGAACATCCCCGACACGAACATGTGGTGCGCCCAGACCGAGTAGGAGAGGACGACGATCCCGATCAGGGCGAGGGCCATCAGCCGGTAGCCGAAGATCGGCTTCCGCGAATGGGTCGAGATGACCTCGGAGATGATTCCGAACCCCGGCAGCATCATGATGTAGACGGCGGGGTGGGAGTAGAACCAGAAGATGTGCTGGTAGCTGATCACGTCCCCGCCGAAGGCGGCCTGGAAGAAGTTCGTGTGGACCGTCCGGTCCAACAGGACCATGAACTGGACCCCGGCGATGAACGGGGTGGCGGCAACGACCAGCAGCGAGGTCGAGAGGTTCGCCCACACCAGCAGCGGCAGCCGCCAGAAGTTCATTCCCGGCGCCCGCATGGTGACGATGGTGACCAGGAAGTTGAGGGCGGTCGCCACCGATGAGGCGCCCGCGAACTGGACCCCGAGGTTGAAGAACGACTGCCCCAGCGGGGCCCCCGTGGAGAGCGGCGCGTAACCCGTCCAGCCGGCGTCGAAGGCGCCGCCGGGGACGAAATAGCTCGCCAGGAACAGGACCCCGGCGACCGGCAGCATCCAGAAGCTGAGGGCGTTCAGGCGCGGGAACGCCATGTCGGGCGCCCCGATCATCAGCGGCAGGACGTAATTGGCGATCCCGGCGAATACCGGGATCACGAACACGAAGATCATCAGGGCCGCGTGGGTGGAGAAGAGCCCGTTGAAGGTGCTCGGGTCGACGATCTGGGTGCCCGGCTGAGCCAGCTCGGCCCGCATCAGCATCGCGATGAAGCCGCCGACGAAGAAGAAGACGAAGGTCGTGCAGATGTACTGGATCCCGATGACCTTGTGGTCGGTGTTGACCTTGAAGTAGTCGCGCCAGCTGTAGGCGCCGTGGTCGTCGTGCTCGTGCTCGGCCGGGAAGGTGGGGGCGCCGACCGCCCACCGCAGCCAGTAGTCGAAGCAGCCGATCCCGGCGAGGAACCCGAGCGGGGCGGTGATCGCGGGGACCACCACCCAGGGATAGGCGATCGGCCCGGCATCGAAGATCGGCAGCCCCGAGATCGCCCGCAGCAAGACCACCAGGCCGAATCCGAACCCGCCCGCGGCCAGCGTCCCGAGCAGGGCTCGCCACCAGCCGGGGCGCGTCAGTGCTGCCGTCACCTCCGCGCTCCTCTCATCGCCTCGATTATCTCAATCGCCTCCATCGGCTCTTCCTCACGGCGTGTTCGGCCCGTTGGTGTCGGGCGTGTCGCTGGGGAGCCTCTCGCGGAGCGGCTCCTGCTTCGAGGCCCACTCCTGGAATGCCGCCATCGAGGGCTCCACCACCACCGGGGCCCGCATCGTCGAGTGCCCGATCCCGCACAGCTCGGTGCAGACCAGGGTGTAGTTCGCGACCCGGTCCGGGGTGACGATCGCGGTGTCGTCCTGGCCGGGGACCGCGTCCTTCTTGATCCGCCACTCCGGCACCCAGAAGGAGTGGATCACGTCGAGGGTGCGGACGTGGAACTCGATCTGGCGGTTGACCGGGACGTGGAGCTCGTTCGAGGTGACGTGTTGCTCGGGGTAGTCGAAGTGCCACTCGTACTGCTGGCCGATCACGTCGACGATCATCGGGTTGTGGTGCTTCTCGATCGTGCGGAGGACCGCCCAGGAGTAGCCGGCGCCGAACAGGACGATGATCGTCGGGATCACGGTCCAGGCGATCTCGAGCCGGGTGTTGCCGTGGATCGGGGCGCCGTCGGACTCGTCCCCCGGCTTCGCCCTCCACTTGTAGAGCGAGTAGCCGAGCATCACCAGGACGATCGAGAACACGAACGACGAGAGCACGATCATCACGTCGAGGAGCGTGTCGATGTCGTGGGCGGCGGTCGAGCCCTGCTCCCCGTCCCACCGGAACTGGAGCATCACCACGGAGATCACCGCGGTGAGGACGAACACGGCCGCGATCAGCCTTCTGAGGGGAATGCTCTCCGTCACCGGCGGGATTCTATTGGTGGCCCGGCCGAGGCCGCCGCAGTAGCGGGGGCGCCCTCGCCGCCCACGGGCGGCCTGGCTACCGCCGCCCCGGGACCGGGGTGAGCTCGTCGAGGCGCCCCAGCGAGGCGGCGATCACCCCGCGAGCGACGCCGCGCCAGCTCCAGAGCTCGTCGACCCGGCGGGCGAGGGCGGCGGCGACGGTCTCCCGGCGTGCGACGTCGAGCGCGAGCCAGCCGTCGACGCACCGGGCGATCGCCTCCACCGCCCCCGGCTCGACCGGGAAGGCGAGAAACCGGGACAGCTCGGGGCCGACCGCGTCGGCGAGCTGGCGCGAGACCTCGCGCATCCCCGAGTGGTCGGCGGAGACGGGAGGCACGCCGCAGGCCGCGGCCTCGGCGGCGACCATCCCGAAGGCCTCCGCCATCGTGCTCGGCATCACGAAGACGTCGGCGGCGGGCATCACCTCTGCTACCTCCTCGTGCTCGAGCCGGCCGCTGACGGCCACCGAGCCGGCGGCTGCGCGACATGCCTGGACGTAGCCGCCGGGTGGATCGGCGAGAAAGGCCGAGAGGAGCCGCAGCGGCCGGTCGGGACCGGCGGCCTCGGGCTCGTCCGCGCCCTCGAGGGCGCGGCCCGCGCTCGCCACAAGCCGCGCATCCGCGAGGTCGCCGCGCCCGAGGGCCGCCCAGAGCCGGTCGAGCGGCTCCCGGTAGGCGCCGAAGCCGACGATCAACAGACGCGCGCCCGGGTGGCCTCGGACGATCAGGGGCCACGCGGCGAGCAGCAGGTCGACCCCCTTGTTGACCAGGAGCTTGCCGACGTAGAGGACCCGGGCGCCCGGGGCGCGGGCGAACCAGCGCAGCGCCCTCGCCGCCTGGCGGGGATCGCGCCCGAACCCACCCCGGGTCAGGTCCGGGATCCCCTCCGGGGGCAGGTCCTGCGATCCAAGATGTCCGAATCCAAGACCTGACTGCGTCGCTTCGAGCCGCTCCGCCAGGCGAAGGACCGCCGCCGCCGCCGCCTCACGCGGCAGGGGCGAGAAAAGCTCCGAGTCCACCCCGGGCGGCCCCAGCCGCGTTCTCTCGGGGAGGCCGGGCAGCGCCACCGTCTCCCACAGGTCCTCGGCGGTGTGGCGTGAGCCGACCAGGGCGGCGCTGGCCGCCTCCATCCCCTCCCGGGCGAAGGGGACGAAGCGGTCCGGGTGAGGGCGAACGGCGTAGGAGAGGTCGGAGCCGTGGACCTTGCAGGCGAACCGGAGTCCGGCGCGGGCGAGGATCACCGGGCCCATGATCAGGTGGTTGGCGAGGGCGGCGTCGGGCGCCCCGGCGGCGGCGACCACGTCGCGGAGGGCGGCGAGGTTGGCCCCAACGTAGGCGTCGAGCTCCGCATCGGTGAGCTCGGGGAAGGTCTTCACCTCGAAGCCGTCGTACCGGTCGGCGACGTAGACGGGAAGGAGGCCCCCGATGTCGGGGGTGTAGACGGTGACCGAGCCCTTGCCTTCGGGCCGGCGCACCCGCTCGACCGACAGCCCGCCCCCCTGCCATGAGCCGACCGCGTTCACCCACTCGAGCTCGCCGGCGGCCCGGTCCTGGCAGAGGAGGTGGACCTCGTGGCCGAGCGCCGCCAGGGCCGGCGCCAGGTTGGCGTTGTAGACGTTCGAGCCGGTCCCGCGCAGCAGGTAGCCGTGGAAGACGAGGACGCGCACTCGCCCAATACTGAGGGCGGGCGAGGATGCCCGCGGGCGTTGTTATCGTCCCGGCGGTGCAGAACCCCGACCAGACCTACCGGCTGCGGGCGCCCGCCTCGGGGCGGGAGGCGCTCGCCAAGGTGACGCCCGAGGGCGTCTACGTCGACCGCGCGAGCGGCGAGGAGATGCGGATCGTCACCCGCACCCTTCCTCTCGCGCCGTCGGACTCGGCCCTCGTCCGCGCTCCGGAGAACCTGCGCGCGTGCCGGCGCTGCAACCAGCTGATCGGCCTCGACGCGAGCGACTGCCCCTACTGCGGGCTTCGTCAACCCGCCCTCGACGGCGAATCCTGATGCGGGCATCAGGCGCGGCACCGCTGCTCGCGCTGATCGCGCTGGCGGTGGGGGTCGCCGGCTGCGGCGGCGGCGGGGATACGACCACCTCCGATCCCCTCAAGATCACGGTCCCCGAGGGAACGCCGCAGACGACGACGACCCAGACGACGACCACGAGCACCCCGAGCACCACCACCCAGTCGCCGACGACTACCCAGTCGACGGAGCAGACCACCACCACATCCCCGAGTAAGACCTACAACCCGAACAAGCCCGACTCCCAGAAGAACGACATCCCCCCGCCGGCCAACACCCCCGAGTCGAAGTTCGAGCAGTACTGCAACAACAACCCGGGGGCCTGCGGCTAGGCCAGACCCGGGCTCCTACTTCTTGGTCACGGGCTTCTTGACCATCGTCGCCGAGTAGAGGAGGCGGTTGCCCCCGTACTGGCAGGCGAAGCTCCGCTGGCTGCCGATCTTCTGGACCGGCGAGCCGGACTTCACGTTCGCTCCGACAATGTTGCCGTTGGCATCGCGGACGAAGCACCCGCCCCGCTTCTTGGTCTTCTTCCTGCTCGCCCTCCAGGTGCTGCCCCTGCCCATCCCGGTGGCGAACATCGGCGCCCATGTCGGAACCGTGAGGGCGGCGATCTGACCTTCGTTGATCAGAAGCGGATTCTGAAGCGTGAAGGTGATCGTGCTACCGAAGAACGGCGTCAGATTCTCGACGGGTGACTGCCGGAGGAGCTGGTAGATGGGATGACCCTGCTTGATCTCCTTGCGGATCGGCTTCAGGATCGCGAGCCGGGCCTGGGCCGGACCGCCGAACCCTACGAATCCCTTGCAGCCGCTCTCGAAGCAGTTGCGCGCATGCCTGTCGGGCTTCCCGAGCTTGATCGACCAGGCGACGATCTTCCCCGCGAACGGGGCCACGAACGGCTTCTTCCTGCCATCGACAGCCGTCTGGAACCCCGTGACGCGCGCCTCGACGATGCAGCTGCCGTCCGGGGCCGGGCAGGCGGGCTGGGCCGGGGCGGCGGCGCCCATCACCGTGACCTTGGCGCCGTCGGCGCGACCGACGCCGAGGGCGATCGCCGCAAGGGTGGCGAGGACGATCACGGCGAGGGCGATCGCCGGCTTGCGCAGGCGTGCGTACAGGGGAGGTGCGGGAGCCATCCTCGCAATTGAACACTGCTGTCCGAACAGGGTTGCGAAGTTCGTGCCAACCGTCGACTAGGGTTCGAGCCAGATGGATCCGGATTCCGCTTTCCAGAGGTGGCTTGAGGGAGGCTTCGAGAGCTTCGGGATCGAGGCCGACGAGCTCGACAAGGGCGTGTGCACGGGCGCCTGGCAGGCGTTCGGGCGGACGCTGCGGGCGGTGCTCGACGCGGACATCTCCGACGTCGAGCCCGAGGCCGACTTCGACCCCTCGCGGGCGCCGCGATGAGCGAGGCGCTCCTCGACGCCCCGCTGCGCGAGCAGGCGAGCGCGATCGCCGCCGCCGAGGCGGATGCCGGCGAGCTCCTCGACGCCTGCCTGGCGCGGATCGAGGAGCGCAACCCGGCCCTGAACGCGGTCGTAGCGGTCTTTCCCGAGCGGTCGCGCCGGATGCTCGACGAGGCGCCCGAGGGACCCCTGCATGGGGTCCCGGTGGTGATCAAGGACGAGTGGCCCCTCCCGTGGAGAGCCCAGCGCTTCGGCGCCGCCGACGGGGTTGCCGACTTCCATCCGGGCGAGTCCGGGCCCTACCGGGCGCTTCGCGACGCCGGCGCCGTGATCGCCGGGGTGGCGAACATGCACGAGCTGGGCACGTCGAGCACCGGGGACACCTCGGTCTACGGCCCCGCCCACAATCCCTGGGATCTCGAGCGCTGCCCGGGCGGCTCCTCCAGCGGCCCGGCCGCCGCCGTCGCCGGCGGGCTGGTGGCGGGCGCGGTGGGCGCCGACGGCCTCGGCTCGATCCGCTACCCCGCGGCCTACTGCGGCCTCACCGGGCTGAAGCCCACCTTCGGCAGCGTCCCGATGGACGGTCACCACATCGCCCACTCGAAGACGATCGTCGCCGGGCCGCTGTGCGCCGACGCCGCCGACGGCCGGCTGCTCGCCTCGGCCCTGTTCGGCGAGGAGCTTCCGGCCGGCGACCCCGGCCCGCTTCGGATTGGGGTGATCCGCGACCCGTACTGGAACGACTGCGCCCCGGGCGTCCGCGAGGCCTGCGAGGCCGCCCTCGACGCGCTCGCCTCCGAGACCGGCGGCGAGGTCAGGGAGATCGAGCTCAGCCGGCACGAGCTCTACACCGGCGCCGCCATCCTCTGCGCCCAGTCGGAGGAGCTCTGGGCGCTGACCCCGGGCAAGCTCAACGCGCTCAACCCCGAGCTGGGGGCCATCAATCGGGGCCTGCTCAAGTTCCGCTTCCTGATCCCGGGGGTGGTGACCGCCCGGGCAGAGCGCGTCCGCGCCCTCGCCCGGCGCGAGCTCGCCCGCGCCTTCGACGAGGTCGACGCGCTCGCCTGGCCGACCGTGCCGGCGGTGGCGCCTCCGCTCAGCAAGCCGCTGATCGAGCTTCCCTCCGGCACCATCACCGCCGATGCGGGCAACGTCCGCCAGGGCGGGATGGGCAACCTCACCGGGATTCCCGGCGTCTCAGTCCCGGTTGGTCTCAGCGACGGGATGCCGGTCGGCCTCCAGCTCCACGCCGCCTGGGGCAGGGACGCGATGCTCCTGGACGCCGCCGAGGCGCTCGAGCGCGCCACCGAGCGCCGGTTCGTCGACGCCGTCGCACCGATCGCCGTGGCCGAGAGCCGCTAGCAGTCCACCAGCGCCCGCTACACCGGCAGCAGCTCGGGGGGTGCCGGCACGCTCGGGGTGGCGGCGAGTGTGGCCGCAAGCAGGAGTGGCGCGAGCAGAGCGAGCCGCTGGGTCGACGGGGTCGCCAGCTCATCGGGGCTGGCCTCCGCGACCGACCGGGCTTGAAGATCGATCAAGGCGGCCATCGTCCGGCACGTCTCCGCCTGGGGCGCGTCGTCCTCGACCTCGCAACCCAGGCGCGCCAGGGCAATCAGCTCCTCGGCGGGGGCCCCGGCGATCAGCCGACCGAGCGCCACGGAGAGGTAGAGGTACACACGCTCCAGGATCAGGTCGCTCGCGAGCTGAGGTGGCCCCGGTGCCGGGCCGAGGTCGAGGGGAGCCTCGCCGGAGAGGATCCGCTCGAGCTGCACGCCGCAGACCCCTCTGATCTGCTCCGCCGAGAGACCCGCCTGGAGGGCGCATCGAAGGGTGAGGACGGCGTTCAGCGCCGGCGCCCCGTAGGGCACGTCGCTGGCGAAGAGGATCCGGCCGGGCGGCACGTAGGAGAACATCGTCATCAGATCCACCGGAATCCACCATGAGCTGTCGATGAAGACGTTCGGGTGCTCCGGCAGGTGGCGCCAGATCCAGCTCAGGTCCGAGACCGCGGCATGGGCGAGAATGAGCGTGGCGTCGGGGAACTCCGCGGAAAGCTCGAGGGTGTGCCGTCCCAATGCGGGAATGCCGCGGCCGGCGTGGATCAGAACCGGGAGCCGATGCCGGTGGGCGAGGGCGATGATCTCGCGCGATTCGGGCGCGTCCAGGGCGAAGGCGTCGGAGCGAGGATGAAGCTTGATCCCGCGCGCGCCCCGCTCGATGCACCGCCCCGCCTCGGCGACCGCGCCGTGATTGGGATTGAGCCGACAGAACGGGATCAGCCGCCCCTCCGAGCCGGCCGCCTCGGACAGGATCAGATCGTTTGCCTCGCGGTAACCGTCCGGCTCGTGCATCGCAAACACCACTCCGCGAGCGTCGAATGACGACAGGATCGCGATCAGCTGCTCACCCGACAGGCGGGCGCCATCCGGATCGTTGGCGCCGATGTGGGTGTGGGCGTCGAACAGCGACACTCCGGGCAGGTCCGCCAGCAACGGCTCGAGCCAACGCCTGATCAGCGATTCGTTGGTGGGAGCGGCCAGAGCGCCCAGTCTAGTCCCTGGCCGATCCCACCAACTAGGGTGTGAGCGTGACCGGTCGGCAGGCGTGAGTCTCGATCTCGTGGCGGGCGAGGTGCTGGACCTCGTCGAGCGGACCCTGCGGGGTAACTGGGTCGAGGGGGAGCGCGACGGGGTTCGCTTCGCCTACTCGCGCCCCAGCCCAGGGCACTATCCGTGGCAGTGGTATTGGGACTCCTGCTTCCACGCGATCGTATGGCGGCGCTTCGCGCCCGAGCGCGCCCGACTCGAGCTGGGCTCGCTGCTGGCGGCCCGCCGTGACGACGGCTTCATCGGACACACGATCTTCTGGGATCGCCGCGTCGACTGGCGCCGCCGGTTCACGTACAACGTCTCCTCCCGCTCCGCCGGGAGCACCGAGACGATCCAGCCGCCGCTGCTCGCCTGGGCCTGGCGGGTCGCCGTCGGCGATCCCGCCGCCGAGCCCAGAATCGTCGCCCACCACCGCTGGCTCGAGCGGAACCGGGACCTCGACGGCGACGGGCTGCTCTGGATCACCCAGCCCGACGAGTCGGGGCTCGACTCCTCTCCAAAGTTCGATCCGGTCTGGGGGTGGCGGGCCCACGCCCAGCCCGGCTTCGTCTGCCTGATCCGGCGAAACCGCCGCCTCGGCTGGGAGGCACGGCGGGTGCTCGCGGCCGGCGGTCCGCTCCTCTGCGAGGTGGTGGTGAACGTGCTGTGGGGGCTGGCGCGCCTTGCCGCCGGCGAGTCCACGATCACGCCGGCGCTCGTGGAGCGCCTATGGGACGAGCGCACCGGGCTGTTTCGCGACCTCGCCCGGGGAACGGTGGCGCACCGGGACCGACTCGAGGGGGTCGGCGGCGACTGGCGGGTCCCCGTCTCCACCTGGTCGGAGCTGGCCCCGCTCGCCCTCCCCGACCTTCCCGACGAGATCGGCCGACGGCTGGTCGAGGAGCACCTGCTGGACCCCGAGCGCTACTGGACTCCGTTCCCGCCGCCGTCCGTCTCCCGCCGCGAGCCCTCCTTCGAGCCCCGCCGGTGGAAGGGACCCCTCGTCCGCCGCTACTGGCGCGGCCCGACCTGGATCAACTCGGCCTGGCTCGTCTGGCTCGGACTCCGTCGGCTCGGCTACGAGGCCGAGGCGCGGCGGATGGCCGACGCGCTGTCCGGTGCCTACGCGCGGGAGGGCTCGTGCGAGTTCTACGAGCCCTTCACCGGCGAGGGCCTGGGGGCGCCGCAGTTCGGCTGGTCGACGCTGATCGCCGAGCTCGCCGCTCCGGACGCGGCCGCCGCCACCAGCTACCTCGCCTGACCGAAACCCGGGCGCTACTTGTAGCGGTAGGTGATCCGACCGCGGTCCAGGTCGTAGGGGGAGAGCTCGATCTTCACCCTGTCTCCCGGGAGGATCCGGATGTAGTGGCGCCGCATCTTCCCCGAGATGTGCCCCAGGACCTCGTGGTCGTTGTCGAGCTTGACTCGGAACATCGTGTTCGGGAGGGCCTCGGTGATCTCGCCCTCCATCTCGATCTTCTCCTCTTTAGCCATCAGCGATCGGGCAGGGTAGCGCGTGCGTCAGGCGGGCAGGGGGATCAAGCTGCATCTGCAACGAGCTGACCCCGCTCAACGCCCCTCGAAGGTGGCCTTGCCGGGGCCCTGCTCGAGGAAGGACTTGACCGCGTTCTTGAGGTCCTCGCTCGCGAACAGCTCGGCGAAGACCTCGGGGGTAACGCGGTCCGCCTCGTCGACCCCGCCCGCCCGGTAGGCGCGGACGATCCGCTTGGTGGCGGCGTGGGCGAGGGTCGGCCCGGAGGCGAGCCGGTGGGCGAAGCGCATTCCCTTCTCGAGCAGATCGTCGTCGGGGAGGACGCGGTTGACGACGTTCCAACGCTCGAGGGTGGGGGCGTCGTAGAGGCCGCCGCTGGTCACGAACTCCACGGCCCGGGCGGGCCCGGCGCGCTCGGCCATCCGCTGGGTGCCCCCGGCCCCGGGAGTGAGGCCGACGACCGCCTCGACCAGGCCGAAGCGAGCCGACTCTCCCGCCCAGAGCATGTCGCAGCCGAGCGACACCTCGAGGCCGGCGGTGAGGCAGAGGCCTTGGACAAGCGCCAGCGACGGGATCGGGAGGGCCTCCAGGCGCTGGACGGTCTCGATCAGGGAGCCGAAGCTCTCGGCGGCGCTCCCCTCCTCGACCGCCTGCTGGAAGAGGTTGACGTCGACGCCCCCGGTGAACATCTCCCCCGCGGCACGCCAGACCACGGCGCGGGCGTCTGAGCCCTCGATCTCGTCGATGCAGCCGACCAGCGCCCCCCAGGCGTCGGCACCAAACAGGTTGAGATCGCCGCTGTCGAGGACGATCGAGGCGACGGCGCCGTCCCGCTCGAGCCTGATCGGGGGGTCAGCCACGGCGCAGCCGGCCGGCGATCTCGGCGATCTGCTCGGGGTCGCCCGGGCTCGGGATCCAGGGGAGCTCGAGCGGGTCGTCGTCGTAGCGGGGGACGACGTGGAGGTGGAAGTGGAACACCGTCTGCCACCCGGCCCGCCCGGTCGAGTTGAGGACGTTGAAACCGTCCGGCTCGAGCACATCCTCCATCCGCCTGGCGAGGCGCTGGGCAGCGGCGATCGACGCGAACAGGTCCTCGGGGTCGGTGTCGATCAGGTCGGTGGAGTGACGCCGCGGCACCACCAGGGCGTGGCCGGAGGTCGCCGGGTTGATGTCCATGAACGCGACCGTGCGCTCGTCGGAGTCGACGGTCTCGCTCGGAATCGAGCCCTCGACGATCCCGCAGAAGAGGCAATCGGCGGCCACGGCGCGGAGCCTATCCGGCGGCCAGCCGCCGGGCCATCTCAAGCGCCTGGTCGGGGCCGGAGATCTCGCCCGCGTAGGCGGCGGCGCGGAGCTCCTCGAGGATCTCGCCCATCTCGGGGCCGCGCTCGACCCCGACCTCGGTGGCGAGCCGATCGCCGCTCAGGGGCGGGCCGGGCGGCCCGTCGCGGTCCCAGTCGAGGGCGGCGGGAAGGATCTCGCGGGCGAGCGCCAGGTGGGCCTCGACCATCTCCTCGCTCGCCAGGGGCCCGGTGCCCCGGGCCGAGAGCCGGTCGGCGACGCTCAGCAGGGTGACGTCGACGCCGACGGGATCCGTGCGACGCAGGTACTGGTACACCCGGCGCCGCGGAAGAGGGCGCTCGTGGATGAGGAAGCCGAGGCGCAGGTGGTGAAGGGCGAGCGCCCCCAGGTGGTCCCTGAGCCGGCGGCTGGTGCGCAGGCGCCGGCAGATCCCGGCAACCATCCTCGCTCCCACCTCGTCGTGGCCGATGAAGGTGACGTAGCCGGCGCGCTCGCTCCGGGTGTAGGGCTTGCCGAGGTCGTGGAACAGGGCGCCGAAGCGGAGGGCGCCGCCGCGGGTGAGCTCGTCGGCGAGGGGCTCGGCGAGGAGGCCGGCGACCCGTTCGGACTGATCCCCGGCGAACCGGGGAAGGTCCCCCTCGAGCTCGATCACGCGCTCGAGCACCGCCAGGGTGTGGCCGTGGACGTCGAGGTGGTGGTTGGGATTCTGGATCACCCCGCGGAGCGCCGCCAGCTCGGGGAGGACGACCGCGGTCAGCTCGAGCTCGTCCATCGCGGCGAGAGCGACGAGCGGAGCCGGTCCCGCGATCATCCCCCTGAGCTCGGCGAACTGGCGCTCGCCCGTGGGCTCGGCGGCTCGCGACGCCTCCCGGCGGGCGAGGGCCCGGGTCTCGGGGTCGAGGTCGAGACCATGGCCGGCGGCGAGCCGCCCCGCCCGCAGAAGCCGCAGCGGGTCGGCGGCGAAGACACGCTCGGAGGTCGCCCGCAGGACCCGGTCGGCGGCGTCCCGGACGCCTCCGGTTGGATCGAGCGGCTCGCCGCCAGCCAGGGGCACGGCGATCGCGTTCACGGTGAAGTCCCGCTCGGCGAGGTCGGCCTCGATCGTCGCCGCCCTGAGGGCGGCGACGTCGGCGTGCCACTTCCCTCCTGGGCCCACCGCCCGCCAGGTTGCGTGCTCCCCCGACAGCGGGAAGGCGAATCCGCCGCCGGCCCTCCCGATCGCCCGGGCGGCGATCTCCTCGCGTCCCGGCTCGACGGCGAGGTCGACGTCCCTAACCCGTTCGCCCAGGAGCGCATCGCGGACCGAGCCCCCCACCACCCAGGCCGAGTCCGCTCCGGCGAGGGCCTCGCGAGCGGCGCGCACGGCGGGGGCAGCCGCCAGCCGCGATTCGATCTCCGCCGCGCTCACGATATGTGGGCCCGCGGCACCCGGGCCGAGATCCCGCAGGTGATCTCGTAGTTGATCGTCCCCAGGCGCCGGGCGAGCTCCTCGGCGAGGATCCGCTCGGGCCCCTGGCGACCGATCAGGACCGCCTCGGCCCCGGGGCGGACGTCGAGGTCGGGGCCGAGGTCGACGGTGACGTTGTCCATCGAGACCGTCCCCACCAGCGGGTACCGGTGACCGCCGATCAGCACCTCGGCGTTGTTGGAGAGGGCGCGGCGGACGCCGTCGCCGTACCCGATCGGCAGCACCCCGACCCAGGTGTCGGCGGGGGCGCTCCAGGTTCGCCCGTAGCCGGCGCTTGCCCCCGCCTCGAAGCGCTTTACGTCGGCGACGTAGGACGCGAGCTCCATCGCCGGCTCCAGCCCCTGGGGCGCGGGGTCCTCGCCGAACGGGTCGAGGCCGTAGATCGCAATCCCGCAGCGGACCATGTCCAGGTGGGCGGCGGGCTCGCGCAGGGTGGCGGCGCTGTTGGCGGCGTGCACGGTCACGCTTGGATCGATCTCGCGGACCCGCTCGGCCACCGGCGTGAAGGAGTCGAGCTGGACCGCGAAATAGGAGTCGCCGCGCTCATCCGCGGTGGCGAAGTGGGTCCAGACCCCCGCCAGGATGAGGCGCCGGTCGCGCCCGCAGGCCGCGGCCAGCTCGATCACCGCCTCGGGGTCGCGCTCGCCCAGCCTCCCCATGCCGCTGTCGTGCTTGACGTGGACCCGAGCAGGGACTCCCAGCTCGCCGGCGACCCGGGAGGCGAGCGCCAGGAATCCCTCGCGCCAGACTGCGATGTCGGCGTCGGCCGACAGCGCCCTGCGGAGCTCGCCCTCGGTCAGCGCCCCCATCACCAGGATCGGCACCTCGGGGAAGTGGAGGCGAAGCTCCTCGGCCTCGGGGGCGGTCGCCACCGCGAGGCGGGTGGCGCCACCGCGGATGGCGGCCGCCGCGCAGGGGGCGGCGCCGTGCCCGTAGCCGTCGGCCTTCACCACCACGCACAGCTCTGCCCCCTCCCGCAGGCGGCCCCTCAGGCCGGCGCAGTTTCGCTCGACCGCGCCGACGTCCACCCGGGCAACGGCCCGTTCGGCGGCGGCCTCGCCGGTCAAGGCCTGAGCCCCGCGGGGATGCGCTCGATCACGTCGGTCGCGATCACCGACTCCGTCCCGATCTCCTCCGCCGCTGCGATGCCGGCGCGTGCATGGCCCACGACCGCAGCACAGGTGGCGGCGAACGGCTCCAGCCCCCGGGCCAGCATCGCCGCAACCATCCCGCTGAGGACGTCACCGGTCCCCGCGGTGGCGAGGGCCGGACTCGAGATCCGATCGACCGCGACCCGCTCGCCGTCGGTGATGATCGTGTCGTCCCCCTTCAGCAGGGCGATCCCGCCGGTGCGTTTGGCGAGCTCTCGGGCGCTCTCCAGGCGGCGCGCTCCGACCAGCTCGGAGTCGGTCTCGAGCAACCGCGCCAGCTCGCCGGCGTGGGGCGTCATGATCACCGGCGCCTCGCGCGCGGCGAGGGGCTCAAGCCGACCGGCGTGGGCGTTGAGCCCGTCCGCATCGAGAACCAGCGGCGCCTCGATCCGCTCGGTGAGCTCGCGCGCCAGGCGCAGGGTTCCGTGCTCTCGCCCCATCCCCGGTCCGAGGACGACGGCGGCGGCCCGCCCGCAGACCGCGAGCACCTGCTCGGAGGCGGCGGGGCGAAGCCGCCCCTCGCGGCTCGCGCAGCCGACCGACATCACCTCGTTCAGCTTCACCTCGAAGATCTGCTCGAGATCCAAGGGGACGGCGACGGTGGCGTAGCCCGCCCCCGACCGGATCGCCGCCGACGAGGACATGCAGACCGCCCCGGTCAGCCCGCGGGAGCCGCCGACGATCACCACCTGCCCGGAGCTGAACTTGGTGGACCGCTCGTCTCGTCTCGGCAGCAGCTCGAGGACGCCGAGGCCGATCAGCCCCCCGGCCGGGTCGAGCGGAGCACCGTCGGGGATCCCGATCGGCGCCACCCGGAGCTCGCCGGTGTGCCATTTGCCGGGGGCGATCCAGTGCCCGAGCTTGGGGGCGTGGAAGGTGACCGTCACCTGGGCCTCCACCGCCATCCCCTCGACCTCACCGGTGGAGGCGTTCACGCCCGAGGCGACGTCGACCGCCACGGTCGGAGCGGGGGCCGCGTTGATCGCCTCGATCGCCGCCGCCGCGGGGTCGCGGGGCTTGCCGGCGAACCCGGTGCCGAAGATCGCGTCGACGATCACCCCGGCGCGGCCGAGGGGCTCGGCGATCCCGCCGAGCTTGACCGCTCGCGCGGCGGGAAAGCGCTCGAGGTTGACCCGGGCGTCGCGGGAGAGCTGGTCGCCGGGCGCCAGCAGGAGCGCCTCGACCTCGAAGCCCGTCTCGGCCAGCCGGCGGGCGGCGACCAGGCCGTCGCCACCGTTGTTGCCCTTGCCACAGACGACGATTGCGGGGCCAGGGGAGGCGATCTCGGCGGCGGCGTCGGCGACGGCCCAGCCGGCCGTCTCCATCAGCTGGAGCGAGGGCACGCCCTGCCCTTCGATCGCCCAGCGATCGGCGGTGCGCATCTCCTCGGCGTCAAGGCAAGGCTCGAGCCAGGCCTCCATATGGAGCGGAGCCTAGATGCCCCCGCCGCTGGGGAGGGCGACCGCGACGGCGGCGGCGGACTCTCGCGAATGAGTGAGCGATATCGAGATCCGGCGGTCGCCGAGCACCTCGGCGGCGCGGCCGTGGAGACGAACCGTCGGGGGCTCGCCGGCCACCACCTCGATCATCCCGGGACCGACGGCGGGGCCGCCGAGCGCCTTGATCACCGCCTCCTTGGCGGCGAAGCGGGCCGCGAGGTGGCGGCCGGGCCTCGCTCGCGCCCGCGAGTAGGCGAGCTCGGCCTCGGTGAACAGGCGCACGGCGAGGCGCGGCCGGCGCTGGAGCGCCCGCTCGATCCGGGCGATCTCGATCAGGTCGATGCCGATGCCCGCCCGAGGCACGCCCGGGTTCGGTCCCGGCGCCACTATCCCGAGAGCTCGACGACGATTCGGACCAGTCTCTCGTCGCCCTCCGTCCGGGTCCCGGCGGCGATCGTGGAGATCGGGTCGAGATACCGCCGAGCACGCTGGAACTCGGGGTAGTTGCCGCCGCCCACGTTGTCGACCAGCTCGAGGACCGGCTGCACCCGGAGGAGGAAGTCGACGGCGAAATCGCCTCCCCCGAGCGCCTCGCGGGCGGAGTCGACGGCGCTCGAGCCGCCGCCTCCGTGCAGCAGGCTCTCGGTTGCGTTGTCCCCCACCGCCACCACGAGCTTGTCCCCCTCGGTCGCGAAGTCGATTGGCGCCGGGAACCCGCTCGGGATCACGGAGAACCCCTGAGCCCCCGAGACGCCGAGGCTGCTGACCCGGACGTTTCGGGAGCG
Source organism: Actinomycetota bacterium (assembly GCA_046730475.1). GTDB lineage: Bacteria > Actinomycetota > Thermoleophilia > Solirubrobacterales > 70-9 > JBKPIY01. The sequence continues at coordinate 15,798 of JBKPIY010000050.1, forward strand.
CCGGGCGGCGCGGCGCATCGCCGCCATCAGATGGTTCCGGGCCGAGGCGGAGGAGACCTGGACGACGGCGCCCACCTCGATCCCGAAGATATCGGTCCCCGAGGCGAACATGGCGGCGTCGCCGAGGCTCTTGAGGTCTTCGAGCGAGATCCCCGCCCTTCGGCTCAGAAAGCGGTTGAGGGTGCCCACGGAGAAACCGGGGACCCCGGCCCAGTCGAGTTGCCTGGCGAGCCGGTTGACGTAGCCACCGACGTCGGTCAAGCCCAGGGCCGCCCAGGCGTCATCGGGAATCGAGTCGATGAGCGAGGACTCGCCCGCGGCCCCTCCCCCGCTGGGGGCGCTGCTCGCGAGCTCGAGCGTGACCTTGGAGTCGGTGACGTCAAGGGCGGCGAGCACCGGTTTGTCGGCCCCGAGCCCATAGGTCCTCTGGAGCGAGTCCAGCAGCTGCGCCGAGATCGCTCCGCTCCGCTTCAGCGAGTCGAGGATCGCGCCGCTGTCCAGGTAGCCGACCGCCATGTTGTCTCCCTCGCGGTCGGCCAGGAAGCTGTTCAGCCCGGCGTTGCTCGACAGGTTGTCGCCCTTGCTCGCGTCGATCGCCTCGCGCACCCCCGCCTCGGCTTCGCTGATCACGGCCACCCCGTCGAAGACGGCAAAGGCGCCCGGATCCTTGCCGGCGTGCTGATCGAAGATCTGGACGCCCTTGTAGGAGTCCGTCCTCACCGGACCGTCCTTCCTGGCCGACGACAGCGCCTCCTGGCGGGCCCGGCTTTCGTCGGTGGTCTCGACCACGACGGCCGCTTGGGCGCTCGTCACACGCGGCTCGCCCTGGGGATCGAAGCTCAGTTTCGTGACGAAGCCGCCGAGGTGCTGGCCGAGCCAGGGCTCGATGTTGTCCTCGTAGCTGAGGCCGTCCTTGGCGAGCGACTGGTCGAGGTCCTCGACCAGCTTCTCACCCACGCTGTTCCCGTTCGGGAAGCGGCCGAGGATCGACTCGATCGAGTCCTTCAGGCTTCCCTCCGGCCTGACGGCGACCTGGCCGAAGGCGACGGAGTCCGCGGGGGCGAACCTGGCGAGCGAGGCGGTCGCCGACGTGGTGCCGCTCCCGGCTCCGCCGCCGCAGCCGGCCGCCGCGAGGGTGAGGGCCGCGAGCGACCCGAGCAGGCCGGCGCCGAGCAGTCGGGAGCGAAACAAGGCGGAGAGAAGCGTAGCCGCGCTACTCGATCGCAACGGTGTCGGCGGGACCGGCGGCATCGACCGAAATCTCGCCGGAACGACGGATCGTCACTCGACGGTCACCGTCTTCGCGAGATTCCGCGGCTGGTCGACGTTGAGGCCGTTGAGGCGGGCGATGTGGTACGCGAGCAGCTGCAGGGGGATGATCGCCAGGATCGGCTGCAGGATCCAGTCGGTGGGGGGGACGTAGAGCGTCTCGTCCGCCACCTCGGCGACCTCGGTCGAGCCCTCGGTGGCGACCGCGATCACGTCGGCCCCCCGGGCGCGCACCTCCTCGACGTTGGAGATCACCTTCTCCAGAATCGGGCTGTCGGTGGCGACGCACACAACCGGCGTCGACTCGTCGAGCAGGGCGATCGGGCCGTGCTTCATCTCCCCCGCGGCGTAGGCGTCGGCTGGGATGTAGGAGATCTCCTTCAGCTTCAGGGCCGCCTCGAGGCAGACGGGAAGGCCGATGTGGCGACCGAGGTAGAGGAAGAACCTCTTGTCCTGGTAGCGGCGGCCGATCTCCCGCGTCCGCCCCTCCGATGACGCGAGCGTCTCCTCGATCGCGGACGGGATCCCCTTCAGCTCCGCGATCAGCTCGCGCGTCCGCTCGAGGGGAATCGTCCCCCGGACCTCCGCGAGCTTCAGCCCCAGCAGGTACATCGCGGCGACCTGGCTGACGAACGTCTTGGTCGCGGCGACGCCGATCTCGAGACCGGCCCGGGTGAACAGGACGGCGTCGGAATCCCGGGTCGCCTGGCTTCCCATGATGTTGGTGATCGCTAGCACCTTCGCCCCCTTCTCGCGGGCGAGGCGCATCGCCGCCAGGGTGTCGGCGGTCTCGCCCGACTGGGTGACCCCGATCACCAGATCGTCCTCGGAGATCACCGGATCGCGGTAGCGGTACTCCGAGGCGATGTCCATCTCCACCGGCACCCGCGCCCACTGCTCGATCGCGTAGCGGCCCACAAGGCCCGCGTGGTAGGAGGTTCCGCAGGCGACGATCACGAGGCGACGCAGCGAGCCGAGGAAGTGGTCGTCGAGGGCGACTTCGGAGAGGTCGACCCGGTCGAGCCAGGGGAGGCGGTCGGTGATCGTCTCGGCGACGGCATCGGCCTGCTCGTGGATCTCCTTCAGCATGAAGGTCTCGTAGCCCCCCTTCTCGGCGGCGTCCTCGTCCCAGCCGATCTCCTCCTCCTCGCGGGTCACGGGGGTGCCGTCGGCGTCCGTGATCTCGACCCCGTCGGGCCGGATCGTCACCACCTCGCCATTCTCGATCAGGAGTGCCCGCCGGGTCTCGGCGAGGAAGGCGGGGATCGCCGAGGCAACGAAGTTCTCGCCCTCCCCCATCCCGACGATCAGTGGGCACTCCTTGCGCGCCGCGACCAGGGTGTCGGGATGGTCGGCGTGAATGGCGACGAACGCGTAGTGCCCGCGGAGCTTCCCGAAGGCCCGGCGGACGGCCACGGTGAAATCGCCGTCGTCGTACCGCTCGATCAGGTGGGAGACGATCTCGGCGTCGGTCTCCGAGCTGAAGATGTGGCCCTCCTGCTTGAGCTCGCGGCGGAGCTCGGCGTGGTTCTCGACGATCCCGTTGAGGACGATGTGGATCCTGTCGGTGCAGTCGCCGTGGGGGTGCGCGTTCTCCTCGGTGACCCGGCCGTGGGTGGCCCAGCGGGTGTGGGCGACGCCGATCGTCGCAGGCCTGGCCGCGACCGCCACCTGACCGCCGCCGCCGGCGGCCTGCTCGGCTTTGGGCATCCGCTCCTCGACGGCGGCGCGCAGGTTGGCGAGGTTGCCGACCGCGCGGACGCTGTCGATGTGGCCGTTCGAGATCAGGGAGACGCCCGCGGAGTCGTATCCGCGGTACTCGAGCTTCTCGAGCCCGGCAACCAGGAGATCCCGGCACGGCCGGCCTCCCACATATCCGACGATGCCGCACATAAGAGGCGATACAGGGTAAAGCCACGGTGCGGTCGTGGACGGACCGGGCGCTGCGGGAAGGTCCGCGCGTCGAGAGTTCGCCTGCCGGGTCCGCAAGCTCAGGCGAGCTCGCGCCGGGCCAGATCGACGAGGCGCCCGAGGATGGCCTCGCACTCGCCCCTCCCGGGCGCCTCGACCATGATCCGCAGCACCGGCTCGGTGCCCGACGGGCGGACCAGGACCCGGCCACGCCCGTCGAGCTTGGCGTTCTCCTCGTCGACGGCTGCCCAGAGCCCCTTCGCGCCCTCGATCGCGCCGCGGTCGGCGACCTCGACGCTCTCGAGCCGCTGGGGAAGGCGCTCGAACGGCTCGACCTCGGCGAGCTTTCGATCGCCGAGCGCGGAGAGGGTGAGCAGGGAGGAGGCGATCCCGTCGCCGGTGGGCGCGAACCCCATCCAGATGATGTGGCCCGACTGCTCGCCGCCGAGGGTCCAGTCGCGGCGCCGGAGCTCCTCGAGGACGTAGCGGTCGCCCACCTTGGTCTCGGCGACCTCGATTCCCTCCGCCGCCATCGTCTGGTGGAAGCCGTAGTTGGTCATCACGGTCACCGCCACCCCGCCGTCGAGCTCGCCGCGGGCGGCGAGGTGGCGGGCGGCGAGCGCGATCAGCTCGTCGCCGTCGTGGATCGTCCCCACGGAGTCGACCGCCACCACCCGGTCGCCGTCGCCGTCGTAGGCGAAGCCGATCTCGGCCCGGGCCGCCCTCACCGCCTCGACCAGGTTCTCGGGGTGGGTCGAGCCGCAGCCGTCGTTGATGTTGCGGCCGTCGGGCTCCACCGCGACCTCGGTGATCTCGGCGCCCAGAGTCCTGAAGACCGCGGGGGCGGCGCGATAGGTTGCGCCGTTGGCGCAGTCGAGGACGACGCGGAGCCCGTCCAGCTCGAGCCGAAAGGCGGTGCGGAGCTCGCGGACGTAGTCGTCGAACGCGCCCTCGAGGGCGCGCACCCGGCCGATCGTCTGCGAGCCGCCGTCGAGCCGCGCCTCGATCGCGGCCTCCCTCGCGTCGTCGAGCTTTGTCCCCCCGCCGGAGAAGAACTTGATCCCGTTGTCGCGGTACGGGTTATGGGAGGCGGAGACGACCGCCGCCAGGTCCAGCCCCAGGCGCCGAACCAGCACCGAGGCCGCGGGCGTCGGCAGCACCCCTCCCAACAGCGCGTCGCCGCCCCCCGCCGCGATCCCCGCCGCCAGGGCCGATTCCAGCATCGGCCCCGACTCGCGCGTGTCGCGGACGATCAGGACCTGTGGGCGGGCGGAGTCGGCCTCGAGTGCCGCGGCCCGCCCGAGCCTGACCGCGAGCTCCGCGGTCAGGAAGTCGCCGGCGAGCCCGCGGACGCCGTCGGTTCCGAACAGCTTGCGCTCTGCCGCAGGACCGGTCAGCGCTTGGAGAACTGCGGACGCTTGCGCGCCTTCTTCAGGCCGGCCTTGCGCCTCTCTTTGATCCGCGCGTCGCGGGTGAGCATCCCGCGCCGCTTCAGCTCGCGACGAAGCTCGGGATCGACGTCGCAGAGGGCGCGCGCGATCCCGTGGCGGACGGCAGCGGCCTGGCCCGAGATCCCGCCCCCGTGGACACGAACCCGGACGTTGACGCTGTCCTCGTAGCCGGTCTGGACCAGCGGCTGCTTGGCGACCGACTGGAGATAGGCGCGGGGAAAGTACTCCTCGAGGTTGCGGCTGTTGATCTCGATCGCGCCGTCTCCCTGGCTGAGGATCACCCGGGCGACCGAGGACTTGCGCTTGCCGGTCGCCGCATAGCGGGCGTCGCCGGCGAGCTTGGCGGGCTTCGCCGCCACCGGATGCTCCACCGCCTCGAGCTCGGCTTCGCGGCGGGCGCGCTCCTCGGCCTCGGCCTCGAGGCGGGCGCGCTCCTCGGCGTCGAGCTCGACCTCGGGCTCGATCGCGATCGGCTCCAGCTCGGCACCGGGGGGCTGCTCGGCTGCCCTCCTGACCGGGGCCGCCTCGTCGGCGGGCGGAGCCTCGGCCTGGGCCGGGTCGTCGCCCTCGGTGGCCGCGTCCTCGGCCAGCGCCTCCTCGGGCTCGAGCTGCTCCTCGGTGGCCGCCCCCGGCTCCGCGGGGGGCTCGAGCTGCTCGGCGGCCGGCTCCTCCGCCTCGGGCCGCTCGGGCTGCTCCTCGTCCGCGCCGGGATCGTTGCTGGTCGGCTCTTCGCTCAAGTCTGGATCTCCATCGGCTCGGGCTTCTGGGCGGCGTGCGGATGCTCGGGGCCAGCGTAGACCTTTAGCTTGCGAAGCTGGCGACGGGCGAGCCGGTTGCGGGGAAGCATTCCCTTCACCGCCTTGCGGATCACTTCCTCGGGCCGACGCTCGAGCATCTCGCCGAGGGTGCGGGACCGGATCCCGCCAGGGTAGCCGCTGTGGCGCCAATAGCGCTTCGCCTCCAGCTTGTTCCCGGTCACCGCGACCTTCTCGGCGTTGACCACGACCACGAAGTCGCCGACGTCGACGTGCGGGGTATAGGTCGGCTTGCGCTTACCCCGAAGGAGATCGGCGATCTGGGTCGCGAGGCGACCGAGGGTCTTGCCCTCGGCGTCCACCACCACCCAGTTGCGCTCGCGGCGGGTTGCTGTCGCCTGGTAGGTCCTCATGGCAGAAAAGCGCCGCGCTGGTGCGCGGCCGGGGGATTGTAGAGGGGATCTCCCAATCTCGTTTGTGAGTAATTCTTCACGCGGCCGCGACCCTCGTTATACTGCCGCGCCAGCGAATGGCCCAATCCCCCTCGGCACGCCGAAGGGGAGCGGGGGACCCGAAAGGCACGAAGGCATTTCGTGCCGAGGGGCGAATCGGACATAGAGATCCGTAGCGCTGCTCTTTCTGCGCGAGCCCGTCAGCTAACCCCGTAGGCCTCGGAAAGAGTGAACGAAGCGAGCTTGTACAAGCGCGTCAGCGCCGCCGCAGACAGACGGCTCGCGGCCGTCCTCGCGGGGGCAATCGCCGTCCTCGCGATCGGCGCCGGGGCGGCGAGCGCGCAGACCGAGGGCGGCGGCGGCACGATCGCTCCGGGAGACCCACAGATCTCCGACGTCACCTGCCTCAGCTACTGCATCAAGACCCACAAGGGCGTGATCGGTTCCAGGATCCGGATTAACGGCACGGACCTGTCCGAGACCAGGGTCGTCTCCCTCCCGAAGTTGGACGGCACCAGGGCAAAGGACAAAGATCCCTACATCAAGCCGAGCGGCGCCGTGATCGCGACGGTGAAGAGCGGCGCGATCACCGGCCCGGTCCGGGTCGCCGACACCTTCTCGCAGATCAAGGACTCGGACCTCCCCTTCAAGGTTGGGACCGAGGAGCAGCTCCGGCAGGCACAGGCCGGCTGGAGGTTCCCGATCCGCGGGCCGCACGACTACGGCGACGCGATGGCTCGGTTCGGCGCCCCCCGCAGCGGGCACATCCACCAGGGCCAGGACGTGTTCGCCGCCTGCGGAACGAAGCTCGTCGCCGCCCGCGGGGGAAGGGTCCAGTACACCGGCTTCCAGGGCGCCGCCGGGAACTACATCGTGATCGACGGGCGCAAGTGGAAGTACGACTACGTCTACATGCACATGAGAAAGCCGGCGATCGTCCAGGAGGGCGAGACGGTCACCACCGGCCAGATGGTGGGCAAGGTCGGCGACACCGGCGACGCGGTCGGCTGCCACCTCCACTTCGAGATCTGGACCCCGCCCGGTTGGTACGAGGGGGGTCACCCGATCGACCCCCTCAAGACCCTGAGATACTGGGACAGCTTCTCCTAGGCTCGCCCCTGATCACGTAGGCTTGGCGCGGTGGCCCTCGCGGTGCTCCTCAATGCGACCAGCTTCGGGATCGTGGTCGGGGTCGTCGTCGCCCTCCTGATCGCGGTCAGCCTGCTCTATCGCCACCCGACCCGCCGGTGCCACCGCTGCGCCGCCAAGGTCCGCCTAACCCAGCGGGTGTGCCCGCGCTGCGGTTACGACTTCGCGCCGATCAGGACGACTCGGTAGCCGGCCGCCAGGGCGCGCCGCTCGGACCCGTCGGGGTTCGGCGTCCCGCGGGGAGCGCGCCCGCCTGATGCTCATTCCCACTCGATGGTGGCCGGCGGCTTCGAGGAGACGTCGAGGGCGACGCGGTTGACGCCGCGGACCTCGTTGATGATCCGGTTCGAGACGCGCTCGAGGAGGTCGTAGGGAAGCCGCGCCCAGTCGGCGGTCATCGCATCGTCGGAGGTGACCGCCCGGATCACGATCGGGTAGGCGTAGGAGCGCTCGTCGCCCTGGACCCCGACCGAGCGCACCACCGGCAGGACGCAGAAGGACTGCCACAGCTCGCGGTAGAGCCCCGCGGCCCGGATCTCCTCCTGAAGGATCGCGTCGGCCTCGCGGAGGATCTCGAGCCGCTCGCGGGTGACCTCGCCGCCGACCACCCGGATCGCGAGGCCTGGGCCGGGGAAGGGCTGGCGCCAGACGAACCGATCCGGCAGCCCGAGCTCGGCGGCGACCGCGCGGACCTCGTCCTTGAACAGCATCCGCAACGGCTCGACGAGCTCCAGCTCGACGTCCTCGGGAAGGCCGCCGACGTTGTGGTGGGACTTGATCGTCGCCGCCGCGCGGCCCTCGCCGCCGGACTCGATCACGTCGGAGTAGAGCGTCCCCTGGACCAGGAAGCGAGCGCCCTCGATCCGACCCGCCTCCTCCTCGAACACCCGGATGAACTCCTCGCCGATGATCTTCCGCTTGCGCTCCGGCTCATCGACCCCGGCGAGTCTGGTGAGGAAGCGATCCGAGGCGTCGACCGCGATCAGGTCGACGCCGAGGCGATCGCGGAAGGCCTCGACCACCTGGGCGGCCTCGTCCTTCCGCATCATCCCGTGGTCGACGAGCACGCAGGTGAGGCGCTCGCCGATCGCTCGGTGGACGAGGAGGGCGGCCGTGGCCGAGTCGACCCCGCCCGAGAGCCCGCAGATCGCCCGGCCACCCCCGACCTGCGCCCGGATCGCCTCGACCTGCTCGGCGATCACCGACGCCGGCGACCAGCGCTCGCGACAGCCGGCCACGTCGCGAAGGAATCGGGTGAGGATCTCGCTCCCGTACGGGGTGTGGACGACCTCGGGGTGGAACTGGATTCCGTACAGCCCGCGCTCCGTGTCCTCGCAGGCTGCCACCGGGGACTCGGGGCTCGAAGCGAGGGCGGTGAACCCGGGCGGCGGCTCGAACACGGTGTCGCGGTGGCTCATCCAGCACTGCTGGGTGTCAGGCGTCCCCTCCAGGAGCGTCCCGCGCTGCTGCACCTTCAGCTCCGCCCGCCCGAACTCGCCCGCGGGAGCCTGCTCCACCCTCCCCCCGAGCTCGTGGACCATTAGCTGCATCCCGTAGCAGATCCCCAGCACCGGGATCCCCAGGTCGAGCAGCTCCCTGCGGAGCGCCGGGGCCCCCTCCGCGTACACGGAGGCGGGCCCGCCCGAGAGGACGAGGCCCCTCGGCCCTCGTTCGACGATCCGCGCGACGGGCGTGTCGTGCGGCAGCAGCTCGCTGAACACCCCGCGCTCGCGGATCCGCCGCGCGATCAGCTGCGAGTACTGCCCGCCGAAGTCGAGGACCAGGACCTCCTCGGTCGCGGCCGCGGGCCGGGTCCCGCTCCCGGGGATGATCGCCGGATCGGCGCCGGGGATGCTCCTCTCAGGGACGTGGACCCTGGTCTCTTCCTTGGTCGCGGCGCGCGCCGCTTCAGTCATCGGAGACCGCGACGGCCGCGGTGACCGCGGCGCGGCCGTTGGAGCCCATCCCGACCGACTGCTCGCGCTGGAGCTGCTTGCCCTCGGACTGGAGCGCCGGGGCGACCATCACCTCGGCGCGGTGGAAGGCGGGGATGTCCTCGTAGCCGCAGGTCGCCATCGAGGTCCGAAGGGCGCCAATCAGGTTGAAGGTGCCGTCGTTCTCGTGGGCCGGGCCGAGGAGGATCTCCTCCAGGGTGCCATCCTGGTGGGTGGCAACCCGGGCGCCGCGGGGAAGCGAGGGGTGGAAGGTCGCCATCCCCCAATGGAAGCCGCGGCCTGGCGCCTCCTTGCCGCGGGCGAGGGGCGAGCCGATCATCACCGCGTCGGCGCCGCATGCGATCGCCTTGGAGAGGTCGCCGCCGGTGCGCATGCCGCCGTCCGCGATCACGTTGCAGTACTGGCCCGTCTCCATCATGTGCTGGCCGCGAGCGGCGGCGACGTCGGCG
>JBKPIY010000051.1:0-29555 GCA_046730475.1 Actinomycetota bacterium
CGTAAGTGCGCGTGCGGCGCTCGCGCCCCCCCCCCCCGCCTGGGCCGCCCCCCCGGGGGGCGCGCCCGCACCGCGCCCCCCCGCGACTCCTACTCCTACCTTCACCTCCCGATGGTCGCCGGGATCGTCCTGGTCGCGTTCGGCTTGAAGAAGGTCCTCGGCCACGTCGACGACCGGCTCGAGATCGAGCAGGCCTTCGGGTTGCTGGGCGGCCTCGGGCTGTACCTGCTCGGCCTGGTCGCCTTCCGCCTCCGCCACGTCCACACCCTCAACCGCCGGCGCCTCGGGCTGGCGATCATCTGCTTCGCCCTGCTCCCGGCGGCGGTCGAGGTCCCCTCTCTGGTCCTGCTCGCCGTCCTCAACGCGATGATCTGGACGGTGGTTGCCCTCGACACCCGCTACGGCGCGAGTCGAGACCGCGTGCGTCACGACCCCCTGGCGGAGCCGCCGACCGGAAGCGGCCAACCCGCCTGATCACGGCCGGCGAAGCCCGCCGAGGGCTACTCGACTACCGTCAGCTCCTTCGGCAGCCCGCTCAGGTTGCGGTGTCCCTCCTCGGTGACGACCACGAGGTCCTCGATGCGGACGCCGAATCGCCCGGGGAGGTAGATGCCGGGCTCGACCGTCACCACCGCGCCGGCGCGGAGCTCGTCGTCGGAGGTCCGGGCGAGGCGGGGGCCCTCGTGGACCTCGAGGCCGACGCCGTGGCCGGTCCCGTGGCCGAAGCGCTCTCCGTGGCCGCCCGCCTCGATCAGATCGCGGGCGGCGGCGTCGGCTTGGCGCCCGGTTACGCCGGCCCGGATCGCCGCGAGGGCGGCGGCCTGCGCCTTCAGCACCAGCTCGTAGACGGCCTCCGCCTCGGGTCCCGGATCGCCGGTCGCGAACGTCCGGGTGCAGTCGGAGCAGTAGTGATCGAGGCGGCTTCCCATGTCGAAGACCACGAGCTCGCCGCGCCCGATCTCGCGATCCCCGGGCTCGCCGTGGGGCAGGGCGCCGTTCTCGGCGGTGGCGACGATCGGGGGGAACGAGGGCTCGGCGCCCAGCTCGCGAATTCGCGCCTCGCAGGCGGCGGCGACCTGGCGCTCGCTGCGGCCGCCCAGCCCGCGCTCGAGAGCCCATTCATAGACCCGGTCGGTGAGCGCGGCGGCGGCGGAGATCCGCTCGATCTCCCCCTCCTCCTTGACCGAGCGAAGCTGCTCGACCAGGTCCCCGGCGGCGACCAGCTCGACTGTCCCCCCGACCCCCTCCGCGAGCCGCCGGAGCTGGCGCACGCTCAGCTTCGCGTCCTCGAAGCCGACCCGGCCGCGCATCCGGGCGGCGATCTGGGGGAGGAGCTCGCGCTCGGCCTCCGGGCGCTCCCACCCCTCCCCCACCTCTCGCTTCGCTCGCTCGATGTAGCGGAAGTCCGTGAAGAACAGGCGCTCGCTGGGACCCACCAGGCAGGCGCCGTTCGTCCCCGTGAATCCCGTCAGGTAGCGGACGTTGGTGAGATCGGAGACGAGCAGCAGGTCCAACTCGCGCCCGGCGACCAGCTCGGCCAGCCGGGCGGCCCGCTCACCTGCCGCCGTCGGCGTCGCCACCCTCACTGGTGCCCCCCGAGGTGCTCGTCGAGAACGGCGAGAGCCTCGCGATAGCCCTCCGCCCCCTTGCCGTAGATCTGGCCCAGCACCAGCCCGTCGAGGACCGAATGCCGGCGCCACTCCTCCCGCTTGGAGATGTCGGAGATGTGGACCTCGACCGCGGGGACCCCGGCAACCTCGAGCGCGTCCCGGATCGCCCACGAGTAGTGGGTCCAGGCCCCGGCGTTGACGATGGCGCCGTCGGCGAGCTCGGGGAGCCGGTGCAGGTACTCGACGTACTCACCCTCGTGGTTGGTTTGAAAGAAGGTCGCCTCCAGGTCCAGCTCCCGGGCCCAGCGCTTGATCTGGACCTCGAGCTCGGCCAGGGTGAAGTTGCCGTAAAAGAGGCGATCGCGCTTGCCGAGCGCGTCGAGGTTGACGCCGTGCAGGACCTCGATCCGGTTGTGCGACCGCTTCGCCACCGCGCTCAGCTCCTCTGAAGCTCCTCCACGGCGGCCCGCACCCTATCCGTCTCCACCGTCTCGCCCCAGCGAGGCTCGCCGGGCTTCTCGAGGAGGACGAAGCGGACCCCGGCCCGGTCGCGCTTCTTGTCGCGCTCGATCGCCTCGAGCACGGCCTCGATCGATACCTCCGGGTCGAGGCCGGCCGGGAGGCCCGCTCGCTCGAGCAGCCCCGCGACCTCATCGCGGAGGCCCCCGGCGCCCGACAGCCGCAGGGCCGCGAGCAGCCCGAGGGCGATCGCCTCCCCGTGGCGGTAGCGTCCGTAGCGGGTGGCGGCCTCGATCGCGTGGCCGACCGTGTGCCCGAGGTTGAGGACGGCCCGGCGGCCGTCGTCGCGCTCGTCGGCGGCGACCACCTCGCACTTGTATCGCGCGCAGTCGAAGACGATCCGGCCCGGCTGCGCCCCTACCTCGTCCCCCTCGATCTCGCGGACCCTCGCCCACAGGGTCCCGCCCGCGAGCAGCGCGGTCTTGATCACCTCCGCCCAGCCGGCAGCGAGCTCCTCGGCGGGCAACGTCTCCAGGGTGGCGGTGTCGGCGAGGACGGCTGCCGGCAGGTGGTAGGCGCCGACATAGTTCTTGCCCTCGGGCAGGTCCACCGCCGTCTTTCCGCCGTAGGCGGAGTCGACCTGGGCGACGAGCGTGGTCGGGACCTGAACCACGGGCACGCCCCGCTGATAGGTGTGGGCGCAGAACCCGCCGAGGTCCCCCACCACCCCGCCGCCGAGGGCGGCGAGGTGATCCTCCCGGGTCATCCCGAGCCGGGCGAGCTCGCGGAGCACCCGCTCGGCCTCCGAGAGGGTCTTGGCGCGCTCCCCCGGCTCCACCTCGATCCGCCCGGCAAGGGGCTCGAGCCGGTCGCCGTAGAGCTCCCCCACCGCGGCGTCGGTGAGGCAGAAGCGGCGGCCCTCGAGCGGCCAGTACTCGCCGCCGAGCAGGCCCTCGCCGACGAAGATCGGGTACTCGCCGGAGGCGCTCGCCGCCCACAGGAGCCTGGTCCCTTCGCCAAGCCCGGTGAGGGCGATCAGGGACGGCATCGCCCGCGCCACCGTCTCGACGTCGCCCTGCGGGACGATCGCGTCCGCGCAGGCCTCGTAGCCCGCGATCCGCCGAGGGTAGAACGCCTCGAACGCCGCCCGGTCGCGCGCCAGGGGCCGGTCGGAGTCGCGGGCCCTGCGCCAGGCCTCCTCGGGGTCGACCTGGAGCCAGACGACCGTGTGGCGGGCGAGGGCCTCGGGGACGCCCTCGGCGAGCAGGCTTCCTCCGCCCAGCGCGATCGCGCCGCCCGCCGCCCTCTCGAGCAGCGGGACCACCACCCTCGCCTCGTGCTCGCGAAAGGCGGCCTCCCCCCTTTCCTCGAAGAACTTCGCGATCGGCATCCCGAGCTCCGGCTCCATCAGGGAGTCGATCTCGGTCGTCTCGAGGCCCGCCTCGCGGGCCGCCGCGAGCGCCGTCGACTTCCCGGCGCCCATGAACCCGATGAAGACCAGCGCCCTTCCCCGTTGACGCTCCTGACGCCGGGTCGCGGTCGCCCGGGCGGGGCCGGAGCCGCTCACCTCCTCCATCCGACCCGCTCCTTGTAGGCGGCGATCGCGGCGTGGACGTCGTCGATGTGATCGCCGCCGAACTTCTCCCGGTAGGCGGCGGCGAGGACGAGGGCGACCATCGCCTCGCCCACCACCGCGGCGGCCGGGACCACCGTCGAGTCGGTTCGCTCGCGCATCGCCTGGGCGGGCTCCTTGGTCACGGTGTCGACGGAGCGAAGCGGTTTGGTCAGGGTCGAGATCGGCTTGATCGCCGCCTGCACGATCAGCGGCTCCCCGTTGGTCATCCCACCCTCGAGCCCGCCGGCGCGGTTGGTCTCGCGATACCAGCCGCGCTCGCCGGACCAGAAGATCTCGTCGTGGGCCTCCGAGCCCGGTCCGGAGGCGACCTCCCAGCCCTCGCCGAGCGAGACCCCCTTCACCGATTGGATCGAGCAGACCGCCTGGGCGAGCCTGCCGTCGAGCTTCTCCCGCCAGGACACGTGGGAGCCGAGGCCGGGGACGAGCCCGAAGGCGACCACCTCGAAGGTGCCGCCGAGCGACTCGTTCGCCTTGCGCAGGCGGTCGATCTCCTCGACCATCGCGCTGCCGGCGTCCGGGTCGAGGCAGCGGACCGGGGACTCGTCGACGGCGGCGAAATCGTCCGGAGAGAGGACTCCCCGGTCCGGCGCCTCGACCGAGGCGATCCGGGTGACGTGGCTGTGGACGCTGGCCCCGACCGCCGACAGGAATCCCCTGGCGATCGCGCCCGCGGCCACCCGGGCGGCGGTCTCCCTGGCGCTCGCCCGCTCGAGCACGTCGCGAACGTCGCGGTGTCCGTACTTGAGGGCGCCGGCGAGGTCGGCGTGACCGGGCCGGGGGAGGTGCGATTCCTCCACCTCGCCCTCCACCGGCCATGGGTTCATCCGCTCCTCCCAGTTCGGGTAGTCGCGGTTGGCCACCAGGATCGCGATCGGGCTGCCCAGGGTCCTGCCGTGGCGAACGCCCGAGCGGATCTCGACGGCGTCGCTCTCGATCTTCATTCTCCCGCCCCGCCCGTGGCCGAGCTGGCGCCTCGCCATGTCGCGGTCGAGCGCCTCGCGATCGAGCTCGAGCCCCGCCGGCATGCCCTCGACGATCGCCACCAGCCCGGGGCCGTGGGATTCGCCGGCCGTGGTGAAGTTGAGCGTCACAGCCGCCAGCCTAGATGACTGATTCCGGGTCGACGCTTGGGTCCCGCCCGCGCCTCGCCGCTGCCTATGGTGTGGGCGATGGCGGCCCGGCGCCTGCTGATCGTGATGCTGATCCTGCTCGGGCTCTCGACCCTGGCCGCGGCCCTGATCCCACCCCGCTCCCAGGTGGGCGACCGGACCCGGACGACTACCACCTCGACGGAGACGACCACGCCCGACACGCTCCCACGGGGGCAGCTGCTGAGGGCGAGGATCAAGATCGGCGGGCGGAGGCTGCCGGTGGTCCCGATCGAGCTCGGCGACGAGCTCCGACTCGAGGTCGGATGCGACTGCCGCGACCAGGTGGAGATTCCCGGGTTGGGGCTGGTTGAGCCGGTTGAGCCCCTTACCCCGGCGTTCTTCGACCTCCTCCCCCCCGACCCCGGCGATTACGGGATTCGGCTGGTCGGGCGCGACCGCGCGGTGGCGAGAGTCCAGGTGACCGCGGCGGGCGTGCGCAACCGTCCCCAGCGCCCCAGCCGGAAGGCGACCGTCGCAACCAAGCCCGCTGCCTGACTTAGTCCTCGAGCTCGCGCGGTACCAGCGAGAGCTGGAGCGGCCGACCCTCGCGAACGATGTCGACGGCGACCACGTTCCCGATTCGCTCGGCCACCATCAGTCGCTGGAGATCGCCGACGTCGGACATCGGCTGCCCGTCGACGGCGACGATCAGGTCCTCCGGCCGCAGCCCGGCGTGGGCGGCGGGGCTTCTCTCGACCACCTCGACCACCTCGATTCCGGCGGCGCGGCCGACCCGCGATGCGACCCGCGGTGGCAGCGGCCGGGATCCGCCGACGATCCCGATGTAGGCGCGGCGGACCCGCCCCTCGGCCATCAGCGAGGAGATGATCTTGCGGGTCGCGTCGTTGATCGGCACCGCCAGCCCGAGCCCGATGCCGGCGACCGCGGTGTTGATCCCGACCACCCGGGCGAGCCCGTCGGCGAGGGCGCCGCCCGAGTTGCCCGGGTTGAGCGCGGCGTCGGTCTGGATCACGTTCTCGACCAGACGGCCCGCCGAGCGCGATCGGGTCGGAAGGGAACGGCCGAGCGCCGAGACGACTCCGGCGGTGACGGTGCCGGCGAGCCCCATCGGGCTCCCGATCGCGACCACGAGCTGGCCGACGCGGAGCGCGTCCGCATCGCCGAGCTCAGCCGGCAGCAGGTCCGCGGCGTCGGCCCTGACCACGGCGCGGTCGGTGCGGGGGTCGGCGCCGACCACCTCGGTGCGCAGCTCGCGCCCGTCGGCGAAAGAGGCGCGGACGCCATCGTTGCCGGCGGCGACGACGTGGGCCGAGGTGAGCATGTAGCCGTCGGGGGCGATCGCGACGGCGCTGCCGCCGCCCTCGCGCCGGCCCCGGCGGGTGCGACTGGCGACGGCGAGGTGGGGGACGGAGCGGCCGAGCTTCTCGGCCACCCCGGCGACGGTGCGCGAGTAGGCGTCGAATGCGTCCGCGTCGGGAAGGCGCTCGCGGTCGCGATCGCCGCCTCGGGCGACCCCGTCGGCCGCCGGATTCGTCGCCTCGCTGATCAACCTCAGCCTCGCCACTAACAAAAAGTTAGCAGGTGGCGCTCATGGTTGCCCGACTTCGGTCAGCCGCCGCGGGCGGCCGCCCGCATCGCGTCGAGCGGCGGCTCCAACCCGGTCCAGGCCCGCAGCGACTCGGCGCCCTGGCGGACGAGGATCTCGAGGCCGTCGACCGTCGAGGCGCCCCCGGCGCGCGCCTCCCGAAGGAGGATGCTCTCGGCCCGGCCGTAGACGAGGTCGACGACCACGAGCTCCGGGCCGAACCGGACCCCGCTGAGCGGCGGCAGATCGGTGAACGGATCGGCGCGGCCCGTGCTCGCCAGCCCCACCGAGGTGCAATTGACGAGCAGGTGGTAGTTGGTCTCGCCGACCCGCCCGGTCGTCGCCCGCGTCAGGGACCCGGCGCCCTGATGGGCCGCGATCGCCGGGGCGAGGTCGCCGAGCAGGACCCCGGCGCGGCTCGGGGTCCGGTTCCAGACCTCGACGTCGGCGCCGCCGGTGGCGAGCGCCCAGGCGACCGCCCGGGCGGCGCCGCCGGCGCCGAGCACCAGGGCCCGCTGGCCGGCGGGCGGTTCCGGCAGGGCCACGAGCAGCGCCGGGGCGTCCGTGTTCTCCGCCCGGATTTCGCCCTCACCGAAGGTGAGGGTGTTGGCGGCGCCGATCTCGGTGGCCGCCACCGACGCCTCGGTGGCGAGGGCGAGCGCCGCCTCCTTGTGGGGGATGGTGACGTTGACGCCGATGAACCCCTGGTCGGGAAGGGATCGCACCCGCGCGGTCAAGGCCTCGGGCGAGACGTCGATCGCCTCGTAGGACCACTCCCTCGCCAGCCCCAGCGCCTCGAGCGCCGCCGTCTGCATCGCCGGCGACCGCGAGTGGGTGACCGGATGGCCGAGGACCGCGAGGCGCTTCAAGCGAGGCTCAGCAATTCGAGGGGGCATTCCCTCCGTTCGCGGCCCGAGCCGTGTTGTACCTCTTCACCAGCTTGTTGAACTCGGCGAGGTTCGACGTGAACGAATGCCCGCCGCAGCTGTTCGGGTTGACCACGTAGAAGAGGTAGTCGACGTGCGCGGGGTGGGCGGCGGCCTCGATCGAGGCCAGTCCGGGGTTGCCGATCGGCGTCGGAGGGAGGCCGACGTGGGTCCGCGTGTTGTAGGGCGAGTTCGCCTCGAGCTCCGACTCTGTGATCGGATGGGTGTAGTTGCGGAACTCGTAACGGGTGGTGGCATCGATTGCGAGCGGCTCGCCGCGGCGTAGGCGGTTCCAGATCACCGCCGCCACCACTCGCCGCTCCTTCGGAATCACCACCTCGCGATCGATCATCGAAGCGATCGTGACCACGTCGTACGGGGTCAGGTTCCCCCTCTTCTTCGCGTACTCGAGGTTCACCTGGGAGAGGTTTTGCCTGAAGGCCTGGAGCTGCTGAGCGACGAGCTCGTCGACGGTCTCGCCCGGGTGCACGTCGTAGGTGGCCGGGAACAGGAATCCCTCCAGGTTCGACGGGTGCTTCGGCGCCCCGTACCTGGAGGGGTCGAAGCCCTTGACGCGCTTCGACGCTGCCATGTAGTTGCCGCTCACCCCCGCCTTCTCGACCAGCGGCGCGGTTTGGTCGCGCGAGTATCCCTCCGGAAGGACGAGGGTGCCGGGCGTGGTGGCCTCGCCGGTGATCCGGTCGATCGCGGCCCCGTAGCTCATCCCCTTCGCCATCGGGACGAGGCCGCTGACGATGTCGTCGCCCTTGCCGGAGAGCCGCAGGCGGATCTCCATCAGGGTGCTGCTGGTGACCACGCCCTTGCGGTCGAGGATGTCCGAGACGGTGCTCGCCGAGGCGCCCTTCGGGATCATCACCGGGACGTAGCCGGTGCCCTGGCCGTCGCCCGCGAACGGCTGGAAGAGGGCGACCAGGAACCAGGCGAACAGCAGGCCAACCACGACGGTGACGATGGCGACGATCCGCCTGCGCCTGAACCGGCCCCCGCTCACCGCCCGCGGCATCGGCTCCCCCGGGCGGGGAGCCGCCTCGGCGGGTTGCGACCGCGTGCGCCGCGTCTCGCGCTGGCGCCGGCGCCGATCTCGCTCGAGCGAGACCGGATCGTCCCGGCCGAACTCGTCGGTGTCGGGGGCCGGCTCCCCCGGCTGAGAGAGATCGCCCTCGGTGTCGAGGAGCGGGTCCTCGCGCTCGCTCATCGCCCTTCCATCGCGCTGAGGTAGGACTCGAGCAGATGGGCGGCGGCGAGCGAGTGCTCGTCGGCCCGCGCTCCCTCGCGGGCGCTGCGCGCGGCCATCCTCGTCGTCAGGCGCTCGTCGTAGGTGTCGACGGGGACGTCGAGGAGGCGCCCGAGCTGGGCCGCGAAGGCCGCGCTCACCTGGGCCTGCTCGCCGCGTTCCCCGCTCAGGTTGATCGGAAGGCCGACGACCACCCGCTCCGCCCCCAGCTCGCGGACGAGCTCGGCGACCCGCGCCGGGTCGGGCGGCTCGATCGCCGCCAGGGGCCGAACCACGGTGCCGGTCGGATCGGATATCGCGCAGCCACACCGGGCCCCGCCGTGGTCGAGCGCAAGCACCCGCAACAGGCTACCCGCGCGGTTACGCGGGCGCGCTCAGCGCCTCTGCCCGCTCGGGCAGGGCGTCGCCCGCGGACTCCGGCGAGAGCTCGGAGATCGAGGCGCTCGACAGTTCCCCCTTCACGTTGCGAGGGTGGTGGCAGGCGGCAATCCGTCCCGACTCGTAGGCGACGAGGGGCGGCTCGTCCTCGCTGCAGATCGCGGTCGCGTGCGGGCAACGGGTGTGGAAACGGCAGCCCGACGGCGGGTCCACCGGGCTCGGCACGTCCCCCTCGAGCACCTGCTGCTGGCGCGCCGCATTCTCCTTCGGATCCGGGATCGGCACCGCCGAGAGGAGCGCCTCGGTGTACGGGTGCACCGGCGCCTGGTAGAGCTGGCTGGCGGGCGCCAGCTCGACGATCTTGCCGAGGTACATCACCGCGATCCGGTCCGACACGTGCCGGACCACGCCGAGGTCGTGGGCGACGAAGATGTATGTGAGGCCGAACTCGTCCTGGAGGTCGTCGAGCAGGTTGATGATCTGGGCCTGGATCGAGACGTCGAGCGCGGAGACGGGCTCGTCGGCGACGATCAGCTTGGGGCGCAGGGCGAGCGCGCGCGCGATCCCTATCCGCTGGCGCTGACCGCCCGAGAACTCGTGTGGGAAGCGGTTCACGTGCTCGGGGTTGAGCCCCACCCGCTCGAGCAGCTCCTGAACCGTCCTGCGCAGGTCGGACCCGTTGGCGAGGCCGTGCAGCTTGATCGGATCGCCGACGATCTGGCCCACCCGCTTTCGCGGGTTCAGCGAGGCGAACGGGTCCTGGAAGATCATCTGCATCTGGCGCCGGAGAGGGCGCAGCTCGCGGCGGGAGATGTTTGCGATCTCCCTGCCCTGGAACTTGACCGAGCCCGAGGTCGGCTCCAGCAGCTGCATCACGGTCCGGCACAGGGTCGACTTCCCGCATCCCGACTCGCCCACCAGCCCGAGCGTCTCCCCCTCGCGGACCGCGAAGCTGCAGTCGTCGACCGCCCGGACCTGGGCGACCTCCCGGTCGATCAGCACCCCCGACTTGATCGGGAAGTACTTGACGAGGTGGCTCACCTCGACCAGGGGCTCGCCGTTGCTCACGCCGCCGGCACCTCCAGCCCGATTCCGCCCTCGACCTCGCGCAGCGACCGCTTCTCATCGAGCTGGAGCCAGCAGCGATCCAGATGCCCCGGCGCCTCGGCGATTTTCGGCTCCAGCGGCGGCACCTTCGGACAGCGGTCGAAGGCGTGGGGGCAGCGCGGCCTGAAGTGGCAGCCCGTGGGCGGGTTCAGCAGCGACGGCGGCAGGCCCCGGATCTGCGGCAGCCGCTCAGGGCGGGGCCGGTCGAGGCGGGTGAGCGAGCCCATTAGCCCCCACGTATAGGGGTGCTGGGGGTCATAGAAGATCTCGTCCAGGGTGCCCTGCTCGACCACCCGCCCGGCGTACATCACCAGCACCCGTTCGGCGATCTCCGCCACCACCCCGAGGTCGTGGGTGATCAGGATCACCGACAGGTCGTGCTCGCGGTTGAGCTCGTCGAGCAGCCGGAGGATCTGGGCCTGGATGGTGACGTCGAGCGCCGTCGAGGGCTCGTCGGCGATCAGGATCGAGGGCTCGAGCGCGAGCGCCATCGCGATCATCGCCCGCTGGCGCATCCCGCCCGAGTACTCGAACGGGTAGCCGTCGAAGCGCTTGGCGGCCTCGGGGATCCCGACCGAGGCGAGCGCCTCGATCGCCCGATCCCGCGCCTGGTCCTTGCCGACGTCGCGGTGAGCCCGGATCGCCTCGACGATCTGACTGCCGACCTTCTGGACCGGGTTGAAGGAAGACATCGGGTCCTGGAAGATCATCGCGATCCCGTCTCCCCGGATCTTGCGCAGCTGCTCGTCGCCGGCGGTGATCAGCTCGTCGCCCTGATAGCGCGCCGAGCCCTCGATCCGGGCGTTCTTGCCGCGGGTGAGCCCGATCAGGCTCATCGCCGTCACCGACTTGCCGCACCCGGACTCCCCCACGATCGCCAGCACCTCGCCCCGGTCGAGGTGGAAGGAGACGCCGTCCACGGCCTGGACGATTCCCTCTTCGGTGGCGAAGCGGACCCGGAGGTCCTCGACCTCGAGCAGTCGCTCGGCCATCAGCCGGTCAGCCTGATCCTCGGGTCGAGGATCGCGTAGATCACGTCGACGACCGCGCTCAACAGGACGACGAAGAAGGCGCCGAACATCGTGATCACGAGCACCGGCGGAACGTCGAGCCCACCGATCGCGGTGGCCGCGTACTGCCCCACCCCCTGGAGGTTGAAGACGGATTCGGTGAGGATGGCGCCGCCGCCGATCACCGCCGCGAAGTCGAGCCCCCACAGCGAGACGACCGGGATCAGCGAGTTGCGAAGCACGTGCCGGATCATCACCCGCCGCTCGGTCAGCCCCTTCGCCCGAGCGGTGCGGACGTAGTCCTCGTTGATCGTGTCGAGGATGTTTCCCCGTAGAACGCGCGAGTAGAAGCCGATGAACAGGACCGAGAGGGCGAACCAGGGGAGCAGCAGATGGGTGAACCATCCCCACGGGTCCTGGGTGAGGGGCACGTATCCCCCGTTGGGGAAGATGGTCACCTTGTAGGCGAACAGGTACAGGAGGAGCGCCCCGATCAGGAACACCGGCGTCGAGACGCCGACCAGGGCTAACACCGTCAAGGCGCGATCGGTGAACCTCCCCGCGGTGACCGCGCTTATCAGCCCGAACAGGATCCCGAAGAAGAGCCAGATCACCCCCGCCCCGATCGCCAGCGACAGGGTGGCCGGAAGGTCGCGCTTGATCTCGTCGACCACGTTGACCTGTTGGGAGTAGGAGATCACGGTGCCGGTGAAGATCTTCTTCATCGTGATCCCGTACTGCTCGTAGATCGGCTTGTCGAACCCCCACTGCTTCGCCACCGCGGCCCGGGTCTCGGGGGTCGAGGTGCGGCCCGCGAGCCTCACCGCCGGGTCGCCGTTCGGGATCGCCTGGAAGATCAGGAAGGTGAGGACGGAGATCGCGAAAAGGACCGCCATCATCGAGAAGAAGCGGCGGACGATGAAGCGGGCCATCAGTGCTCGATCCTCACCTCGGCCCGCGGGTCGAGGGCGTCGCGGACGCCGTCACCGAAGACGTTGATCCCAAGCACCGCGAGCACCAGCATCCCCCCCGGCACCAGGGTCAGGTGCATGGCGGTCGGGATCAGCCGGATCCCGTCCCCGATCATCGTCCCCCAGGAGGGATTCGGCGGCTGGACGCCGGCGCCGAGGTAGGAGAGGGCCGCCTCGAGCAGGATCGCGTTGGCGATCATCAGCGGGATGAAGACGATGATGCTCGAGGCGACGTTGGGGAGGATCTCGGTGAACATGATCCGCACATCGCCCTTGCCCTGGGCCTTGGCCGCCTCGACGAACTCCTTCTCCCTGAGGCCGAGCACCTGCCCCCGCAGGGGCTTGGCCATGTAGGGCACGTAGACGACCCCGATGATCAGCGCCGGGACCATCAGCGAGTTCCCGTGGATCGTGACGAACCCAAGATCGAGGCCGCCGAGCGCCAGCGCCGTTCCCAGCGCGATCCCGAGCAGGACCACGGGATACGCCCAGATCAGGTCCATCGCCCGGGACAGGACCCCGTCGGTGACCCCGCGGAAGTAGCCCGCGGAGAGGGCGATGACCGTCGCCAGGATCACGCTGATCAGGGTGGCGATGAACCCGACCTCGAGGGAGTTGCGCCCGCCGTAGAGCAGCCGCACCGCGACGTCGCGGCCGTTGGAGTCGGCGCCGAGGAAGAACTTTTTCCCCCAGGTGGGCCCGATCGGGATCCCTCCGGGCGAGAGGACGTCCTTGCCGTCGACCCTGTCGGTGATGTGGTTGGCGCTCGGGGTGGTGTGGGCGACGTGGTCGGCGTACAGCGGCGCCGCTAGGCACGCCAGCACGATCACCAGGAACATCGCACCGAAGGCGAGGGCGACCTTGTTGCGCTTCAGCCGCCTGTAGGCGAGCTTGTAGGGGCCGACACCGGCCATCCCCTCGACCGCGGTCGCGCCGAGGGGCTCCCCCGGCTCGAGGGCGATTGGCCGTCCGGCGGTCGGTGCAGTCGGATCTATCGCCATCCCTGGCTCCAGACTAAATCCGGCGCTTGTCCGGGTCAACCATCACTTCGGTTTTTTTGGATCGAGGGGGCGCCTCGCGGCGCCCCCTCGGTCAACGTCGTTTGTCCTACTTCAGCGACCAGGTCGTCCAGTCGTTCACCCCAGCGACCGGGCTGAACACCGCCGAGTCGAAGTTCAGCCTATCGCTGAAGAACCTCGGGAACGACTCGGCGCCGTACACGACCACGTAGGCCTTCTTCGCCGTGTACTCGTCGAGCGCGGTCCACTCGTTGGCGACCGAGTCGAGCTGCGTCGCCGGGACCGGGTTCAGCTTGGCCAACTCGCTCTGGATGTGCGGGTCGTTGACCTTGCTGAAGTTCTCGTTGTTGACGGGCTGGATGCTGTCGGCGTTCATCAGCAGGTAGAAGTCCGACGGGTTCGGGAAGTCCAGGACCCAGTCGGCGAATCCGGTCTGCGGATCGGTCTTGGCGTTCCCGATTGTCGGGAAGTAAACGGTGTCCGAGATCAGCTTCGGCGTCGCGTGGTAGCCGATCTTGTTGAGCAGGTCGGTGTAGTAGTTGACGTACTGCGTCCGCGGGGCGCGCAGCTCGCCCCAGACGGTGACGTCCTGACCGGCCGTCCCCGACTGCTGGACCATCTGCTTCGCCTTGTTGATATCGCCGTGCGCGTTCGCGTCCCCGTAGGGGCACGGCGAGGTCGGGTGCCCGACGATCCCATCCGGCAGGAAGTAGCAGTCCGGCGTCAGGAACCCGCTGGCGAGGCGCGACATCGCCGGCCGGTCGATGGCGGTGTTGACCGCCTGGCGCGCCAGGAGGTTGTTGAACGGCGGCTTGGTGACGTTCATGAAGAAGTAGAACGTCGACGGGATCGGCTCCCGCGCGAACCGGTCCGACGCCTGCGACTCGATCTGCGGCAGGATCGAGGGCGGCAGGGTGTCGCCGGTGTCGAACACGTCGGCCTGGTTGTTCAGGACCATCTGGGCCTCGGTCTGCGTGTTCGACTGGATCTTGACGTCGATCTTGTCGAGGCTCCCCGTCGGGATGTCGGGGATGTTCAGGCTCGCGAACTTCGGGTTCTTGACCATCGTCCAGCCCCGGTTCGGAACTACGTCGGTGATCATGTATGGACCGACACCGGGCGGCGGGTGGGTGGTGAGGTTGGTCATCGGCGTCCCGCTCGGGACCAGGCCGACATTGGGGAAGGCGAGCACGTTCGGGAACGCCCCGTAGGGCTCCGTCAGGTGGATCGTGATCTTGCCCGTCGAGTCATCGGTCTGGATCCCAGAGATGTCGTTGGACTTACCGGCGTCGTAGTCCGCGGCGCCCTCGATGTAGTTGGTCAGGAAGGACTTGCCGCCCCAGTTGACCTTGATCGTCCGCTCGACCGTGTACTTGAAGTCGGAGGCCTTCACGGGCTGCCCGTTCGAGTAGACGAGGCCCTTGCGAAGGGTGAGGGTATAGGTCTTGCCGTCGCTGGAGGCGGTCGGCAGGGCGGTCGCGAGGCCGGGGATCAGCTCGGTGCCGGCCGGGGCGTTCTCGTGCCTATAGGTGAGCAGAGGCGTATAGGAGATCCAGGTCGCCTCATACCCCTGGGTCGTGTAGCTCTCGCCCGGATCGAGGTAGTCGGGAGCCGTCCCCATCAGGACGGTGACCGTCCCGCCCGAGGTCGTTCCCCCTCCGCCGCATGCAACCAACGCGACGGATCCGACGGCCGCAGCCATCCCTACCACGACAACCTTCATCAGCTTGCTCACGCTTGCCTCTCTCCTCTCGATGAACGGTCAGCCACCCGGAACCAATATCACTCCGGCGTCTTCCGCGTCGCACCAACTCCCCCTGGGCGCTTCCTTGCACCCCCCGTCGTCGAGCGCTTGATTGCAATCGTCTTGCTTCCCCACTTCCGGGTAGTTCTACCCGCGCAGCCGCTTTTCAATCGCCTCCCGCGCAGTCGCCAGCGCCGCCTCGAGCTTGTCGGGGTCCCTGCCGCCGGCCTGGGCGACCTCGTCGCGTCCCCCGCCGCCGCCGCCGACGATCGCGGCGGCCTCCCTGATCACCGCCGCCGCTGACAGCCCCCGCTCGACCGCGGTCCGCCCGAATGCCGCCACCAGGGCGACCTTGCCGTCCTCGGCGGCCCCGAGGACGACGGCGGCGTCGCCGGCGCGCTCCTGGACTCGGTGGGCCAGCTGGAGGAGCGCCTTCTGATCGCCGCTCGCCCGGGCCGCGATCACCTTCACGCCCTCGACCTCGTCCCCGGCCGACGCGAGCTCGTCGGTGAGCCTGCCGAGCTCCTCGGCTCCGGCGCGCCTCGCGTGGCGCTCGAGCTCGGCCAGCCGCTCGCTCGCCCTGCGGGCGCCGGCGAGGGGATCCTGCTCTGAGCCGAGCAGCCTCCCGACCTCGCTGAGGGCGCGGGAGCGCTCGCGGAACCAGTCGATCGCGGCGGGGCCTGTGAGCGCCTCGATCCGGCGCACGTTGGCGGCGCTGGACCCCTCCGAGACGATCGCGAAGATCCCCACCCCGGCGGTGTTGATCATGTGGGTGCCGCCGCAGAGCTCGCGGGACACCCCGTCGACCTCGACCACCCGGACCCACTCGCCGTACTTCTCGCCGAACAGCGCCATCGCCCCGAGGCGCTCTGCGTCCGCGCGCGACATCTGCATCGCTCGCACCCAGTGGCTCTCCTTGATCCACCGGTTGACGAGATCGCCCACCGCCCGCGTCTCCTCGACCGAGAGGGGAGCGCCGTGGGTGAAGTCGAACCGGAGCTTGTCGGGGCGCACGGCCGAGCCCGCCTGGCGGACGTGGGTGCCCAGCACCTGGCGGAGGGCGGCGTGAAGGAGGTGGGTGGCGGTGTGGTTTCGCATCGTCGCGAACCGGGTTACGTGGTCCACCTCGGCCTCCACCCGGGTCCCGGGCTCGAGGGCGCCCGGAGACCCGCTCGGCTTCAGGCTCACGGCCTGGTCGTCGCCGATCCGGTAGACGTCCGCGACCTCGGCCTCGCTCCCGTCCCAGCGAACCACGCCCGAGTCGGCCACCTGGCCTCCGCCCTCGGCGTAGAACGGGCTCTCCTCGAGCTTCGCCAGGAGCGAGCCGTCGGAGCGCTCGACCGCGAGCACGCTCGTCTCGGCGCGGAGCTTCTCGTAGCCGACGAACCGGGAGGGTGGAGCCGAGGCGGCGAAGGCGAGGACGGCGCCGTGGCGGTCCTCGGAGCCGTGGGCGGTGGCGGTCCCCATCCGGGCCCGGTGGCGCTGCTCCTCCATCAGCTCCTCGAACCCCTGGTCGTCGACCGAGAGGCCCTCCTCCGCCAGGAGCTCCTTGGTGACGTCGTAGGGGAAGCCGTAGGTGTCGTGGAGGCGGAAGGCGTCGGCGGCGTCGATCCAGGAGGTCTCCTCGGCCCTCGCCCGCTCGACCAGCTCGGCGAGCAGCTGGGTGCCGCGGTCGAGGGTGCGCCCGAAGCTCTCCTCCTCGTCGCGGGCCCAGCGCAGGACGGTGTCGCGCTCGGCCGCGAGCTCCGGGTAGGCGGGGGCGAGCAGCTCCAGGGCCCGACCCGCGAAGCGATCCATGAACGGCGTCTCCAGGCCGATCGCGCGGCCCTGCTGAATCGCCCGGCGCATGATCCGGCGCAGCACGTATCCGCGGTCCTCGTTCGACGGGACGACCCCGTCCGCAATCAGCGCCGCCGTCCCCCGGGAGTGGTCGGCCAGGATCCGCATCGCCCGGGTGGTCGCCCTTCCCTCGTCGTAGGAGCGGCCCGAGAGCCCCTCGGCGAGATCGACCAGCGGCCGCAGGGCGTCGGTCTCGAACACCGAGGGGACGTCCTGGAGGATCGCCGCCATCCGCTCGAGGCCCATCCCGGTGTCGATGTTCTTCGCCGGCAGCTCCGTCAGGGTGCCGTCCTCGGCGAGGTCATAGCTCATGAACACGTGGTTCCAGTACTCGAGGAACCGGTCGGTGTCGTCGCCCGGCCGGTCGCCCGCGGCGCCGAACCCCTCGCCGCGATCGAGGTACATCTCAGAGCACGGCCCGCAGGGGCCGGTGGTCCCGCCCTGCCAGAAGTTCTCCGCGCGCGGGAGCAGGACGATCCGCTCCGCCGGCAGCCCGATCCGCCTCCAGATCTCGATCGCCTCCTCGTCGGGGCCGAGCCCCAGCTCCTCGTCCCCGGCGAACACGGTCGCCCAGATCAGGTCGGGGTCGAAGCCGAAGCCCTCGACGGAGAGCTCCCAGCCCCAGGCGATCGACTGCTCCTTGAAGTAGTCGCCGAAGCTCCAGTTGCCGAGCATCTCGAAGAAGGTGAGATGGCGGGCGGTGTTGCCGACCTCCTCGATGTCGACCGTCCGGAAGCAGCGCTGGACGTCGGCCACCCGCGGCGCGGGCGGCTTCTCCTCGCCGCGGAAGCAGCGCTTGAAGGGCTGCATCCCCGCGGTCGTGAGCAGCACCGAGGGATCATCGAACGGCGGCACCAGCGAGGCCGAGGGCACCAGCTTGTGGCCGCGCTCCTCGAAGAACGAGAGGAACAGCTCGCGGATCTCGTCGACCTTCATCGCGCCCAGTCTAGGAACCGGGGAGCCGTGCGGGCGGCGATACCCTGCCACCGTGCGGCGGATGCTGGTGTGGCGCGGGTTGGACGCTTGGCGCGCCTACGCCGCGATCGTCGAGGGAGACGAGATCTCATGCCGGGCCACCGGGACCCAGCTCGGCATCGACCCTCTCCCCTACCGCGTCGACTACGAGCTCGAGCTAGGCGACGGGTTCGTGACCAGGCGCTTCGCGGTGCGCGCGGCCGGCGAGGGCTGGGCCCGCGAGCTCGAGCTGCGAGGCGGCGGCGACGGCAGGTGGGAGATCGAGGCGAGCTCGGACGGCGCCGCGGAGCTGGGCGAGGCGGGTGGAGGTGCGGCGGCGCTCGCGGGCGCGCTCGACTGCGACCTCGCCAACTGCCCCCTGACCAACTTCATGCCCGCTCGCCGCCATCGCCTCCACCTGCGCCGGGGCGCCCGCGACTTCCTGATGGCGTGGGTGTCGGTGCCCGATCTTGCGGTCACGCCTTCGCGCCAGCGCTATGAGCACCTCGGCGAGCGTGGCGGTCGGCGGCTGGTTCGCTACGTCGGCCTCGACACCGACTTCACCGCCGAGCTCGAGCTGGACGACGAGGCACTGGTGATCCTCTATCCGGAGATGGCCGAACGGGTGTAGCGCCGCCCAGTTCGATCGGGGGCCCCGCGGGGCGATCAGGCGATCGTGCCGTGACCGACGATCAGCTCGCCGTCGAGCAGCGACGCGGCCTGGCCCGGCGCCACGCCGTAGGCGGGCTCCTCGAGCTCGATCGTGAGCTCGCCTCTGCCGTTCCCGCTGGCTCCGTCGAGGCGGCAGGGCAGCGGCCGCGAGTGGTGGCGGAGGCGAACCCGGTCGACCCGGGCCGGACTCCGGTGCAGCCGCGAGCCTCGAAGGAGGACGGTGCGCTCGGCCAGCCGCTCGCGCTCGCCGACCACGACCCGGTTCGAGCTCGCGTCCTTGGCGAGCACGTAGAGCGGCCTGCTTCCGGCGACGCCCAATCCCCGGCGCTGGCCGACGGTGAAGTTGTGATGGCCGGGGTGGGTGCCGAGCACGTGGCCGGCGCCGTCGACGATCTCACCGGGGCGGTCGCGAACGGCCGCGTGGCGGGCGAGGAAGTCGCTCTTGCTCGATCCGGCCAGAAAGCAGAGGTCCTGGCTCTCGGGCCTGCTCGCCACCGGCAGGCCGGCACGGTCGGCGATCCGGCGCACCTCGGGCTTGGTGCGCTCCGCGAGCGGGAAGCGGAGGCGGGCGAGCGAGGCGGGCCCGAGCGCGGCCAGCATGTGGGTCTGGTCCTTCCCCTCGTCCGCGGCGCACGCGAGGAGCGGCCCGTCGCCGTCGTCGACCAGGCGCGCGTAGTGGCCGGTGACGAGATGCGAGGCGCCGACCCGGTCGGCGAGCTCGATCATCGCGTCGATCCGGACCTCGCCGTTGCAGCGCACGCACGGGTTGGGGGTGCGGCCGGCCGCGTAGCCGGCGAGGAAGTCCTCGACCACGGTCGAGCGAAACCGGTCCTGGAGATCGAGGGTGAGGTGTGCGATGCCAAGCGAGTGGGCGAGCTCCCGCGCCCGCAGCACCGCCTCGGGCGAGCAGCACGCCCTGGTGCCGTCGGTGGCGGGATCGGCCCACAGCTTCAGGGTGACGGCGACGACCTCGGCGCCGCGCTCGCGCTCGAGGAGGGCGGCGACCGCGGAGTCGACCCCGCCGCTGAGGGCGACAAGGACGCGCTCGCCGGCGGGCGCCTCGGCGAGCGATCGATCGGAGGCGGCGGCCGCGGCAACGGATCGGTGGAGCGCGTCGGCGGCGAGCCCGGCCGCGTGGCGGTGGGTCGGCGCCAGGCCCCCCAGCTCGAATGCGATCCGCCCGGGGGCGAGCTGGGCCGCCTCCAGCATCGGCTTCCCCTCGACGAGCTCGCAGGTGGCGGCGGCCGCGGCGGCGCTGGCGGCGCACCCGTCGGCGTCGAAGGTCGCGCGCGCGACCGAGCCCGACTCGATCGAGACCGAGATCCTCACCAGATCGCCGCAGGGCGCCCCGCCCGCTGAGCCCGAGAACCCGCCGGCGGGCTCGGGGCCACGCCGGGCGCCGTCCGCCAGGTACTCCTCGATCAGCTCGCGACTCATCGAGCGGAAGGGTACGAGGAAGGCACGGGCTCCAACCCGCCGTTGCCGCCCCGGCTCATTAACCCGTCTAAGACAGGTGGGCGTCTACCGGGCGAACCGAATCGGCGCGCCCGGAAATCGACTCCCAAGCCGTTTGTGTTGGGTCAAACATTGGGACGGCTCGCGCACGGGCTCGAGCCCCCCCGAACCCTAGCACCGGCCAAATCGACCCCGGCGCCGTTTCCGGCGCGCTCCCCGATGGTCCCGTGGACGGGGCGACCCTAGTACTCGAGCAAATCGAACAGCCTCCACGAGGAGACCCGCCCGTCGCGGATCCCGAGCTCGATCCGCACCGGCGAGGAGTCGCCGATCTCACCGGAGTGGCGCCAGACGTACTGGAGCTCGGCGTGGACGGTTACACCATCGGCCCTCGAATCGATCGCGACCGGGACATACCGACGGACGAGGTGGTCGAAGACCTTGCCCCCCCAATCCATCGCCGCGACACGCCCGCGGTGGACGGTGCGCTCGGTGCGGATCTCGACCTCGGGATGGACGAGCTCGCCGACCGTCGCCCGGTCGCTCTCACTGAGGGCTGCCAGGAACCGGCGGGCGAGCTCCTCGGAGTCCTTCGCTCGGCCGGTCAGCGCTTGTCGCGGAGCCGGTCGAGGAGGTGGCGCGGCTGATCGCCGAGGCTCGACTCGCCGACGGCGCTGAGCGCGACGCCAAGGGCGCCCAGGATCAGCAGCAGCGGAGGCCAGACGCCGAAGTCGTGGGCGTGCTCCCCGCCGTTGCGCGCGTCGGTCCCAGCGAGAACCAGGAAGGCGAGCAGGCCGACGACGCCGACGTAGACGGGACCGCGAACCCCGATCCGCGAGCCGATCCCGACCAGGCCCAGCGAGACGAGCAGGAGGACGATGTCCCAGCCGAGCGCATCGGCGGGCAGCGGGAGCAGGGTCAACCCCGCTGCGCGGTTCGCGAGCACGGAGCCGAAGCCAAGCCCGGCGCCGAGCACCGCCGCGATCCCGGCGCCGGTGAGCAGCTCGGAGGCCTTCCAGAGGGCGGGATCCCCGCCCGGGCGGGTCGCCGTGTCGACGCCGCCCTCGGCGCCGGGGTTGGTGCGCCACAGCTGCACGCTTCCGGCGAGCAGGCCGATCGCGAGAATGCCGAGGAGGCCGCGATAGGTGCCCCAGTGGGGGCTGAGCCCGCCGGACAGGATCTCGTTCCAGAGCGCCGACCAGGAGACGATCACCGCGATCGCGCCGAGCAGGAGCTGGAACCGGACGCCGGCGACCACCCCGGCGTAGCCGGCCATCACCGCGGTCACCCCCGCGATCCAGAAGGTGTTCAGCGAAGAGCCGTGGCCGCCCGCCAGATCGACGAACGATGAAAGAGCGAGCGGCACGAAAACGAGGCCGAAGACGCTGTACACCGCTTGCCACGAGCGCGTCCCGTTCGTGTACTGCTCGGTGAACACCCCGGCCCAGTACAGGAAGACAGCCGGCACGGTGAAGATCACGAGCTGGACGAAGTCGCTCCACTCCGACCCCTTTCGGATCGCCCACATGAGAACGCCGATCCCGAGCAGGAGCCCGCCGACCTTGCGCAGCGCGTCGCGCGTGTCGTCGGGTCTCAACAGTTCACTCATCGGCTAAAGGCTGGGGGTTCCGGGGCTCTGGGTGGTGCTCGAGGTCGTCGAGCTCGTCGGCGCCGCGGGGGCGGTGGTGGTGGCGGTTGCCCCGGTGGTTGGCGTGGTTGCCGTGGTGGTCGGCGCCGCCGGGAGAGCGGTCGGGGTGCTCCTCGCGAGGGCACCTGAGTCGATGCTTCTCTTCAGCGCGACGATCCGGTCGTAGGCCCGCTGGAGGATCGACTGGTCGAGGACGCCCTTCTTGACCGCCTTCACCAGGGCCTTGGACGCCGCCTGGGCGACGCCCGGGTGCTGCGCGAGCAGGGCGAGATCGGCGCCGGCGGCGATCGCCTTCACCACCGCCGCCTTCGGCCCCGCCCCCACCGCCGGCGTCTCGAGATCGTCGGTGATCACCACCCCCTGGTAGCCGAGCTCACCCCTGAGAAGGCCCTGGATGATGTCCGGGGAGAAGGCGGCGGGCTTCTGCGAGCCGAGCTCAGGATAGGAGGCGGTCGACACCATCACCAGCCCGACGTTGGAGTCGATCGCGTCCCGGAACGGTACCAGGTCGGCGTCGAGCAGGTCCTTGGCCGCCGTCACCGAGACCGCCTGGAAGTCGGTGTTCTGCTTCGCATAGCCGAGTCCGGGGAAATGCTTGGCGGTGGCGGCGACGTCGGTCGACTGCATCCCCTGGATGAAGGCCGATCCGAGCTGACCGACGGTGGCCGGGTCACCGCGGTAGGTGCGCGTGACGATCGTGTCGGCGGTCTGGCGGTGGGCGACGTCGACGACCGGCGCCAGGTCGACGTTGATTCCGACGCCCTTCAGGAACTTGCCGGTCTTCTTGCCCTGCCCCTGGGCCGTGCTCGCGTCCTTGGTCTGGGAGGGGGCAAGATTCGGCGGGCCGGGAAGCCGCTGGACGTCCCCGCCCTCCTGGTCGACCAGGATCAGCAGCGGGGGGTTCCCGCCCGACCGGGCCGCCTTCTGGAGCCTCTTCGCGTCCTGATCGACGGCGCCGGGCTTGTCGCTGGAGACGATCACCCCGCCAACCTGCCCCTTGCGGACCTCCTTCAGGAGGGTCTTGTCGACGCCCCCGTCGGGGATTCTGCCGATGATCGTCTGACCGGCGAGGCGCTTCCGCGAGATCCCGCCCGATTCCTTGCCCCCGCCGCCGCCCCCGCTGCCGCCGCTGAAGAAGACCAGGTAGACGATCAGGAGGACGAGCAGGGATAGGAAGGCGAGGGCGAAGTCCTGGCGCCGGCGGATCTTCGCCGGTAGGTCCCGGTGGCGGGGGCGGCGGCCGCGGCGGATCCGGTGCTCGGCGGTGTCGAAGGGCTCCCCGCGCTCGCGTGCACGCCGTCGCGCCTCGCCGGTGTCCCAGGGGATCTCCTCGTCGGTGTCGTAGGGATCGGTCCGCGGGCGCCCCGGCTCGCTCGGGAGGCTCGGCTCGGCCGGATCGCGCCCCGGGATACGCCTCCGCCCCCCTCTCTCGAACTCCGACGGATCGACCTCCTCAGGCCCTCTTGGCGTCCAGCCGGACTCCACCCTGGTCCCCCCTCCCCCTACGTCCCTCTCTCGGCCGGTCCGCCCCGGAGCGAGAGGCCGAGCTCCCGAAGCTGGCGCTCGTCGACCGGCGTGGGAGCGCCGGTGAGCGGATCCGACCCCGAGGCTGTCTTCGGGAACGCGATCACCTCGCGAATGGATTCAGAGCCGTGAAGGAGCGCCACGATCCTGTCAAGACCGTAAGCGATACCGCCATGCGGTGGGGCGCCGTGACGCAGCGCTTGCAGGAGAAACCCGAACCGCTCGCTCGCCTCGGCCTCGTCGATCC
Organism: Actinomycetota bacterium; assembly: GCA_046730475.1. Lineage (GTDB taxonomy): Bacteria > Actinomycetota > Thermoleophilia > Solirubrobacterales > 70-9 > JBKPIY01. The sequence continues at coordinate 23,152 of JBKPIY010000051.1, forward strand.
CGATCGCGGCGAAGACCTGGCGCTGGAGGTTGGGATCCGAGATACGGATCGAGCCTCCGCCGATCTCCCAGCCGTTCCAGACGACGTCGTAGGCCTTCGACCGGGCGACCCCTGGATTGGCCGGATCGAAGTCGCCGTCCGGCGCCGTGAAGGGGTGGTTGTGGGGATCCCAGCGCTCCTCGTCGTGGGCCCAGCGCAGAAGCGGCCAGTCGACGATCCAGGTGAGCTCGTTGAGCCCCGCCGCGATCAGGCCGAGGCGATCGCCGAGCCGGCGGCGAAGCTCGCCCAGGACCTCCGCCGAGAGCTCGGGCGCGTCGGCGACCAGCAGCAGCACGTCACCCGGATTCGCCGACAGCGCCTCGCCCGCGGACGAGATCTCCCCCTCGGAGAGGAACTTGGCGACGGGCGAGCGCCAGCCGCCGTCCTCGACCACCGCCCAGACCAGGCCCTTGGCGCCGAGCCCGACCGCCTCGTCGACCAGCCCGTCGAGCTCGGCCCGCGACATCTCGCGGCGGCCTGCGTTCAGCCCGCGGACGGCCGCCCCCGACTCGATCGCACCCCGGAAGGCCTTGAACTCCGACTCCCGGAACACATCGGTGAGCTCGACCAGCTCGAGCCCGAACCGGAGATCGGGCTTGTCGCTGCCGTAGCGCGCGATCGCCTCGTCGTATGGAAGCCGGCGCATGGGCAACGGCACCTCGACCCCGCACTCGCCGAGAACGTGGGCGAGCAGGCGCTCGTTGACGTCGATCACATCGTCGATGTCGACGAAGGACATCTCGAGGTCGAGCTGGGTGAAGTCGGGCTGGCGGTCGGCCCGCAGGTCCTCGTCCCGGAAGCAACGCGCGATCTGGAAGTAGCGCTCGAACCCCGCGATCATCAGGATCTGCTTGAAGAGCTGGGGAGACTGCGGCAGCGCGTAGAACGAGCCGCGCTGGAGCCGGGCCGGGACGAGGAAGTCGCGAGCTCCCTCCGGTGTGGAGCGGGTGAGCACGGGGGTCTCGATCTCCACGAAGCCCTCGCCGGAGAGGAACGAGCGCATCGCCCCGGCGACCCGGTGGCGGAGCTCGATCGCCTCCCGCATCCGGTCGCGGCGGAGGTCCAGGTACCGGTAGCGGAGCCTCATCTCCTCGCTCACCTCGCCGGACAAGGACTCGATCTCGAACGGCGGCGTCTCGGCGTCGGAGAGGAGCTCGGCGTCGGCGACGCGGACCTCGAACTCCCCGGTGGGCAGCGACGGGTTCACCGTGTCCGGATCCCGGCGGACCACCCTTCCGGCGGCGCTGATCACGTCCTCGGATCGCAGCTGGTGGCCGAGCTCGAATGCGCCCCCCGCCTCGTCCGGATTGAAGACGAGCTGGACGAGCCCCGTCCGGTCGCGGAGGTCGATGAAGATCAGGCCGCCGTGGTCGCGGCGCCGGTGCACCCACCCCGCCACTCGAGCCTCGAAGTCGACGCGATCGCCGCGCACCTGGCCGCACCAGGTGTCGCGGTAGCGGTTCGCCCGCAGGGCCGGAAAGCCGTCGCTCATCGCGTCGGCAGTCTCGCAAGGCAGGGCGCCCCGCGACTGGCCCCCACCCCCTCCTCCGCCCCCTCCGGCTCAGGGCGAGGCGAGCTCGGCGGCGGCGTTGGCCGGGTCGATTTCCCGCTGCTCGCCCGACTCCAGGTCGCGAACGGTGGCCCGCCGCTCGTCCTCGAGGATCAGGGCGTGGCGCGCCCGGGAGCGGTCGGCCTGCTTCATCTGGCCCTTGGTCCCGCGCTTGGCCAGGTCGAGGTCGGCGACGAGCCCGGCGCGGCGAAGCTCGGTGACCAGGGCGAGGGCCCGCTCGCGCGAGGCGTCGTCGGCGACGACGAACACCCCCCGCCGGGGCGGCTCTCCAACCTCCCCGAGCGCGAGAGCGATCCGCTCGACCCCTACCGCCCAGCCGGCCGCGGGGGTGGGCGGGCCGCCCAACGGCTCGATCAGCCCGTCGTATCGGCCGCCACCCCCGAGGCCCGACTGGGCGCCGAGGCGGGCGGACTCGAACTCGAACACGGTTCGGGTGTAGTAGTCGAGACCCCTGACCAGGGTCGGATCGAGGTCGTAGGGGATCCCATTTCGCTCGAGGAGCTCGCGGACCTCGGCGAAGTGACGCCTGTCCTTATCCTCGAGTCGATCGAGGATCGTCGGCGCCTCGGCCATCACCTTCCGGGTGCCCTCGTCGTCGGCGTCGAAGGCGCGCAGCGGGTTCAGCTCGATCCGCTCGCGCACCTCCTTGCTCACCTCGTCCCGATGGGAGCGGAGGTACCCCCGCAGTTCCTCGAGGTAGGCGGCCCGGCCCGCGGGGGAGCCGAGGCTGCCGAGCCGCAGGCGCACGTCGGGCACGCCCAGCTCCGCGAGCAGATCGTTGAGGAGGATGATCAGCTCCGCGTCGACGAGGGGGGAGTCGGAGCCGATCGCCTCCGCCCCGATCTGGAAGAACTGGCGGTAGCGTCCCGCCTGCGGGCGCTCGTGGCGAAAGAAGGCACCCGCGTACCACAGCTTCACCGGCTGGGCGAGCGCCTGCATCCCGTGCTCGAGGTAGGCACGGCAGATCGGCGCCGTCCCCTCAGGGCGCAGGGTGAGGTCCCGGCCGCCCTGGTCGGTGAAGCTGAACATCTGCTTCTGGACGATGTCGGTGGACTGGCCGACGCCCCGGCTGAAGAGCTCGGTGTCCTCGAAGGCCGGGGTTTCGATCCGGGCATAGCCCGCCGCCTCCAGGATCTCGCGGGCCGTCTCCTCGATCCGCCGGCGAATCGGCTGGGCGTCGGGAAGCGCGTCGAAGGTGCCCCTCGGCGCCTTGAACCGCTCGGCCATGCCTCAGCGGGCGAGCTCGGTGAGGAAGGGGTTCGACCGGCGCTCGGCGCCGAGCGTGGTCAGGCCCATGTGTCCGGGGTGGACCATCGTCTCGGGCGGATGCGAGTCGATGAGGGTGCGGATGCTCTCGAGGAGCGTCTCCCAATCGCCCCCGGGGAGATCGGTCCGTCCCACCGACCCCTGGAACAGGACGTCGCCGGAGAAGATCGCCCCCTCGGACGGGATCGAGTAGCTGACGTGGCCCGGGCTGTGGCCTGGGGTGTGGATGACGTCGATCTCGAGGCCCGCCAGATCGAGCTTCTCGCCCCCCGACACGGTGTGGTCGGCCTCGTAGCCCTCGAACGGACCGACCCCGGGGAAGGACATGAACGCGTTCGGGTTCCTGAGCACCGGTACCTCGATCTCCGGGCACCAGACCGGGGCTCCGGTGGCGCGCGCCACCTCGGCGACCGCCCCGATGTGGTCGAAGTGGGTGTGGGTAAGGAGGATGGCGTCCACGGTCACCCCCAGCTCGGTGGCGGCGCCCAGGATCAGCGGCCCCTCGTCGCCGGGGTCGACGATCACGGCCCGGTCCGAGCCGTCGGCCCGGACCAGGAAGCAGTTCTCGGCCACTGGGCCGACGGTGAACATGCGGGCGTCCATGGCGAGGCAGCTTAGGAGACCGAGCAGACTCAGCCCGAGCCGTTGGCGTGCCCGCCGGCGCGCTGGGAGCGTTCGATCCGCTCCTGCTCGAGCCGACGCATGCGCCGCCGGTAGAAGAATCCGTCGGTGTAGAAGCTGAGCGGGATGTAGAAGGCGAGCATGAACACGGTCAGCGACAGCGAGGGGAGCAGCGCCTGATGGGAGAGGAGGCCGATCAGGACGAAGAAGATCCCCGCCGCAATCAGGCCCTTGGTGACGGCGCTCCGCCAGGTTGGGGGGCTCGGCTCGCGCGGGCCGCCCCTCTTCTTGCCGCTGCGACCGGCGCGGGCGCGGGCGCGCGCTTCCTCGCGGCTCTGGGGCCGCCCCCGTCGCGGGCGACGGTCGATGCTCCCGCTCTGGGTGCCGCGATGCTTGCGCCGCCGCCTCCTTCTCGTCTGGGCCATCGCTTGAAGAATCTAGTACAGGCCCGCCCGATAGCCCCCTCCCCGGCGGCGGTTCGACTCAGCGACTCAGTCGTCGTCCGGCGCCGCCACCCGCCGCTCGATCACCTGGAGGTCGGGGTCAAAGCCCCGGATCGCCGGCCCCTGGTAGTCGCGCAGGGTCGCCTCCGGGGCCAGCCCGACCAGCTCTGCCTCCACCGGCCGGGCCCCGTGGCGAGCGGCCAGCTTCTCGATCCGCTCGACCAGGCCCCGCAGGGTGACCGCCTCCGGGTGGTGGACGTTGATCGACACCTGGGAGCGCTCGCCCCGGGGGAGGCCGATCGCGCGGACGCCGGGAACCCCTCCTCCCTCCTCGCGAAGCTCCGCCGCCACCGCCTTGGCGGCCGCGACATCCGGGGTGTCCAGCTCGACGTTGAAGGCGACGAGCGGTGGGCGCGCAGTGACCAGGGTCGCCCCGGCGCTCGGGTGCGGCGCCTCGGGGCCGAAGTCGGGGGCGAGCTCCCCATCCTGCATCCGGCGGGCGAGCTCGGCCGGGCCCCCGCGGCGGAAGAAGGCGCGCTCGCGGCGCTCACCGGAGGTGGCGAGATCGCCGTAGAGGAACACCGGCACCCCGAGCGTCCCGATCCGCTGGCCGACCTCGAGGGCGACCCCGCGGGCCTCCTCCCGCTGCTCACCGGCGAGCCACACCGCGGGGCAGACGTCGAGAGCGCCGATGTGCGGGTGGAGCCCCTCGTACCCGCGCATGTCGATCACCTCGATCGCCTCCTCCGCCCCCGCCACCAGGCTCTCGGCGAGGTCCTCGCGCCTGGCGGCGATCGTGAACACGCTGCGGTTGTGGTCGGGGTCGAAGTGGACGTTGAGGACCTTCGCCCGGGAGCCGAGGGAGCCCCCGATGCTGTCGATCACCCGCTCGCTTCGCCCCTCGGAGAAGTTCGGCACGGCGAGCAGCGTGGCCGGGGGCTCCATCGCCCAGACCGCTAGAGGAGGAGCTTGCCGTCGCGGACGATCGCCTCGCCGTCAAGCTCGACCGTCGGTCTGATCACGATGCAGTCGAGGTGAATGGGGACCTGGACCGTGCCGCCGATCCCCGCCGACGCACCGAAGGCGACGTGGCAGGAGCCGAGGATCTTCTCGTCCTCGAGGATCTCGCCGGTGAGGATCGCCCGCTCGTTGGTGCCGATCCCGAGCTCGGCGACGTTGGTGCCGTCCTCGCCGTGGGCGGTCAGCATCTCCATCAGCGCCATTCCCTGGCCGCCGCGGGCGGAGGTCAGATGGCCTCCCTCGACCACCAGCTCGACGGGCTCCTCGACGACGCCGATCCCCGCGATCGAGCCGTCCACGACCAGCGTTCCCCATGAGGTCCCCTCGGCCGGCGCGATGAACCCCTCGCCGAAAGGCAGGTTGCCCCACGCGCCTGGCTCGGTCAGGTTGCCGTCGTCGGGAATCCCGTCGCGGCCCTCGAGGCCGAGGCGGAGATCGCTGCCGCTTGCGCTTCTGATCCGGGCCTCGGAGGCCGCCCCGAGGGCGTCGGCGACGACCCGTCCCCTCTTCCGCAGCCCCTCGATGTCGGCGCTCATCGCCCGGGCCAGCATCTCCTCGGTCACCCGGGGCATGCTGGCGGTCCGCGCTCCGGCCTCGCTCGCCCGCTTTCGCGCGACCGTGTGCGAGAGGGACTGCATGGTCGGGGCGACCAGCACGTCCGCCGCCGCCATCGCCTCGGCAACGACCCGGGGCGGCTCGGTCCCGTGCGTCTCCCGCTCGGAGATCTCCACCAGCACCCCCTCGGCGCCCGCCGCCTCGGCCTCGGCCCGCAGCCGCTCGCCGATCCCCCGGGTGACGGGGTTGCAGACCACCAGCGCCTCCTCGCCCTCCTTGACGGCGAGGCAGTCGCGGACCACCGCGCGGACTGCCCGCTCGAGCTCGCTCATCAGGCGATCAGCCTAGTCGGCCCGAGTGCGCGGCTCGCTCCGGCCCACGGCCGGACGCCTCTTACGCCGCCGGGCCGCCGCTACGATTGACCGCCCCCCCGCCGGAGTAGCTCAGTCGGTTAGAGCAGCGGAATCATAATCCGCGTGTCGGGGGTTCGAGTCCCTCCTCCGGCATCAGGAGAAAGCCCCCCTAAAGCTGGGGTTTTCCTACATCTCCGCCCCTGCTGGCTCCCGAAATTAGTCCCCGGGTCAACGCCTGGGTCAACACCTGCACGCATGCCGCAGCGAACCCGCGCGAAGGAGCAGCAGGGCGGCTCCCGCTCATCGCGGCAATGCGGGAGCGATCGCGCGTTGGCCGACACTCTCGTTGATCGTCCCAAGCGGGCGTCTGGTCGGCGCTGGCGGAGACGCCCGCATCTCGCGCAAAGATGGCATGAACCAGGGGCCTCCCTCCGCTCAGCGCGAGAAACTCGCACGAAATGGCTAATGCCGGAGCTAGAGAGGAGACCCCATGACGATCGTAGCCGGGTTCGACGTTCACAGAGCGCAGATCACCTT
>JBKPIY010000052.1:0-19413 GCA_046730475.1 Actinomycetota bacterium
ATCCTGGTTCCGGCCCAGCGCCACGTGTTCGCGGTCTCCAACGGCGAGGCCGAGGTGGCCACGATCGACGACTCGGCCGACGGCTTTCGCCGCTACAAGTCGCTCCAGTCCGGCGGTCGGACCACCGGCATGGTCGCCTTCCCGAACACCCTGCTCGTGCGGGGCGAGCGCGACTACCTGGTCGACCCGGGGCTGATCATGCAGGGAGCGCCGACGATCGGCGCCGTGGCGGAGCTTGGCGTGGCCCCGGAGGAGATCACGGACGTGATCCTCACCCATCTCCACTTCGATCACGCCGAGGGCCTGGCCGGGTGGCCGCAGCGCCGCACCTACGTCCACCGGCTCGAGACCGAGGCGCCCTACGCCCAACTCGTCGCCGGGATCACCGAGATGGCCAACCTCGAGATCCTCGACGGCGAGGAGGGCGAGATCGAGCCGGGCCTTCGCTGGATCCGCACCCCCGGCCACTGCGACGGGCTGATCTCTCTCCTCGTCGACACCGACGACGGCCTGGTGGTGATCGCCTCCGACTGCGTTGGGCCGCTCCCCGAGTACTTCGAGCGGATGGACCTCCCCGAGGACTTCGGCCCCGAGCGGGAGGAGCTGCTGGCCCAGTGGCGGCGCATTCGCGATCTGCGGCCGCACATGGTGATTCCGGGCCACAACCCGCCCGTCATCCTCGATTAGGAGCCAGACGCGACCCCCCGCAGCGGGTGCCGCGGCCCCGCCTGACCGACCCCAAGCCCTAAACTCGCGCGGCGATGGAAGCCGCGGGAGCCGAAAAGGAGCTGAGCGGAGCGAAGGCGGGCCGGATCGTCGAGGCGATGCGCTCGAGCGTCGCCAGGCGGGGCATCTCGGGCTCCACATTCGAGCACGTCGCCCGCGAGGCCGGGGTGAGCCGGGGCCTGCTCCACTACTACTTCGGCACCAAGGAGCGGCTCCTGGTCGAGGTCGTTCGCCGCGACACCGAGCACCGGATCGCGCGCCTGGACGAGCCTCTGGGCAAAGCCCGAACCGTCGACGACGTCCTTCACGCCCTCGTCGCCAGCCTCGAGGACTCGATCCAGAACGACCCCGGGTTCTGGGTGCTGCTGTTCGATCTGTTCACCGCCGGCAGGCGCAACCCCGAGATCCAGCGCGAGGTGGGGGAGCTGTTCGCCCGCACCCGCGATCACGTGGTGGAGATCTTCCGGGCCAAGGAAGCCGAGGGGGTCCTCAACCTCCGCCTCGACGCCGACGCCGTGGTCGCCCTCCTGTTCGCGCTCGCCGACGGAATCGCGCTCCAGGTCCTCTCCGACCCCGAGCGCGACCACACGGACGTGATCGCCGCCGGCACCCTCGCCGCGCGACACCTCCTGACCGCGTAGGCGCCCCCGGCCGCCGTCGCCCTCAGCCCGGATCGGCGGTCAGGATCGAGGCGTGGAGCTCGCCACTCGGGTCGGCGACCCAGATCGACGAGCCGGCCATCAGCAGCACCGCCTCCCCGGCCCCGGCGGGCGCCCGGTGCTCGACCTCGGCGTCGATCCGATCCGGCTCACGGTCTCGTTCGGCGAGGCGCTCCTCCACCGGGCCCCAGTAGTGAGAGTTGTTGACGTGGCCGGCGATGTCGAGATCGGTGGCGCGGAACGTCCACGTCTTTCGCGCGGAGTCGGACGGCGGCTCCGGGTGGCGCAGCCGGACGCTGGCGCCGCGTCCGGCGGCGCTCCCCGAGTAGGCGGCGACGAACTCGTCGTCCACCCGGAAGGGGCGCCAGGTCTCGTTGTCGAGGCAGACCCATAGCGCCACCGCCTCGACCCTCCCGCGCTCCCCCACGATCGAGGTGCGCCGCTCGGCCGAGAAGCGCCCGATCCCGCTGCAGAAGGTCCGAAGCGAGAGCTGCTCGCCGAAGCGGGGGAACGCCTCGACCCGGATCCGGGTGCGGCGAACGATCCAGGCGGCGCGGCCCTCCAACCCGGCGCCGACGAGGTCGAGGTAGGCGACATCCTGGAGCCAACGCGCGATCGCGTCGAGCCGGGCCCGACCGGTGGGGGTGGCGTCGGCGATCCCGGGGCGGATTCGGTGCTCGTAGACGCGCCCGCTGGACGGGGCGGGGACGATCTCGGTGAGCTCGGGCGATCGATCGATCGCGGTAGGGTGACCGATGCCACCGACGGGCGGCGTCCGCCATCCCGAAGAGACCGTCAGCTCTTCGGGATGACGATCGTGGAGTTGTTCGGGCAGACGGAACCGGTGCCGTCCGTGCCCTCGTGCACCGGGCCCCCGTTGATGTCCTTGAGCTGCACGGTCAGCTTCTTCGGGGTGACCGTTACCTCGCCGTAGCTGAACACGTCGATGGCGGCGCAGGACATCCCCGGCCCTCCGTACGCGGGAGGCGTGGCAGGGGGAACCTTGAAGAATGCGCTCGCGACGAGGTTGCCGCTGCCCGCCCCCCCGACGTCGTCGATCTCCTGCTCGAAGGACTTGGTCGCGATCGGGCCGGTGGTGATGTCCATGATCCCGCTATCCACCGGGCCACCGGGCTCGAGCGTCTTCAGGCGCGCGTCGTTGACCAGGTTGGCGTGGACGTCGGTGGTGAGGAAGACGACGTTCCTCGCCTTGTTCTTGAGATAGGTGAGCAGCGCCTGGCGCTCGTGCGCGTAGCCCTCCCAGCGGTCGTACGGGAGGGCGTAGAACTGCTGGATCGGGACCTCGTTCATGATCACCTTGAAGGTGGCCTTCGAGTGGCTGACGGCCCGCTCGAGCGTATGCAGCTGGCGGGCGCCGAGCATGGTGCGGTTTGGATCGTTGATCGCGCTCAGGCACCCGGCCGGCGGGGGGGTCAGCAGCTGCGGGAGGACCAATGATCCAAATAGGTTGCGGGTGGGGTCCTGCGGCGCCGTCGGGGCGACGTCGGGGTCGCCACTGCCCGGCGGGTTGTCGCAGACGCCGTTGGCGTCGGCCTTGGCGCTGCGGAACGAGCGCTCGTCGGGGAAGAACACCTCGAGGTTCTTGCCCCAGCGGACGCTCCGGTAGATGCCGAGCTTCTTGCTGTAGGTGACCGGGGCGTAGTCGCGGAATGCATGAACGCCGTTGCGGTAGAGCTTCTCCGGCGAGATGCTGATCCCGAGATCGGCCTTCGACTCGTGCCGGGAGAAGTCGTTGATGAACTCGTGGTCGTCCCATTGGTTGTAGACGCCCCCCGCGGCACGCAGGGCCTGAAGCGGCTTCTGGGCGAGGTTCATCCGGTACTTCTGCCACTTCTGCTTGATCGAGATCGCGTGCGGCACAACCACCGGCACCTCGGTGTCGCTGTAGATCCAGTCGCCCAGGATCACGTTGAAGTCGTTGTGCTCGGCCCGCATCCTGCTGAGCACGCCGAAGTCGTTCCAGAATGGCCGGTGCTGGCCGGCGGCCGGCTGGGCGTCCTGGTCGCCGGACCAGGCGAATCGGATCGTCCGCCTCGAGTTCGGAGCCGGGGCGGTCTTGAAGTGCCCCATCTCGCTGCGGGCCCCTCCCCTCCGGCAGAACCGGTAGCGGTAGCGGGTGTTGGGCCGGAGGCCGCCGATCCGCTTCTGCACGGTCAGGTTGTGGCCCTTGGTCGCCCGGACCAGGGCCCGGATCCCGGCGCCGCCCGTTCTCGCCAACGGGCATCCGCCGAAGCCGCCGTGGCGCTTGACCTGCAGCAGCACCCGGCCGGTCCGGCTCGACCGCGCCCACAGGATCGCCGATTTGGCCGTGACGTCGGAAGCCGCGACCCCGAGGTTGAACCCCTTCGCCGCCGACGCTCCCTGGGGCACGAGCAGCAACGCCGCCGCGGCGAGCACGAGCGCGGATGTCGAACAAGCCCTCCTCAGCCCCACTACCTGGACCGTATACCGGCCGGGCGGCAGAATCCACCCGAAAACTTGGTACGTATCTCGCTCAGGCGAGGACGGTCGGGGTGCGGGGAAAGATCCGCGACAGCCGGATCAGCTGGCGGAGGGAGCCGCGGGGGCGGATCCTTCGCCGGAGCATCGCCCGCCGCGGGTCGGCGCCGCGGATCGAGACGTCGATCCAGTCCGACCAGGTGCTCTCCAGGGTGAGGTCGGGTTCGGCGGCGAGCCCCGGCTCGGCGCGGCTGGAGCCGCTGTCGACTCGGAGGTGCCACGGCTCGGCGTCCTCGAAGCGCCACTGGATCGTCACCGGGCGGTCGACGGCGTCGGTGTGGGCGGAGCGGGCGACGACGTCGAAGAAGAGCCGCTGCACCTCAGGCGAGGACTGCGGCCGGCCGATCGGCTCGCCCAGGACCCCGGCCTTCAGCAGCGCGATCTGGCGGGCAGCCCTCTCCTCGTGCGGCAGCGAGAAGTCCACCGGGAAGGTCCCGGGCGGCATCTCGTCGATCGGGTAGCCGGCCGCCCGCCACTTCGCCTCGACCGACTTCATCCCCCAGGCGAAGATCTCCTGCATGGTGAAGCTGTAGGAGGTCTGGTAGCGCTCGTCCCAGCCGGGCGGTACCAGGACGGCGATGGTGTAGCGGAGGACCTCGTTCAGGAGGTCGACGACGGCGGCCTTGCACTCCTCGGACTCGGCGAACAGCTCCGAGAGGACCTTGACCCCGAAGCCAATGTGCCGCTGCTCGTCGCGGGAGACGTTGTGCATGCCCTCCGAGAAGCCGGGCATCGTTCCCGCCTTCATGAAGTAGTCCTCGATGAAGTGCTGGCCGGGCTGGGCCAGCATTCCCTCGATCACCATGTGGTACAGCGCGATCGCCTGGGCGAACTTCGGCAGGGAGCGGTCCTTGCGAAGCTGGTCGGCCATCAGCACCAGGCGGTCGAAGACCCCGCGGTAGCCCCACCCGAGCTGGGCCTCGGTGAAGGCGAGCCCGGCCGCCAGGGTGTCGCCGGCGCCGATCACCTCCCTGAAGAAGCGGTGGAAGAAGACCGCGTGGCGCGCCTCGTCGACCTGCTGAGTGGCGAGGAAGTACTTCTGCTCCTCCTTCGGGGCAGCGTCGATATACGGGGAGAGGCCGTCGGTGACGGCGTCCTCGCCGTAGAAGAACATCGAGTAGGTCCACAGGGCCGACTTGCGCTGGATCTCGGTGAGCGCGTGCCAGCCCTTGCGGTCTTCCGCGAAGTCGATCTCGTAGGCGCTCCAGTTGCCCTGCTCCCAGCGGCGGTAGAGGTCCTCGTAGGAGATCTGATCGCCGGCGCGAGCGGGGACGTTCTCCCCCGCCGCCCCCCGGGTCCTCGCCCTCCGCTTCGTCCTCGTCGCAGTGCCCATCGCGCTCCTCCGTCGTCTGATGCGTCGCCGCGGCGTATACTAACTGACTGGCCGGTCAGTTAGGAGCGTGAGGTCGATCACGGAGAGGGCCGAAATCGATATTGCCGCGCCACGCCGCCGGATGCCCGCCGAGGACCGGCGGGTGGCGATCCTGGAGGCCGCCCGCGGCGCCTTCGCCGAGGGCGGCTACCACCGGACCTCCCTGGACGCCGTCGCCGAGCGGGCAGGCGTATCGAAGGCGCTGCTGTACGAGCATTTCGACTCCAAGCGCGAGCTCCACGCGGCGATGCTCGAGCTCCATGTCCGCGAGCTGGTCGAGCGGATCAGGGCCGCGGTCGAGTCGGCCGAGCCGGGGGAGCGGCGGATGCGCGCCGGCCTCGAGGCCTTCTTCACCTTCCTCGAGGAGCGCCGCGGAGCCTCGGCGATCATGCTCCGCAACACCGGCGACCCCGACGTTGCCGGGTGGCTCGCCCGCCTCCGCGACGAGATCGCCGCCGAGATCGTCGCCCTGATGACCGAGGAGGTCGAGGAGGTGCTCGGTGCCGAGGTGAACCTCCGCGGCTCGGTCGAGATGTTCGCCCAGCAGATGATCGGGGCGATGCAGTCCCTCGCCGACTGGTGGAGCGGGCACCAGGAGGTGTCCCGCGAGCGGGTGGTCGCGACCGCGATGGAATTCGCCTGGGTGGGGATGGAGCGCATCAGCCAGGGCGAGCGCTGGAACCCGGCCTCCTGAGGTGCCCAAGGACGCGGAGGCGGTGTCCGGAGGAAGAGGAAGGTTCGCGGCCAGGGGACCGGCAGGCCTCAGGACCCGGTCGCGGCCGGCGGCTCGATCTCGCGCTTGAGGATCTTCCCGGTGGGTCCCTTCGGGAGCTCGTCCACGAACCAGACCCGGCGGGGATACTTGTACGCGGCGAGCCGTTCGTTGACGTAGGCGGAGATCTCCTCCGCGGTGGCGGACTCGCCGTCGGCGAGCGCGACCGCCGCCCCCACCTCCTCGCCGAGCTCGGGGTGGGGGATCCCGATTACCGCCGCCTCCCGGATCGCGGGGTGCTCGTAGAGCACCTCCTCCACCTCGCGGGGGTAGACGTTGTAGCCCCCTCGGATGATCAGCTGTTTCTTGCGATCGACGATGTAGAAGTAGCCGTCGTCGTCGGTGCGGCCGAGGTCGCCGGTGTGAAGCCAGCCCTCGGGGGTGATCGCCTCCGCGGTCGCCTCGGGGTTTCGCCAGTAGCCCTTCATCACGTTCGGCCCCCGGATCAGGATCTCGCCGACCTCGCCCGGTGGCAGCTCCCCGCCCGACTCGTCGACGACCATCATCTGGACCCCCTCGATCGGCTCCCCGATCGATCCCGGCTTGCGCTCGCGGTCGGGGTGGTTGTGGCAGGCGACGGGCGAGGTCTCGGACAGCCCGTAGCCCTCGAGGATCTTGCAGCCGAACGCCCCCTCGAACCCGCGCAGGATCTCCGCCGGCAGCGACTGCCCGCCCGAGACGCAGGTGCGGAGCGAGGAGAGATCGCGCCGTCCGCGGTCGGGGTGGTGGAGGATTGCCGCGTACATCGTCGGGACGCCGAGGAAGACCGTGACCCGCTCGCGCTCCATCTTCTCCAGCGCCGTCGCGGGGTCGAACCGAGGGAGGAGGACGAGGGTGGCGCCGAAGCGAAGCGCCGCGTTCATCGCCGCCGTCTGGCCGAAGGAGTGAAACAGGGGGAGGGCCCCGAGGACGATGTCGCCCGGCCCGAGCTCGGTCGAGGTCCGGCCCGAGACCTCGGCGTTCTCGTCGAGGTTTGCGTGAGTGAGCTCGGCTCCCTTGGGATCGCCGGTGGTCCCCGAGGTGTAGAGGATCACCGCGGTGTCGTCGGGCGCGGTCGCCGCGATCTCCCGATCGGGCTCCTGCTCCGCGACCAAGTCGTGGAGGTCGCCGGGACCGACCGCGATCACCGCGGCGCCGGTTCCCTCGGCGCCCGCCTCGGCCTCCCCGGCGACCTCCCGCCAGCCGAGCAGAAGCCGGGCGCCGGAGTGCTCGAGGAAGTAACGGACCTCGCGGCGCTTCAGCAGGGTGTTCATCGGCACCACCACGGCTCCGAGCCGAAGGACGCCGTAGTAGACGACCGGGAAGGCGAGGACGTTGGGCAGCATCACCCCGACCCGGTCGCCGCGCTCGACCCCGCGCGCCCGCAGCATCGCCGCCATCCGGGCGCTCGATCCCTCGAGCCCCTTGTAAGTGAGCGCCACCTCGCCCTCCCGGACGGCGGCCGCCTCGGGGTGGCGGGCGGCGGCCTCGGAGAGCGCGGAGGCGAGGTTGAGCGTCGGGGCTGCGCTTCGTGGCCCCCTTGACTCGGTCGTGCTCAATTTCGTGGCCCGGCCCGGTTCACCTGATACGGATGGAGCGTATGGCCTGAACCGACGGGCGTCCAGACGCTCTACTTGACCTTCGGGCTCCTCCACCGGTCGGTCAGCCGGCGCTCGAGCTCGTCGCCGATCTCCGCGACCGGGACCCGGATCTGGTGGAGGGAGTCGCGATCGCGGAGGGTAACGGTGTCGTCGTCCATCGTCTGGTGGTCGACGGTGATGCCCCACGGCGTGCCGATCTCGTCCTGGCGGCGGTAGCGCTTGCCGATCGAGCCGCCGGTGTCGTACTCGGCGGGCACGCGGAGCCGGAGCTCCTCGTAGATCTCGCGCGCCTTCTCGGGCTGGCCATCCTTGTTGACCAGCGGCAGGACCGCGGCCTTCACCGGCGCGAGGCGCGGGTGCAGCCGGAGGACCACGCGCTCGCGGCCCTCGACCTCCTCCTCGTCGTAGCCGTCGACCATGAAGGCGAGCATCGCCCGGTCGACGCCGGCGGCGGGCTCGATCACCTTGGGGACGTAGCGCTCGCCCGTGGCGCTGTCGACGTACTCGAGCTTGTCGCCGGAATACTTGGCGTGCTGGGTGAGGTCGAAGTCGCCGCGGTTGGCTATCCCCTCGAGCTCGGACCAGCCCATCGGGAACAGGTACTCGATGTCGGAGGTGGCGATCGAGTAGTGGGAGAGCTCGTCGGGGCCGTGGGCGCGGAGGCGGAGCTGGTCGGGGCGGATCCCGAGCTCGGCGTACCACCGCATCCGCTCATCCATCCAGCGCCGGTGCCACTCGCCGTCGGCGTCGGGCGGGACGAAGAACTCCATCTCCATCTGCTCGAACTCGCGGGTGCGGAAGATGAAGTTGCCGGGGGTGATCTCGTTGCGGAAGGACTTGCCGATCTGGGCGATCCCGAAGGGCGGCTTCTTCCTCGCGAATTGGAGGACGTTCTTGAAGTTGATGAAGATCCCCTGCGCCGTTTCCGGGCGCAGGTAGGCGACGCTGGCGTCGTCGACGACCGGCCCGATGTGAGTCTTGAACATGAGGTTGAACTGCCGCGGCTCCGAGAGCTCGCCGCCGCACTCGGGGCACCGGATCTCGCCCTCGGCCTCCGCGCTGCCGAGCTCCTCCTCGCGGACGTCGTCCTCGCGCCAGCGCTTCCTGCACTCGCCGAGGCACTGGACCAGCGGGTCGGTGAACCCCTCGAGGTGGCCCGAGGCCTCCCACACGCGCGGGTGCTGGATGATCGCCGAGTCCAGCCCGACGATGTCGTCCCGCTCCTGGAGCATCGCCCGCCACCATTCGGCCTTGACGTTGTTCTTCAGCAGGACGCCGTAGTGACCGTAGTCGTAGGTATTGCCGATCCCGCCGTAGATCTCGGAGGCGGGGAAGATGAATCCCCGCCGCTTGCAGAGGGCGACGATCTTTTCCAGGGTCACCGGGCCGGCCTCGGATGTGACCTCGTCGGTCATGGGAGGAGCCTAGTCATACTTTCGGGAATGCCGATCTATGAGTACCGCTGCCGCAAGGGTCACACCTTCGAGGTGATCCAGCGCATGTCGGACGAGCCGGTGGAGGCGTGCGAGGTGTGCGGGGCACCGGTCGAGCGCGTCTTCCACCCCGTCGCCGTCCACTTCAAGGGCTCGGGCTTCTACACCACCGACTACGCGAACAAGCCCGAGGCCGCGACCGCCAAGGACGGGGGGTCGGAATCGAAGGCCGATTCGGGCGCGTCCACCGATGCCGGCTCGAAGAGCGAGCCCGCCTCCGGGGGCGGGTCCGGCGGGAGCAGCTCGGAGACGAAGGCGGGCTCGGCGAAGGACTGACCGCCCGCCCGGGCCGGGTCAGCCGGTCGGCGAGCAGGCCGGCTGGCGGGCGGGCTTCCCGCCGATCAGATTCTCGACCGCCTTCTCGCACTCCGCCTGCGAAATCAGGAGGCTGTCCCCGGGCCCGTTGGCAAAGGGCTTGAGCACGTTCGTCGAGCTGCCGCCGAAGATCGACGTGAGGGCGAGCTGGGGGAGGGTGAAGCCGCCCATGTCGCTGACGAACGCCTTCGGCGCGTTCCAGCCGATCCAGGGGCCCTTGATGAAGTTGTAGGGGAAACGGGTGATGCTGGTCATGCGGCTCTTGATCCCGTTGAGGACCAGCTGTTGACGGGCGGCGCGGGCGAGGTCGCCCTCGGAGGGATCGCATATGTTGTGGCGCAGGCGCGCGAACGCAAGGGCCTTGTCCCCCTGGAGGGTGTGCTCGCCGGCGGTCAACCCGAGCGAGATGCCGCCGTTCTCCTTGCCCCCGTCGACGTCGCCGGCGACCACCAGAGTCCGGTTCTTGAGACGGCAGGTCGAGCTGACGTTCTTGTTCTCCGGCACGTCGACGGTAACCCCGCCGATCGTGTTGATGAAGTCGGCGAAGCCGTCGAAATCGACGATCACGATGTGGTTGATGTCGATTCCGAGGAAGTGCTCGACGGTCTTGATCGTCTCGGCCGGGTTGCCATCCACGCTGTTGGTGTTGCAGGCGAAAGAGGCGTTGATCTTCTGGACTCCGCAGTCGGGGATCGCGGCGTAGGTGTCGCGGGGGATCGAGAGCTTGCGGAAGGCGCCGAGCGCCGCGTGGACGACCATGATCGTGTCTGCCCGTGGCGGTCCCTGGCCCTCGGTCCCGTTGGCGTTGCGCTGGGTCTTCCCGCGACGGTCGCCGCCGAGGATGAGGATGTTCTGGCCGAACAGCGGGAACGGCCCGCCGGCGAGCGCCTCCTTGGCCGAGTCGGGAAGCTTCCCCTTCTGGATCTGCGCCGAGATCGCGAAGCTGATGAAGCTGATCAGCAGCCAGGCGACCGCCGCGAGCAGGACCCAGCGCCACCAGCGGCGGCCGAAGAAGGAGCTGACCCGACCGCGCCAGCCACCGCGGGGGGGACCCCGCCGCTCCCGGCGGAGCGCCTGCATGTCCGGCTTTCGCAGGCGGAATCGGTCCATGATGCTCGGCCGCGAGCGGTAAACCCGGTATTCGGGCTTGCCCTCCGGTCCCTCTGGCCGCTTCGGCTCCGCGGCCTTGGGCCCGCCGGCCTCCGCCTTCGCCGCCGGTTTCGGGGGCTCCTTGCCGCCCGCCTCGGGCTTCTCGGGCTTCCCGCCCCGGCCGGTCTTGTCCCCCTCACCGGCCGCCTTCCCCTCGGAGTCCCTCGGCTTCTTCGAGCTCGGCGGCGGCTTCTCCTTGCGTGATTCGCCGCCCCTGCCGTAAACGGTGTACTCGGGCTCATCGGATGACCGCCCGGGCCGCTCGGGCGGCCGATCCTCTCCCGGAGGAAACATCGGATATCAATACTTAGCGCATGCCGCCGATGCGTGACCCCTTATCGAGTTGAGCCCGCGCGAGACGATCGGTGTCGATCTCGGCGGCACCAAGATGCTCGTCGGCGTCGTCGACGAGGCCCAACGGGTTCATTACGAGAGCCGCGAGCGCACCGCCGGCCTCGAGGTCGAACAGCTGCTCGACGCCCTTGAAGAGGAGATCGGCGCGGCCCGAACGGCTCGACCCGGCGTCCTCGCGGCGGGCCTCGGGATCCCCTGCACGATCGATCGCAGCCGGGGCGTGGCGGTCACCGCGATCCACCTCCCGATCCGGGACCTCCCGATCCGCGATCTGATGGAGGAACGGGTCGGGCTGCCGATGTTCATCGACAACGACGCCAACTGCGCCGCCCTCGCCGAGTATCTCTACGGGGCGGCCCGCGGCGCGACCAACGCCGTGATGCTGACCGTGGGGACCGGGATCGGCGGGGGCCTGATCCTGAACGGGGAGCTCTATCGCGGCTCCACCGGGGCCGCCGCCGAGCTCGGGCACCTCGTGGTCGACCTCGACGGCCCGCCCTGCCAGGGGAACTGCCCCAATCGCGGATGCGTGGAGGTGTTCGCCTCCGGGACCGCGATCGCGCGCGAGGGGCGCGTCGCCGGCGAGAGGGAGCCCGACTCGGCGCTTGGCCGGGCGCTGGCCGCCGGCACCTTCGACGGCGGCCGCACCGTGACCGAGGCGGCGGTGGCCGGGGACCGGGCCGCGCTCGGGGTCGTGGCCAGGGCCGGTCAATACCTGGGCATGGCCCTGGCGAGCTATGCCAACGTCTTCGACCCGGACGTGATCGTCGTCGGCGGTGGGGTGGCAAGCGCGGGCGATACCTTCCTCGACCCCGCCCGGGAGATCGTCGCCGAGCGCGCCGAGCCGCCGATGAACCAGACCCCGGTGCGGGCGGCCGAGCTTGGCTCCGACGCGGGCATGATCGGGGCAGCGGCGATGGCGCTGGCCGAGCTCGACGCGGGTAGGTGAGGACTCTCCCGTGCCCGGGAAGCTCACCGTCTGCCCCACCCCGATCGGGAACCTCGGGGACGTCTCCGACCGCGTGCGCGCGGCCCTCCACGACGCCGACGTGATCGCCTGCGAAGACACTCGGCGAACGGGACGGCTGCTCGAGCTGCTCGACATCCAGGCGCTCCGGCTGGTCTCCTATCACGAGGGGAACGAGGCCGAGCGGGCGCGGGAGCTGGCTCAGCGGATCGAGCGGGGGGACGCCGTCGCCCTGGTCTCCGACTCGGGGATGCCCACGATCTCCGACCCCGGCTACCGGTTGATCCGAGCCTGCATCGACCGGGACCTCGAGGTCGAGGTCCTGCCCGGCCCCTCGTCCGTGCTGGTCGCCCTGGTCGCCTCCGGGCTGCCCACGCACCGGTGGCGGTTCCAGGGCTTCCTCCCTCGGCGCACGGGGGAGCTCGAGCGCGTGCTCCAGGCGCCGGAGACGACGATCGCCTTCGAGTCGCCCCGGCGCCTGCCTGAGTCGCTCGCCGCCCTCGCCACCCTGGCGCCGGACCGGCCCGCGGCCGTCTGCCGTGAGCTGACCAAGCTGCACGAGGAGATCGCCCGGGGAACCCTGGGCGAGCTCTCGCGGCGCTTCCGGGAGGAGGTCCGGGGTGAGATCGTGGTCGTGATCGGCCCCGCCGCCGGCGGCGGGGCCGCAGACATCGGCTTCGCCGTCGACGCCCTCCGCGGCCTGGTTCGCTCCGGCGCCCGGCCCCGGGCCGCGGCCGGCGTGGTCTCGGCGCTCACCGGGGTTCCCGCCAACGAGCTCTACCGACACCTGACCGGACGAGAGCCACGGCGGTAGCCGTTTTCCCCACCGACCTGCGGGTAGGCCGGAGGTATGGCAACCACGAAACAGAGAGAGGCGGCCCGGCGGAACGTGAAGAAGGCTCAGGCGGGCGCCAGGAAGAAGCAGACCCTCAAGCACCTGCCGAAGCGCACCCGGACCGCGCTCGGCCAGGAGGCCGCGGCGGTTCGCCGCGGCGAGGCGAAGACCCGCACCGAGCTCAACCGCGAAGCGGCGAGGCTGAACATCCGTGGGCGCTCGAAGATGGGTAAGGACGAGCTTCGGGCGGCGATCAGGCGCGCCAAGTAGCGCTTAGCGGGTCACGGCAGGCCCCTCGCGGGTCCCTCCCCGGCCGAATGTAAGGTTCGGCAGATGGCGAAGCGCGACCCGCGCATGGTCTCGCTTGGGTACGGAAAGTTCGCCCGCGCTGACCGGATCTACGCTCTCGTTCCCCTCGACCCGAAGGACCGGGGCGAGGGGCGCCGGACCTACGTCCACGTGGACGGGATGGCGGAGCCGATCGTCGCCTCCCGCTCCGAGCGGGCCATCCTCGCCGATGTGGAGGCGGCGCTCACAGAGGCGGCTGGCGTCCCGCGCCGAGGTCGCGGCGCGGCTCGCGGGCAAGAGCGGTTGGTCTAGATCGTGGCGGTGCAGGGTGGCCTCGACGAGAGCACCGGCGGCCAGACCTGAACGGATCAGAGACCTTTCGAACCTCGGCCGAGGCCTACGACCGGCACGTGGGCCGCTACGGCCCGGCGCTGGCGAAGGCTCTGATCGCCGCCAGCGGGGTGGGGGCGGGGGCCTCCGCGATCGACGTGGGGTGTGGGCCGGGCGCCGTGACCGCGGCCCTGGTCGAGTTGCTCGGGCCCGAGGGGGTCGCCGCGGTAGACCCCTCCGAGCCCTACGCTGAGGCCTGTCGAGCCCGGCTCCCCGGCGTCGACGTCCAGGTGGCCGAGGCCGAGCGCTTGCCCTTCGGTGACGACAGCTTCGACGCCGCCCTCGCCCAGCTCGTCCTCAACTTCATGACAGACGCCCGCCGGGGAGTCGCCGAGATGCACCGGGTGGTCCGGCCGGGCGGCGTCGTCGCCGCGTGCGTCTGGGATTACGCCGGCGAGATGACCCTGCTGCGTCGGTTCTGGGACGCCGCGGGTGCGCTGTTCGCGGCCGGGGCCGAGCGCGACGAGGGCCGCATCATGCGGTTCTGTTCGCAGGACGAGCTCGTCCGGCTCTTCTCCGACGCCGGTCTGGAAGCGGTCGAGAGCGGGGCTCTCGAGGTCGACGCCGGTTACGAGGACTTCGAGGACCTCTGGCACCCGTTCGAGCGGGGTGTCGGCCCCTCCGGCGCCTTCGCAACCTCCCTCGCTGACGAGGACCGGGCGCGACTGCGCGAGGAGTTCCATCGCCGGCTCGGCTCACCCGCCGGCCCCTTCCGCCTCTCGGCCCGCGCCTGGTTCGCGGCCGGCCGGGTCGGCGCATAGATGGTCGCGGACGAGAGCGCTCGGCACCGATCTGACGCCATCTATGCTGCGGCCCCCGATGGCCTACTACGTCACCACGCCGATCTACTACGTCAACGGCGAGCCGCACCTCGGGCACGCCTACTCGACGATCGCCGCCGACATCCTCGCCCGCCACATGCGCCAGCGCGGCGAGGAGGTCTTCTTCCTCACCGGCACCGACGAGCACGGCGAGCCCGTCGCCCAGCAGGCGGAGCGCGAGGGTGTGACCCCGCGCGAGCTCGGCGACCGCCTCGCTCCGAGGTTCAAGGAGATGGCGGCCATGATCGAGGCCTCGAACGACTTCTTCATCCGCACCACCGATCCGGGTCACATAGAGCGGGTCCAGGAGATCGTCCAGCGCGTCTACGACAACGGGCACGTCTACGAGGGCACATACGAAGGCTGGTATTGCCCCCGGTGCGCCGACTTCAAGACCGAGTCAGAGCTCGGGCCGGGCAACACCTGCCCGATCCACAAGATCGAGCTCACCCGAGAGAAGCAGGACAACTGGTTCTTTCGCCTGTCGGCGTTCCAGCAGGACCTCGAGCGTTTGTACGAGGAGCGGCCGGATTTCGTGATCCCCGACTTTCGCCGCAACGAGGCCCTCTCGTTCATCACGCAGGGGCTCCAGGACGTCTCCCTGTCGCGCCCGACGCTGAAGTGGGGGGTGCCGGTTCCGTGGGACCGGGAGCAGGTGATCTACGTCTGGTTCGACGCCCTCCTCAACTACGTGACCGCCCTCGGCTACGCCCGAGACGGTGAGGACCTGACCGGGAGGTTCTGGCCCGCCACCCTCCACGTGCTCGCCAAGGACATCCTCAAGTTCCATGCGGTCTACTGGCCGGCCTTCCTGATGGCGGCGGGGATGGAGGTCCCGCGGCGGATGTTCATTCACGGCTACCTCCTGATGGAGGGCCACAAGATGTCGAAGTCGCTCGGGAACGTCCTCGACCCCGATCGAGTGATCGCCGTGTTCGGCGCCGACGCCCTGCGCTACTACTGCTTTCGCGAGGTCTCCTTCGGCCAGGATGGGCAGATCTCGCCTGCCGGCTTCGAGGCGCGCTACGAGACCGAGCTCGCCAACGAGTACGGCAACCTCGTCAACCGCATCCTCTCGATGATCGGCCGCTACCGCGACGGGACGCTGCCCGAGGCCGAGGCCGAGCCGGAGCTGGCGAGCGCCTTCGAGGGCGCGCCGGGCCGCGTGCGCGAGTTGCTCGACGGCGCCGAGCTCACCCAGGCGCTGGAGGAGATCTGGAGGCTCGTCCGCCGCCTCAACCGGTACGTAGAGGAGACGCGACCGTGGGACCTGGCCAAGGACGATGCCCACCCCGAGCGCCTCGACCGCGTCCTCTACGGCCTCGCCGAGGGCCTGCGGGTGACGACCCTCCTCCTGCACGCCTACATGCCCGCGACGACCTCCCGGCTGCTCGAGGCGCTCGCCGAGCCCGGCCGCGACCTCGCCGAGTTCGGCTCCCGGCGCGGCGGCCAGCCCATCGAGCGGATCCCGCCGCTGTTCCCGAAGCTGGAGCCCGAGCACGGGGCTCGGTGAGCGCCTTCTCCGCCCAGGGGCTGCGCAAGCGCTATGGGGCGAAGGAGGCGCTCCGTGGCGTCGATCTCACGGTCGAGGCCGGGGAGCTGGTTGGGCTGCTCGGACCGAACGGCGCGGGAAAGTCGACCCTGACCAAGATCGGTTGCGGGCTCGTCCGCGCCACTCAGGGGACGGCCGAGATCTGTGGGCATCGGGCCGGGTCCCTGGAGGCACGCGCGGCGCTCGGCTACCTGGCGGAGCTCTTCCGCTTCCCCGCCTGGGCAACCGCCGAGGAGCTGCTGGCGCTTCATCAGCGGCTGGCGCCCTCGGCCGGCGGTGCAAGCGAGCGGAGAGAGCTGCTCGAGCTGGTCGGCCTCGGCGACGCGGCCGGGATTCGGGTCGAGGAGATGTCGAAGGGGATGCAGCAGCGCCTCGGGATCGCGCAGGCCCTGGTCGGAACCCCGCGTATGTTGCTCCTCGACGAGCCAACCAGCGCCCTCGATCCGGTCGGCCGCCGAATCGTGCGCGAGCTGCTCGCGAGCCTTCGCGGGCGCGGCGTCTCGGTCCTGCTCAACTCGCACCTGCTGAGCGAGGTGGAGAGGGTCTGCGACCGGGTGGTGATCCTCGCCGACGGGCAGGTGCGGGCCGAGGGGCCACCACACGAGCTCGCCAAGCCCAGCGGGGTCGAGGTCGAGACCGAGTCAGGCGTCCGCTTCTACGAGGGCACCGGCCGCTCCGAGGTCCCCGGGATCGTCGCCGCACTGGTCGCCAAGGGGGAGGACGTCTACGGAGTGCGGGTCGTCTCGGGCACCCTGGAGGACGCCTACCTCGCCGCAGTTGGTGGGAGGACCTCGTGAGAACCGCTATGACGATCGTCGGCTACGCCGTCCGGGAGAGCGTCCGCCGCCGGGTCTTCCTGGTGATCCTGGTCCTCACCGCAGTGTTTCTGGGCCTGTACGCCGTGGGCACAGCCTTCGCCTTCGATCACGCTCATGGCTTCGCCGCCGGCCAATCCAGGGTGCTCGACCCCACCGCCTTCACGGGCGCGACCATGCTCGGCTTGGCGATGTTCGCAACCCTCTTCCTGGGAGCGGTGGTGGCGACCTTCCTCACGCTCGGCGTCGTGCGCGGCGATGCCGAGAGCGGCCTGCTCCAGCCGCTCGTCGTTCGGCCGCTGGGCCGCCGGACCATGCTTCTCGCCCGCTTCGGCGGGGCCGGCGCGATCGCGGCGACGTACACGCTCGCCCTCTACGCACTGGCCGTCGCGATCACTGCGGTCGCCGGGGGCTGGACGCCTGACCACGTGGCTGGACCGGGGCTGGGACTCGCCCTCGGGGTCGTCATCATCGCCGGGATCTCCGTCCTGTTCTCGGTGTTCCTGGCCGGGACGGCGCAGGGAATCGCGATTTTCATGCTGTTCGGCTCGGGCTTGGTGGCGGGGCTGCTGGGCCAGATCGGGCGGGGGCTGGGCTCGCACTCGCTGGAGTCGATCGGGAAGGCGGCGAGCTGGGTCCTGCCGTTCGAGGCGCTCTACCAATCCGGCCTCCACGCCCTGATCTCCTCGACCCAGGGCCTCACCGGCGTCATCCTCAACCTTGGTCCGTTCGGCGGCGCCCAGGCCGCCGGTCCCGGCCTCGTGCTCTGGTCGCTGGTCTACTCGGCGATCGTCCTCGCCCTCGCCTGCGCTGCATTCGCGAGGCGGGACCTCTAGTGCTTCGCCGCAACGATCGGGGCCTGGGGCGGTTGATAGGGTGACAATGCCGGTGAGGGTGAAGCGGATAATGGGAGTGGTTCTCGTCGCGGCGGCCGTGGGAGGGCTTTGGATCGTGGGGCCCACCTCGATCGCGCCGGCGGCCGACGGGCCGGGCGCCCACTCCGCGGCGACGGTGGAGTCGCTGGTCAGGTTCCTCCACCCCCACGCGAGGCTGGCCGTGGGAAGCCGGTGCCCAGGGGCCCGGCCGTCGGCTCCAAAGCGCTGCGTCGGCCCCTTTCTGGTCTGCTCCGCGGACTGTCAGGTGAGCGCGCGGTTGACCCTGGTCCTGCCTGGACCGAATCTCGGTCCGGTGTTCGCGAGTAAGTCGTTTCCGGCCAATCTGGTCTTCAAGGCCTACATAAAGCTCAATCGCGCTGGTCTTGCGCTCCTGAGGAAGTACAGGGATGTCGCCAGGCTCCGAACGCGGATCCATGCGGTGGACATGAACACGGGCGACACCGACACCGACCGCCACGCGTTCCGCTTCAAGAGATAGGCGCCGACCGGCCCGCGACCGGCGCTCCGCCCGCTCCTAGACTCCGCCGCGTGGTGGACACCCACGCCCACCTCGGACTCTGCGAGGCCGACGATGACGCCCTGGTGGCGGCGGCGCGGGACGCCGGGGTCGATCGCATCCTCACCGTGGGCCTCGGCGAGGACTCGAACTCCGCCGCGGTGACGACGGCGGAGGCGCACCCCGAGGTGAGTGCCTGCGTCGGCCGCCATCCGAACTCCGCCGACGGCTTCGACCGGACCGCGGCCGAGGCGATCCGGTCGCTCTGTGACCGCGACGCGGTGGCCGCGGTTGGGGAGACGGGACTGGACCGCTACCGGGATTCGGCCGCCCCCGAGTCCCAGCGCCGGGCCTTTCGCGCCCAGATCGAGATCGCCCGCGACGCGGGCCTGCCCGTGGTCGTCCACCTCCGCGACCGCGACCGCTCGACCGCGGTCCTCGAGGAGGCCTTCTCGACCCTGGCCGCGGAGGCCGACGGGGTCGACGTGATCCTCCACTGCTTCTCGGCCGGGCCCCGATGGGCCGAGATCGCCGCCGAGCGCGGCTGGTACTGCTCGTTTGCCGGCAACCTCACCTCTCCCAAGGCCGAGCAACTGCGCGAGGCGGCCGCCGTGGTTCCCGATGACCGGGTCCTGGTCGAGACCGATTCCCCCTTCCTCGCCCCCCAGCCAGTCCGCGGGAGGCCGAACCAGCCCGCCAACGTGGTCGCGACCGCCGAGCGGCTGGCGGCGGTCCGGGGCGTCCCCTATCCCGAGCTCGAACGCCAGGTCGAGGCGAACGCGCGGCGGGTGCTCGGGTGGTGAGGCCGAGGCCGGGGGCGCGCCAGCGCCGGCTCGGCCAGAACTTCCTCGCCGATTCGAACCTCCTCGAGCTGATCGCTCGCGAGGCGCGGTTGGGCGCGGCCGACGTCGTCCTCGAGGTGGGGGGCGGGGCCGGCGCTCTCACCAGGCGCCTGGCGCCACGGGTCGCCTTCGTCCACCTGGTCGAGGTCGACGATGCCCTCAGGCCGGAGCTCGAGCCGCTCGCCGCCAAGCTCGGCAACGTCGGGGTGATCTGGGGGGACGCGCTCCGGCTCGAGCTCGCCGACCTTGCCCCGGAGCCGACCCGGATGGTCTCCAATCTCCCGTACGCGATCGCCACCCCCGTGCTCCTGCGGACGATCGCCGAGCTTCCCTCGATCGGCGAGTGGCTGGTGATGATCCAGCGCGAGGTCGCCGAGCGGCTGCGGGCCTCCCCGGGGACGCGCGTGTACGGCGCCCCCAGCGTGCTTGTCCAGCTCGCCTGCGAGGTGGCCCTGGTGCGGACGGTGGATCCGGCCGTGTTCACGCCGCGACCCGGGGTCGACTCGGCGCTCGTGCGGCTCACGCGGCGGGGACCCGCCGCCCCGGCCGAGGTCCGCGAGCTCGTTCGCGC
>JBKPIY010000053.1:0-15544 GCA_046730475.1 Actinomycetota bacterium
GACAGGCCGTGCTCGAAGGTCCGGTAGAAGATCACCGCCAGGGGCGCGACCAGCAGCGCCGTCAGGTAGAGCAGCGCGATTCCGCGCAGTCCGTAGCGGGCACGGCGGCTAGGCTCGCTCATGTCTGCTCCTCCAGCGCGAGAACAGGTTGAGCGCGAACAGCAGCGCCAGCGAGATGATCAGGAGAAGGATCGAGACGGCCGCCGCGCCGGTCTCATCCCCCGTGTTGATTCGCCCGTAGATGTAGACCGAGGCGGCCTCGGTCTTGAACGGGATGTTCCCGGTCAGCAGCACCAGCGAGCCGAACTCGCCGAGAGCACGCGCGAAGGCGAGGGCGCACCCGGCGATCATCGCCGGCGCCAGGTTGGGCAGGACGATGCTGCGGAAGATCCGGCGGTTGGGGGCGCCGAGCGAGGCGGCCGCCTCCTCCATCTCCCGATCGAGCTCGAGCAGCACCGGCTGCACCGCCCGGACCACGAACGGAAGGGTGACGAACAGCAGGGCCATCACCACCGCCGCCCTCGTGTAGGCGGCGTGGATTCCGATCGGGCTGTTAGAGCCGTAGAGGACGAGGAGGGTCAGGCCTGCGACTATCGTCGGGAGGGCGAACGGCAGGTCGATGATCGAGTTCATGATCGCCTTGCCCCGGAACCGGTCGCGGACCAGCACCCAGGCGATCAGGGTTCCCATCACGGCGTTGATCGCGACCACGATCAGCGACGAGGTCACGGTCAGCTTCACGGCGGCCACCGCCTCCGGCGCGGTGATCGCGTCGAAGAAGGCGCCGATCCCGTCCTCGAACGCGTGGCTGACGATTGCGGCGATCGGGATCAGGACGATCAAGGTGATCCAGAGCGTCGAGGCCCCGCGGGCAAGCGCGGCTCCGCCGAGGGGGACCCGGAGGCCCGCCCTCGGCGGATGAACTGCTGCTGTCTCGGCTGGTGCCATCGTCCGGGCCGTTCGTCCTACGAGGTGGGGTTGCCGAGCTCCCCCTCGATCTTGATCACCCATCCGTTGTCGCCGAAAAAGGGGTCGGCGACCTTGTCCCAGCCACCGAACTTGTCGATGGTGAACAGGCCGGACGGGGTCGGGAACCTGCCGGCGTTCTTGTCGAACACGGACTTGACCACCGGCCGGTAGCCCGAGTCGGCGAACTCATGCTGGGCCTCGGGCGTGTACAGCCAGGTCACGAACTGCTGCGCGGTCGGCGGCGCATCCTTGGTGACCGCGATCGGGTTCTCGATCAGAATCGTGCTCGAGGGCCGGACGATGTCGATGTTCTCGCCGTCCTGCTGGGCCTGGAGGATGTCGTTCTCGTAGCCCACGAGCACGTCGCCCTTGCCGCTCGTGAACGTGTTCAGCGAGTCGCGGGCGCTGTCGTCCTGGACCGAGGTGTTCTCGATCACCTGCTTGACGTACGCCTGCGCCTGAGCGGGGGACTTGCCCTCGGCGATCTGCGACCCGTAGATGGCCATGATGTTCCACCGGGCGCCGCCCGACGTGGCCGGGTTCGGATCGATCACGTCGAGATCCGGATTGGCGAGATCGTGGAAGCTGGTGATGTGCTTCGGGTTGCCGGGCCGGACCGCCAGGTCCACCACGGAGTCGGTGACGATGCCCTTGTACTGGTTCTGATCCCAGTTGGAGGCGACGATTCCATCGTCGACCAGCCGCTGCATGTCGGGCTCGAGTGAGAACTCGACCACGTCCGCAGGCTGGCCCGCCTCGACGGCGCGGCTCTGGTCACCCGAGGCGCCGAACGAGGTGGAGAAGTCCACCCCATCGCCCTGGGACGTCTTCTCGAACGAGGGGATCAGATGATCCTCGTAGACCTGCTGTGGCGTCGAATAGGCCACCAGGGCCAGGCTGTCCCCGCCGCCGCTGCCGCACGCCGCGATCGCGACCGCCGAGGCGAGGGCGGTAACGGCGATCGCAACCCGGGTCGCGATCCGTGACCGGGGCCGCTCGTGCTCCTCTGTCATCCGTCCTTCCTTTTGAACTTTTTCCATTGAGTTCATGGTCATTGCGGCCGGTCACGCTAGCAAAGATCTTGACCAAGTGGATAAGAAAGGTCCAAATCTCCCCGAGTTCGCCGCGGTGGGCTCCTTCGCCGTCTCGCCGTCTACCTGCGGCAGCGGGGCTCGCCGGAGTCGAAGCCGGTCGGCGACCCCCCTACGCAACCACCTCGAGCGAGGGCTAGAAGAGGCTTCCCTGGGCCGGCTCGGGCGCGGCGGGCTCGGACGAACCGGAGGGACTGCGGTCCCGCCCGCGGACGAACCTCTCGGCGCGGCTGGGGGCGTTCTTGACCAAGCCGCCGAGGCGCCGCCGCTCCTTCGGATCGGCGTAGGAGCCGCGCGAGTAGAGCTCCTCGTAGCGCCGGACCAGGTCCGGCCTGGTGGCGGACAGCCACGACATGAACACTTCCCGCACCCCCGGGCGCAGATGGAGGGCGATCCCGTTCACGAACGTCGCCCCGGCCCGCTTCGCGATCTCGACGATCTCCTCGACCTGGTCGGGCTGGTCGTTGATCCCGGGCATCAGCGGCGCGATCAGGACGCCGGACGGGATCCCGGCCTGGTTGAAGGTGGCGACCGCCTCGAGCCGCTTGCGGGGATGCGGGGTATGGGGCTCGGTCTCCCGCCACGCCCTCTCCTCGAGGGTCGGAACGGAGAAGTTGACGCTGACGTCCGCCACCTCGGCGAGCTCCTTCAGGGCCTCGAGGTCCCGCAGCGCCAGCGGCGACTTGGTCAGGATCGAGGTCGGGGTCCCGGTCTCACGGAGGGCCTCGATCATCGGCGGCATCAATCGGTAGCGACCCTCGGCCCACTGGTACGGATCGGTGTTGGTCCCGAACGCGACCAGCTCGCCCTTCCACGACGGCCTCCGGAGCTCCGCCGCAAGCAGCTCCGGCACGTTCACCTTGACGATGATCTCCCGCTCGAAGTCCCGCCCGGCGTCCAGGTCGAGATACGTATGGCTGTTACGGGCGAAGCAGTTGTGACTGACGACGCCGTTGGCGATGAAATCCCCGGTCCCGGTCGTGATGTCGAACATCGGGATCGACCTGCCGAGCGGCTCGATCGAGGCCACGCCCAATTTGGGGGACCCTTCGGCCGCCTCGGCCTCTCCCCTAGCCGACGTGTGTGTCGCGGCGATCGCCCCCGCCGCCCCCGGGGCCGCAAAGGCGTAGCCATCGGTCTCGATCGCCTCGCGCCCAAGGTCCCCCCGGGCGCTGAGGAAAGGATCGCAGAGGTGGCCTCGGCGATACTCGGGGCGCTCGTGGGCAGCCGATCCGAGGGCGCCCGGCCCGAGGAGCTCGTCGTTGGCCGTGAGATGGGCGCGCTGCGATCCTCTCTCGGCGTCGGCGACGTGCTTCCAGCCGCTATCGGTGAGGAGCCGGTGATCGCCGCTCGCGATCAACTCGGTGCCGTCCTCGAGCGTGACCCGGTACGCCCGCCTGCGGGCCTCCCAATGAGCGCGCACGTCGGTGATCGCGTACCGCCTGTGCGAGCCTGCTCGGACCGTTCCGTAGACCGCGTCGCCGATCGAGATCTCGGCGAGCGGCTTGGTTCGACCGTCGGCCATCAGGATCGGCGTTTCGCCGTCCATGCAGTACGTACATGCGTGGGAGCAACCTCGGTATGGATTGACCGTCCAGTTGAATGGCAGGTAGGTGCCCGGCACCCGGTTCAGGGCCGATTTGGCTCGGACCTCGTGGAAGTTGATCCCCAGGGCCTGGGGCGCGTCGAACGTGCGGACCCGTTCGACGTCGAGCCCGGGCAGGCTCCGGGCTGCTTCCCGGTCGACTGACTGCTCCTTCCAGCGCACGAACACATGTTCGCACACCGGCCGGCTCCACCGGGCCGCTTGATCAGGCGTGGGGTGGGGTATTGGAAATCGGTGTGGCGCAGCTTCCGTTGACCGGTGAGGAGCACAGTGGTGCGGATGCGCTGATCCCGGAGCGGCCGACGTTGCCGAAGCTGCGCGAGTTGGCCCGGCTGTGCACGGCGTGCGAGTTGCACGAGCGGGGAACGCAGACGGTCTTCGGCGAGGGCCTGAAGCGGGCCCGGGTGATGATGGTCGGCGAGCAGCCGGGCGATCGCGAGGACATCGAGGGGAAGCCGTTTGTTGGGCCCGCGGGGCGGATCCTCGACCAGGCGATGGAGAGCGCCGGGATCGAGCGGGGAGACGCCTACATCACAAACGCGGTCAAGCATTTCAACTGGGTCGCGCGCGGCAAGCGGCGCATCCATCAGGCCCCGAAGGCGGAGCATCTGAAGGCCTGCGCGCCATGGCTCGAGAGCGAGATCGCGGTGGTCGACCCGAAGCTGATCGTGTGCCTGGGGGCGACGGCGGTGAGGGCGATCATGGGATCGACGTACCGGGTGATGCGCGACCACGGTCGGCTAGTGGAGACGAGGCTCGGCCGGATCGCGACCGCCACCCTTCACCCCTCGGCGGTGCTCCGCGCCGAAGAAGAGGACCGGGCGGCGGCGATGGAGATCCTGGTGGGCGACTTGACCGGCGTGCAGCGACAGCTCGACGGCGGCTGAGCGCTACCCGGGATACTGCGCTCGATGGCCGACCCCGCCGATCGGGCCGAGCTCCACCCCGCGGAGCATCGCGCGTACCGCGAGCTCTACCTGATCTCGCGCCAACTTCTGGCGCGCTGGCGGCGGCTCGGAGAGTTCCTCGCCGACAGCGACCTCGACGAGGCCCTCGCGCAGGGCGCTTCCGAGGTGGAGTGGCTGCTCGAGGACCTCGAGCCCCGAACCGCCGCCTGGGACCTCCATGGCGGCCCGGCCGCGCAGGTCACCGGCAAGACCCTGGGCGACATCCGCTCGGCGCTTCTCGACCGGGCCGTCGACACGGGCCTGGCGGCTCGGATGGCGGTGCTCGACATCGAGCACGTCGTCACCCTCCTGCTGCAGCTCGCCGAGCTCGCGAAGGCGCGCGGCGACGCGGAGACGGCATCCTTCTGCGAGGGGTGGGCGAGCCGCCTGCGCATCGACGTCCGCGCGGTGCGCCGGGCGGCCGTTGCCCTGGGCCGCGACGCTGACCGGACCGCCGCCCCCCTCGACCGCTCCGCCCTCGGCGAGATCATCCACCGCGCCGGCTGGGCGGTCGGGACGGTCGGCGAGTGGCTCGATCGGCGTTTGGCGCGGATCTCGAAGGATCGCGAGGACCGCTAGAGCTTCGGGATGCCCTCGATCGGCGTCGACGCCTCGGCGTGGAGCCGGCGGGGGATCCTCCCTGCCTGGCGGGCCGCGTAGCCGGCCTCGACCGCGCGCCGCATCGCCACCGCCATTCCCGCCGGGTCCTCGGCGCGCGCGACCGAGCTGGCGAGGAGGACGCCGTCGCACCCCAACTCCATCGCCAGGGCCGCATCCGACGCGGTGCCGATGCCGGCATCGAGGATCACCGGGACGCCCGAGCGCTCGACGATGATCTGGATGTTGTAGGGGTTGCGGATCCCCATCCCCGACCCGATCGGCGATCCGAGGGGCATCACCGCGGCGCACCCCGCGTCCTCGAGCCGGCGGGCGAGGATCGGATCGTCGTTGGTGTAGGGGAGGACGGTGAAGCCCTCGTCGACCAGGGTCTCGGCCGCCTCCACCAGCTCGACGGCGTCGGGGAACAGGGTGCGGTCGTCGCCGATCACCTCGAGCTTCACCCAGTCGGTCTCGAACGCCTCCCGGGCGAGGTGGGCGGTGCGGACCGCGTCGCGGGCCGTGTAGCAGCCGGCGGTGTTGGGGAGGGCGAACAGCCCCAGCCGCTCGATCACCTCGAGGACCGAGCCGTGGGCGGCGGGGTCGACCCGCCGCAGCGCGACCGTGACGATCTCGGTGCCGGACGCGACCAGCGCCTCCTCCATCTGCTCGAGCGAGCGAAAACCGCCGGTGCCGACGATCAGCCGCGAGCCCCAGCTCCGGTCGCCGAGCTGAAGGCCGTCCTCCGCCCCGCCCTGGATCGCCGCCACCACCTCGACTCTCTGGCCGTCGGCCAGGACGGTGGCATCCCACTCGCTCCGCGGGACCACCTCGCCGTCGACCGCGACCGCGAGCCCACGCCTGCTGCTCTCCCCGCCGGCGGCCTCGACCGCCCGGGCGACGCTGGCGCCGTCCGGCAGGATCACCGCCTCGCCGTTCAGCTCGACGGTCACGACGCGATCACCTCCCCGGCGCCCCGCTCGGAGCCGGCGCCGGATCGAGCGCCGAACCGCGCCGGCGAGAACGGGGCCAGGTCCACCGGCGGTCGATCGCCCGCCAGCAACGCGGCGACCGACTCTCCCGTGATCGGCGCGAGGAGGATGCCGTTCCGATAGTGCCCGGTGGCGACGATCAATTCGTCCGGCTCCACGACCCCGATGATCGGGGCGTTGTCGGGTGTGCCCGGCCGAAGCCCAGCCCGGGTCTCGACCAGCTCGAGCTCGGCGACGTCGGGGAGGGCGCGATAAGCCTCGCGAAGGAGCTCGTGGACGCCGCCGGCGGTCACGGTCGTATCGAAGCCGCGCTCCTCCACCGTGGCGCCGACGATCACCCTCCCGTCGCCGCGCGGGACGAGGTAGACCCGCTCGGTCGCGACCATCCGCTCGCAGACGGGGTCCGACGCCGAGCCGCCGAGGGTGAGGATCTCGCCCTTGACGGGGCGGACCGGCGGCAGGGCGCCTTCGGGCAGCCACTGGGCCCCGCCCGACCAGGGGCCGGCGGCGAGCACCGCGACCTGGGCGGCGAACCAGCGCCCGTCGGCGGTTCGCAGCTTCGCTCCGTACCCGAACCGAGCCCCGACCACTTCGGCCCCGGCGATCACCGGGACGCCCGCCCGCTCAAGCGCCCGCAGCAGGGCGGCGGCGAGAAGCCGCGGGTCGACCGCCGCCTCCCCGGGGACGTGGAGGGCGGCGGTCACGCCGGGGGCGAGGCCGGGCTCGAGCCGGCGGGCCTGGCGCGGTCGCAGCCACTCGGAGGCGAGCCCGAGCTCACCGTGAAGCCGATGGTGGCGGCGCAACTGCTCGGCCTCGTCGCGATCGAGGGCGACGTGGATTGCGCCGCAGTCCCGGTAGCCGACCTCGCG
The DNA here is from genome assembly GCA_046730475.1 of Actinomycetota bacterium. Lineage (GTDB taxonomy): Bacteria > Actinomycetota > Thermoleophilia > Solirubrobacterales > 70-9 > JBKPIY01. Next base: position 7,072 of record JBKPIY010000053.1, read on the forward strand.
GCCGCTCGCCTCGCCGAGCTCGGAGGCGAACTCGGGCCAGAGCCGATGCGAGGCGAGGTTGAGGGCGAGGAGATCGTCCTCGCCCCAGCTCGCCTCGCTTACCGGGGCGAGCATCCCCGCGGCGACGGCGCTGGCGGCGGACGACGGCTGGTCTCGCTCGAGCACGCAGACGTCGAGTCCCCGCCCGGTTGCCGCCCAGGCGCAGGCAAGACCGATCACCCCGCCACCGACGATCAGGGCATCGTGCTTCTCTTCAACTCGGCGATCTTTCATGGCCGCTCCGGACGGGCGGCCGCTGCGCTCCAACCATCCCTGCGCCGGCATTATCCGGATCAGGTTCCTACGGTCGGCGGCGCCCCGGCCGCCCTCTCAGCCCTTGGTGGGCTCCCGTTGACTACCTGCATCGTACTCGGGCGCGGCCGCCGGTAACTGCGCCGGTCCGCCTCGCGATCCGGCGGGCCCGGGCAGGAACTCGTCCGGGACGTAGCTGACCTCCGTATGGGCGAACAGGTCCATCAGTCCGCGGCGGCGGTCATTGACGAGGACTAGGGCGTAGCCCAGGAAGAGGGGCAGGGCGGCCAGCACCATCCCCAGCAACCGGCGAACCGAGTCGCCCGCCGTGAGCCCCGAGCCGTCGGTCTTCGCCACCCGAACACGCATGAAGCGCATGCCCGGCGTCTGCCCGGCGAGGGTCCAGAACACGGCCAGATATAGGGCGGCGCCCGCCAACCACACGATGCTGCCGGCGACCAGCGCCTCGGAATTCCCGGGGCTGCCTCCGAAAGCGGAGACGACCAGGGCGATCGCCGCGCTGAGGACGAACAGCATCGCGTTCACCACGAGGGCGTCGAGCACCCCCGCGAGGCCGCGCGAAACCGCTCCCGCCTGGCCAACGGGCGCCCGCCGGCGGGGCCTGCGAGCCAACCAGCGCAGCGGGATCTCGACCGCGTCGTCGAGGCGGCGGGCGCCAGCGCTGAGCTTGCGACCCACATCCTCGATCAGGCCCACCCCCTGACGGGCGATGACGTTTCGGACCTCGGGCGACTGCGCCACCCACTTGATCGCAAGGGTCATCTCCTCGCTCTCCAGCAGCCGACGGGTGAGCTCGTCGGTGAGGTCGCTCTCGATCACCTCGGCGGCCGCGGGCTCGATCCCCGGCGCCGCGAGCACCCTGGCCACCACCCGCTGGGCAAACTCCTCCGCCAGGACCCGGTCGAGGACCTCCTCGGGCAGGTCGCTGGCGAGCACCTGGTCGATCACCCGCCTCGGAACCCCGCTTTCGAGCAGCTCGTTCGTCACCCGCTCGATCACGCCCTGCGCGATCAACTGCTGGGTGATCCGCTCCGCGAGGGGGCCGGCGAGGACGCGGTCGACCGCCATGCGGGCGGTGTCCTCGACGCCGAGGCGGCGGGCGACCCGGGCGCCGGTGCGAAGGCTGACGTCCGCCAGTGATCCGACCAGGCGGCCAGGCAGGGAGGGTTCCCGTTCGGGCATGGGCTAGGGAGATGACTCTAGGGCTAGTCTCTGTACGCGGTGAGCGAAAGCGTGCCGTCCTCGATCGACCTCTCCCCGCCCGAGGGCGTCGGGGCCCTGCGACGGCAGCGCTTGGCCTGGACCCGCCTCTACTTCGTCTGCGACGCCCTGCCCCACGGGCAACCGCCCGAGCCGATGCTCAACGCGGCGCTCTCCGGGGGCGCAGGGATGATCGAGCTGCGCGAGAAGGAGCTCGACCGGGAGTTGATCTGGCCGGCGGCCAACACCTTTCGGAGGATCGCCGACACCTACACCGCCCTGTTCATCGTCAACGACGACCCCGACCTCGCCCGCGAGCTGAGGGCCGATGGCGTCCACATCGGCCAGGAGGACGTCACCCCCGCCCGGGCACGAGAGGTCCTCGGCCCCGCCGCGATCATCGGCCTCTCCACCCACAGCCGCAAGCAGATCGAGGCGGCGGCGGCGGAGCCCGTCGACTATATCAGCGTCGGCCCGATCTGGGAGACCCCGACCAAGGAGGGGCGTCCCGGCACGGGACTGGGGCTGATCAGGGAGGCGGCGGAGATCGCCTCCCTGCCCTGGTTCGCGATCGGCGGCATCGATCCCGAGAACATCGGCGAGGTGATCGCCGCCGGCGCCAAGCGCGTATGCGTCGTCCGTGCGATTCGCGACGCCGCCGATCCGCGTGCGGCAGCCCGATCGCTGATCGATCCCCTCGACCCCGAGCGCCGAGCGGAGGTTTGATGGGCGGCCGCGAACGCAAGCGGGTCGAGCGGCGGAAGCGAAAGCGGCGCTCCGCCGACCGGATCGCCGAGCGGGCCGCGGCCGTCGCCTCGAGCCCGGACGGAAGCGGAGCCGACGGGACGTCGACCGGGGAGCGGGCCGAGAGCTTCTCGGAGCGGATGACCCGGCGCTACGAGGAGCGAAACGCCGAGGCTCGGGCGAGGCTCGAGCCGCTCGAGCGGGGGGAGCGCCCGAGTGCGGTCACGTTCGGGGCGGTGGTGTCGGTGCTGCTTGCACTTGTCTTCACGGTCTCCACCGTGATTGCCGCGATCGGATCGGTGGACGTCCAGGGCCGGCACCCGCCCGCCGCGCCGCTTGCCCTGTTCGCGGCCGTCCTCTGGGTGATGGCCTGGGGGATGTGGAGGGCGCGCTACTGGGCGGTGCTCGGCTTCCAGATGATCCTGGTGCTGGTGATGCTGAGCTCGGGCCTCGGTCTGATCGCCGTGCAGACGGTCCTCCAGGCGGTGGGAAGCACCCTGCTGCTGGCGGGCTCGGGCGTCCTCTTCTACTTCATGATCCGGGCGATGGCCCGGATCCAGATGCCGGAGCCGCCGGGGGGCCGGTAGGCCGGCGCTCAGGCCGGTGGCGAGGGCACGTCCTATAGAGTCGAAGCGATGGCTGCTTACGACGTGATCGTGATCGGAGGCGGGCCCGGCGGCTACGTGGCCGCGATCCGCGCCGCCCAGCTCGGGCGGAAGACGGCGGTGGTGGAGCGGGACAAGGCCGGCGGCCGCTGTCTCAACTACGCCTGCATCCCGGCGAAGACCGTCCTCCACACGGCCGAGGTCTACTCCGAGGTCAACAACGACGGCGCCGATTTGGGGGTCAAGTCGAACGGGGTCAGCCTCGACTGGAAGGCGGTCCAGGACCGGCGCGCCAGGGTGTCGAAGACGCTCGAAGACGGCGTCGAGATGCTCTGGAGGAAGAACAAGGTCGACTTCATCCGGGGCGAGGCCTCGCTTGCGGGCGGCGGAAAGGTGAGGGTCGGCTCCGACGAGCACGAGGCGAAGGCGATCGTCCTCGCCACTGGATCGGTCGAGATGGCGATCCCGGGGGTGGAGTTCGGAGATCGCGTCCTCGACACCTGGGCTGCGTGGTCGCTGAGCGAGCTGCCGAACTCGATGGTGGTGGTCGGCGCCGGGGCCTCCGGCTCAGAGATCGCCTCCGGCTACGCCCGGATGGGCACCGATGTGACCCTGGTCGAGATGCTCGGCCAGATCCTCCCGCTCGAGGACAAGGACATCGCTCGGGTGGTCGAGCGCCAGTTCAAGTCGGACGGAATTGAGATCCTGCTCGGCACCAGGGTCGAGGCCGTCGAGGCCGGGAAGGGCGGGATCAAGCTGAAGGCCGGGGACAAGGAGATCAAGGCCGACTACATGGCGATCGCGGGCGGGCGTCGCCCCGACACCGAGGCGCTCAACCTCGAGGCCGCCGGCGTCGAGGTCGAGGAGAACGGCCGGATCACGGTCGACGACCACCAGCGCACGACCGCCGAGGGGATCTTCGCGATCGGCGACCTGGTCCGGGGCCCAGCCCTTGCCCACAAGGCCTCCGAGGAGGGGGTGATCGCGGTCGAGACCGCCTCCGGCGCCCCGACCGAGCCGATGAACGTCGGCCTCGTCCCCGGGGCCACGTTCTGCCACCCCCAGGTGGCCAGCGTCGGACTCACCGAGGAGGAGGCGAAGCAGACCGGGCGCCAGATCAAGGTCGGCAAGTTCAAGCTCGGCGGGGTCGGCGCCTCGGTCGTCTACGACGACCGCGCCGGAATGGTGAAGATCGTCGGCGACCCCGAGTACGGCGAGATCCTCGGCGCCCACATCGTCGGCAACCGCGCCTGCGACATGATCAGCGAGTTCGTCGACACGATGGCGATGGAGGGCGGCTACCAGGAGCTCGCTCGCGTCGTTCACCCCCACCCGACGATGTCCGAAGCGGTGCTGGACGGCGCCCGGGCCGTCGACGGCTGGGCAACCCACGCCTGACGGGGAACGCCGCCGGCGCGGATGACGACCCGGCGCCTCGAGGCCTTCAGCGACGGCGTCTTCGCGATCGCGATCACCCTGCTGGTGCTGGAGCTGGCGGTGCCGAAGGGAAACGGCCTCTGGCACCAGCTGAAGGACGAATGGCCGTCCTTCGCCGCCTTCTTGGTCAGCTTCTGGGTGATCGGAATCATCTGGGTGAACCACCACGCCGTCCTCGACCACCTCGCCAGGGCCGATCGGGGGGTGCTCTATCTCAACCTGCTGCTCCTGCTCACCGTCGTCTTCATCCCCTTCCCGACCGCGCTCTTCGCCGAACACCTGAAGTCGGGTGCCGACGAAAGGGTGGCCGCCCTGGTCTACAGCGCATCGTTTCTGGCGATGGCGATCAGCTACGGGTTCCTGTGGACGTACATCACGAACCGGCGCCAGCTGCTCGGGGTCGAGCTCACGGACGCGCAGATCCGGCGCACCACCCGGAGCTTCCTGATCGGCATTCCGTTCTACGGCTTGGCGGTGGCGGTTTCATTCGTCAGCCCGGCGGCGGTGCTGGCGATGATCGCCGCTCTCGCGTTCTACTACGCGGTCGCCGGGATGCGCAGCCCCCTGGCCGAGGGAGGGGACTGACCGATGGCGGAGCGGGCGGCCTTCTATTACGACTTCAGCTCCCCCTACTCCTATCTCGTGGCCGAGCGGATCAGCGGGGTGTTCGCCGACGCTGGCGCCGAGCAGCCGCGGTGGCGCCCGATCTCCTTCGCGTTCGTCCTCCGACGCACCGGAAGGACGCCATGGTCGCTCGAGCCCGCCGGCCCCCACCCGGACCACCTCGAGGAGATCCAGCGCCGCGCCGCCGAGCGCGGCCTTCCCGAGGTGCGCTACCCGAGGGGGTGGCCCGCCGCCAGCTACAGCCTCGCCCCGCTCCGCGCGGCGCTCTTCGCGGAGGGGGCCGGGAAGCTGATCGCGTTCTCGCTCGCCGCCTTCCGCCAGCAGTTCGCCGCCGGCCGCGACCTCGGCGATCCCGACAACCTGATCCTCGCCGCCGCCTCGTGCGAGCTCCACCCGAGGGCGGTGCTGAGGGGAATCGAGAGCGCCTCGATCAAGGAGCGGTTGCGCGAAAACACCGATGAGGCGATCGAGCGCGGGGTGATCGGAGTGCCGACGGTCGCGGTCGCCGGCAGGCTGTACTGGGGCGACGATCGACTGGAGGAGGCGGCCGTCGCCGCCGCGGGCGGAGCCTGAGGCCGCTTCGACCGGGCGCGTTCGCTCCGCAATCGGTCGAAGCTGGCGGCTGAAATTGCTGCCCTCCGGGCACCGGCGAGTAGGCTGAGGGCGTGGCGCAGAAGGAGGCGGAAGCGAAGCGGTCGAAGGGAGCCGGGAAGCGGCGGGATCGCGCCCGGGCGGTGGGCGACGGCGCCGGAAAGGCTGCGCCCGAGCTGCCCGACGCCGTTACCTGCCGGGATCTCCTCGCCAGGATGGCGTTGATCCGCAGGTTCGAGGAGGAGGCCGGCCGTCAGTACCAGCGGGCGAAGGCCGGCGGCTTCCTCCATCTCGCGATCGGGGAGGAGGCGACGATCGTCGGCACGACCTCGGTGATGCGCGATGACGACTACCTGATCGGGACCTACCGGACCCACGGGCACGCGCTCGCCCGCGGCACCGATCCGCGGCGGGTGATGGCGGAGCTGTTCGGCCGAGTCGACGGGACCTCCGGCGGCCGCGGCGGCTCGATGCACCTCTTCGAGGGCGAGCGTCGGTTCATGGGGGGGTACGGGATCGTGGGGGGCAATCTCCCGCTGGCGGCCGGCCTCGCCCTCGCGTCCGACTACCGCGGTGAGGACAACGTCACCGTCTGCACCTTCGGCGACGGAGCCTCCAACAGCGGCAACTTCGGCGAGACGATGAACCTCGCCGCGCTCTGGAAGCTTCCGGTCGTCTTCCTCGTCGAGAACAACCTCTACGGGATGGGCACCTCGGTGGAGCGCCACTCGGCCCAGACCGACCTCTCGCGCAAGGCCGAGGGGCTCGGGGTCTCGGGGGTGCGGGTGGACGGGATGGATGTGCTGGCGGTCCGCGAGACGGTCGCCGAGCACATCCGGCTCGCCCGCGAGGACCGGCAGCCGACCCTGGTCGAGGCCTTCACCTACAGATTCCGCGGTCACTCGGCGGCCGACCCGGAGGTCTACCGCGAGAAGCGGGAGGTCGAGGAGTGGCAGCGCAAGGACCCGATCGAGGCGTTCGCCGGGCTCCTGATCGAGCACAAGGTGCTGTCGGCCGAAGATGTCGAGACGATCCGAGCCGAGGCCGACGCCGAGGTGGTCGCGGCGGTCGAGTTCGCCGACGCCTCGCCCGAGCCCCCGCTCGAGTCCCTCTACGACCACCTCTACGTCTACGGCGACCAGGTGCCGGGCTGGTACGCGGTCGACGAGCGCTCCCCCGACCCCCACCCGGGCGAGGAGGAGCGGGAGGCCGGCCGCCGGGCCCGGGAGCTGGCCGAGCGTGGCGCCGCCTACGCCGGCCCAGGGCAGGTGCCCCACCGCGCCGCCGAGGGAGACCGCCCCGCGCCGGAGGGCCCGCCCGGCCCCACCGGCCCCGGTAGCGAAGCACCGGGGGAGGGGGAGACGCTCGAGGGCGGGGAGGCCGTCTGATGGCGATCATCCGGATGCGGGAGGCGCTCCGTGACGCGCTCGCCGAGGAGATGCGCCGCGACGAGAGCGTGTTCGTGATCGGCGAGGACGTCGGGGTCTTCCAGGGGTCGTTCAAGGTCACCGAGGGGCTCCTCGAGGAGTTCGGGGAGAAGCGGGTCCGAGACACGCCGATCTCCGAGAACACGCTCGTCGGGATGGGCGTCGGCGCCGCGATGGCGGGGCTGCGGCCGGTGGTCGAGATCATGACCGTCAACTTCGCCCTCCTGGCGATGGACCAGATCGTCAACCACGCCGCCGCGATCCCCTACATGTTCGGCGGTCAGGTGAGGGTGCCGCTGGTCATCCGGATGCCCGGCGGCGGCGGGCACCAGCTCGGACCGACCCACTCGCACAGCTTCGAGGCGATGTTCCTCCAGATCCCCGGCCTGCTGGTGGCGTGCCCCTCGACCCCGGCCGACGCCAAGGGCCTGCTGAAGACGGCGATCCGCGATGACAATCCGGTGATCTTCATCGAGCACGAGACGCTGTACGGCTCGCGCGGCGACGTCCCCGACGACGGCGACGGGATGCTCGATTTCGGCCAGGCAGCGATCCGCCGCGAGGGCTCGGACGTGACCGTCGTCGGGATCCTGCGGATGGCCGAGACCGCGCTGGCGGCCGCGACGGCCCTATCCCACGAGCACGGGGTCGAGGCCGAGGTGATCGACCCGCGGACCCTTCGCCCGCTCGACCTCGACACGATCCTCGACTCGGTGCGGAAGACCAACCGGGTGGTGGTGGTCGAGGAGGGTTGGCCCCACGGCGGGGTCGGCGCCAACCTCGCGGCGCTGATCACCGAGCAGGCATTCGACTACCTCGACGCCCCCGTCGAGCGGGTAACCGGCGCCGACGTGCCGATGCCGTACTCGAAGCGGCTGGAGCAGGCGGCGATCCCCCACGCCGAGCACGTGGTCAGCGCCGCCCTCGCGACCATGGAGGGGAGCCTAGAGCGCAGCGGTGACCCCGCCGCCGCCGGTCGCGCGGCCGAGGAGGCCGCATGACTGACGTGGTGATGCCCCGGCTGTCTGACTCGATGGAGGAGGGGATCGTCCTTCGCTGGCTGAAGTCGGTCGGCGACGAGGTCGCCGTCGGCGAGGAGCTGGTCGAGATCGAGACGGACAAGGCGAACATGGTGTACGAGTCGGACGCGGCCGGGACCTTGGTCGAGATCGTCGCCAAGGAGGGCGACACTCTGCCGATCGGGGCGGTGATCGCCCGGGTCGGTGACCCGTCTGAGATCAGCGGCGACAGCGGGGGCGGAGGGGACCGCGAGGCCACCGCTCCGGGCGGCGAGGGCCCGGACGGAGGTGAACCCGCGACTGCGCCCACGGCCACCCCCGAGAGCCGCGCGGAGGCCACCCCGGCCGTCGAGGCTCCCTCTCCCGTCCCTGAGCGGGCGGACGGAGATGGGCGAGTGAAGGCCTCGCCGCTCGCCCGCCGGGTAGCGCGGGAGCGGGGGCTCGATCTGACCGGGCTGTCGGGCTCGGGCCCGGGCGGGCGGATCGTGCGGGCCGACGTCGAGCGGGCCCTGGC
>JBKPIY010000054.1:0-4086 GCA_046730475.1 Actinomycetota bacterium
AGGCCAAGGAGCGCGGCGCGAAGGTGATCCACGTCGATCCCCGCTTCTCGCGCACGAGCGCCCTCGCCGACCTGCACGTGCCGATCCGCGCGGGCACCGACATCGCGTTCCTCGGCGGGATCGTGAACTACATCCTCGAGAACGATCGCTGGTTCCCCGACTACGTGAACGCGTACACGAATGCGTCCACGATCATCGACGAGGGATTCCACGACACCGAGGATCTCGAGGGGCTGTTCTCGGGCTGGAGCGAGGACGAGGGCCGCTATTACACCCAGAGCTGGATGTACGACGGGATGGAGACCTTCGCCGCGGCCGGCAAGCGCGAGGAGGGAGCGATGGTCGGCGAGCAGGTCCACGGCGCCCACGGCGGCGGGATGAAGGGGGGCGAGCCCCCGCACGTCGATCACACCCTCCAGCACCCACGCTGCGTCCTCCAGCTCCTGAGGAAGCACTACTCCCGCTACACCCCCGAGGCGGTCGAGCGGATCTGCGGGATCCCGAGGGAGACCTTCCTCGAGGTGGCGGAGTCGTTGTGCGAGAACTCGGGCCGGGAGCGGACCTCGGCGTTCGTCTACTCGGTGGGCTGGACCCAGCACACGGTCGGGGTCCAGTACATCCGCACCGCGGCGATCATCCAGCTCCTGCTCGGGAACATCGGCCGGCCCGGGGGCGGGATCCTGGCGCTCCGCGGCCACGCCTCGATCCAGGGCTCGACCGACATCCCCACCCTCTACAACATCCTCCCGGGCTACCTGCCGATGCCCCACGCCGAGGCCCACGGCGGCCTCGACGAGTTCGTCGACAAGAACTCGGCCCCGACCGGCTACTGGGGGCACACAAAGGACTATCTGGTCAGCCTGCTGAAGGCGTGGTGGGGTGAGGCGGCGACCGAGGAGAACGACTACTGCTTCGACCACATCCCTCGGATCACCGGCGATCACTCGACCTACCCGACGGTCCTCGGGATGCTGGAGCGCAAGGTAAAGGGGTTCTTCCTGTTCGGCGAGAACCCGGCGGTCGGGTCGGCCAACTCCAGGCTCCACCGTCTGGCGATGGCCAACCTCGACTGGCTGGTGGTGCGCGACTTCCAGGAGATCGAGAGCGCCTCGTTCTGGTACGACTCGCCCGAGATCGAGTCGGGAGAGCTCGTGACCGAGAACATCGGCACCGAGGTGTTCTTCCTCCCCGCGGCCTCACATACCGAGAAGGACGGCACCTTCACCAACACCCAGCGGCTCCTCCAATGGCACCACAAAGCGGTCGAGCCCGAGGGCGACTGCCGCTCCGATCTGTGGTTCACCTACCACCTCGGGCGCAAGATCCGCGAGAGGCTGCGCTCCTCGCGGCAAATCCGGGATCGCCCCGTCAAGGAGCTCACCTGGGAGTACCCGACCGAGGGCGAGCACGACGACCCCAGCGCCGACGCCGTACTCCGGGAGATCAACGGCTGGGACGCCGAGGGAAATCCGCTGTCCGCCTATATGGAGCTGAAGCCCGACGGATCGACCTCCTGCGGATGCTGGATCTACTGCGGCTGCTACGCCGACGGGGTCAACCAGCCCGCCCGGCGGAAGCCCGGCTCCGAGCAGCACTGGGTGGCGCCGGAGTGGGGCTGGGCATGGCCGATGAACCGCCGGATCCTCTACAACCGCGCCTCCGCCGACCCCGACGGGGTGCCGTGGTCGGAGCGCAAGCGCTACGTGTGGTGGGACGGGGAGGAGGAGAAGTGGGCCGGGCTGGACGTCCCCGACTTCAAGGACGACAAAGCGCCCGACTACGAGCCCGACGAGGACGCCGAGGCGGAGATGGCGCTCCGCGGCGACGAGCCGTTCATCATGCAGGCCGATGGGCGCGGCTGGCTGTTCGCCCCCACCGGGGTGGTCGACGGGCCGATGCCTACCCATTACGAGCCCCACGAGTCGCCCTTCCCGAACGCCCTCTACGGGCAGCGGGCGAACCCGGTACGCCAGCGCTTCGAGCAACCCGGGAACGAGTCGAACCCGAGCGCGGGGGAGACTGGGGCCGAGGTCTTTCCCTACGTGATCACCACCTATCGGCTCACCGAGCATCACACCGCCGGCGCCATGAGCCGCGCAGTCCCCTATCTGGCCGAGCTCCAGCCCGAGTTCTTCTGCGAGGTGAGCCCGGAGCTGGCGGCGGAGCGCGGCCTCGAGCACGGCGGTTGGGCGACGATCGTCACCTCCCGGACGGCGATCGAGGCGCGGGTGATGGTGACCGAGCGGATCACGCCGCTTCGCTTCGACGGCCGCACCGTCCACCAGATCGGGCTCCCGTACCACTGGGGCTACCGCGGGCTCAGCCAGGGCGACTCCGCCAACGACGTCTTCTCGATCGTGCTCGACCCCAACGTCCACATCCAGGAGGTGAAGGCGGCGAGCGCCGACATCATCCCCGGGCGCCGGCCACGCGGTCCGGCGCTCCCCGAGTTCGTCGCCGGCTACCGGCTCCGTGCGCGGGGAGGAGCGAGATGAGCCCCGCGCGGGTGCTCGAGGCGCCCCCCTGGCCCGACAGCTACGGGGACGAGGCGCGCTCGCGGGTGGGTTTCTTCACCGACACCTCCGTCTGCATCGGCTGCAAGGCCTGCGAGATCGCATGCAAGGAGTGGAACCGGGTTCCCGACGACCCCCAGGGCTTCACCGGCACCTCCTACGACAACTCCGAGCAGCTCGGCGCCAACCGGTGGCGCCACGTCGCCTTCATCGAGCAGCGGGTCGAGGTGGGCGGCGTTGCCGCCAGCGCGCCCGACTCCTGGGTGAAGGAGGCTCAGCGCCAGCAGCTCGCCGAGCAGGGCGTCGACGCGAGCGAGGACGGGCAGGGCTTCCGCTGGCTGATGAGCTCCGATGTGTGCAAGCACTGCTCCGAGGCCGCCTGCCTCGACGTCTGCCCGACCGGCTCGCTGTTTCGGACCGAGTTCGGGACGGTGGTGGTCCAGGAGGACATCTGCAACGGCTGCGGCTACTGCGTGGTCGCCTGCCCCTTCGGGGTCCTCGACCAGCGCGAGGACGACGGCCGCGTCTGGAAATGCACCCTCTGCTACGACCGCCTCCAGGACGACATGGAGCCGGCCTGCGCCCAGGCCTGCCCCACCGACTCGATCCAGTTCGGCGACCTCGCCGAGCTGCGCGGGCGGGCCGAGCAGCGGGTGGCGAAGCTCCACGACCGAGGCCACACCGAGGCCCGCCTCTACGGGCACGACGAGAACGACGGCGTCGGCGGGTTCGGCGCGTTCTTCCTGCTGCTGGACGAGCCCGAGGTCTACCGGCTGCCCCCCGACCCGGTGGTGACGACGCGACACCTCGCCGACGGCTGGGCGGCCGCGGGCGCGGCCGCCCTGGCGCTGGGCGTCGGCGTCCTCGCCTCGTTCCTCGGAGGGCGGCGCTGATGGCTGGCGGGGGGGAGGCGAGCGAGGCCGGCCGCAACCAGGGGGTGCGCGGCGACGTCCGCGCCGCCACCGACGGCGACACCTACGTTCACGGCGCCTCGGCCGGGGAGGGACCGAGGAGCACCCAGTTCGCCCGCAGCGGCGTCGGAGGTCCCCGAGCCGACGGGGCCGGGGGTGAGCGGCGGATGGTTCCCAGGGAGCGCCCGCGCAGCTACTACGGGCGCCCGGTGGTGAAACCACCGGTGTGGAAGCCCGAGATCCCCTGGTACTTCTTCACCGGTGGCCTCGGGGGCGCTTCCTCGGCGCTCGCCTTCGTCGCCTCTCGCTCCGGCAACCGCCGCCTCGCGAGGCGCTCCTGGGCGCTCGCCTTCCTCGGCATCTCCGCCAGCCCGGTGCTGCTGATCCTCGACCTCGGAAAGCCGGAGCGCTTCATCAACATGCTGCGGGTCTTCAAGGTCACCTCGCCGATGAACGTCGGCTCCTGGCTGCTGCTCGCAAACGGGGCGGCGGTGACCCCTGCGGCTGCGGCCAGCCTCCTCGGGTTTCCCAAGCGCCTCGGGCGACGGGCCGAGCCGGTGGCCGCTGTGCTCGGCCTCCCGCTCACCACCTACACGGCTGTCCTCTTGTCGAATTCGGCGATCCCGGTCTGGAGCGAGGCACGCCGCGAGCTCCCCGCCCTG
>JBKPIY010000055.1:0-8064 GCA_046730475.1 Actinomycetota bacterium
CTCCCGCCGGGAATCCGCGGACGGCCGGCTCCGCCGGCAGCCGCTAGTGGTCGCGTCCGCAAGTACGGGCGGGTTCTGCCGAGCGAAAACCGAGCATGGCAAGGACGCAGGGAGGCCGCATAGCTGTGCGCTATGCGGCCGACCGAGGACGCAGCCAGGCGAAGGTTTGCAGCCGGCAGGACGCGGGCGTACTTGCGGACGGGACCACTAGCCAGCGGGGCCGCCCTGCGGGGCGGCCCCGTTACAGTCCAGGATGGTGGGAGCCGAGGCAACCGAGCTGCTGGGCGAGAAGGAGCGCGCCATTCTCAGGGCCGTCTGCGACACGGTGGTCCCGGCGATCGAGCGGATCCCGGATCCCAACGGCTTCTGGGCTCGGTCGGCGAGCGACCTCGGGACCGACGCTGCCGTCGAAGAGCTGATCGTGGGGATTCCCGACGACCGGCTCCGCGGTGGGCTGATCGAGCTGCTCGGGGCGCTTGGCCAGCAGGGAATCACCCGCGCCAGCCGGCTCTCGCGCGAGCAGATCCTCCGAAACGTGTCCCTGTCTGGGCCCGAGGCGGGCGCCGGGGTGGCTGCGCTGATCGCGATGACGCTGTTCCTTCATTACGGCGCCCCCGATCCACGGACGGGCCAGAACCCCAACTGGAGGATCTGGGGGTATCCCGGCCCTCTCAATCCCCCGCCCGACGTCCCGAAGGCGCTCGAGCTGTACGAGCCCGACGGCGACGAGGCGACGCTCGAGGCAGACGCGTGCGTGATCGGCTCGGGGTCGGGCGGGGCCGTGGTGGCCGCCACCCTCGCCGGCCACGGGATGAACGTGGTCGTGATCGAGGCGGCCGGCTACTTCAACGAGGCCGACTTCGCCCAGTACGAGCTCAAGGCCTACGAGGAGATGTACTGGCGCGGGGGACCGGCGCCGACGGCCGACGGAAACGTCAGCCTCCTCGCCGGCACCACCCTCGGCGGCGGCACCACCATCGATTGGACCAACTGCCTCCGCACCCGCCCCTGGGTGCGGAGGCAATGGGCGACCGAGTTCGGCCTCGACGGGCTCGACGGCCCCGAGTTCGACGACCATCTCGATGCGGTGATGGAGCGGATCGGGGCGAGTGACGGATGCAGCGATCTGAACGGCCCCCAGCAGCGGCTGCGGGAGGGCGCCGAGGCGCTCGGCTGGAGCTTCGAAACGATCATCCGCAACGCCGAGCCGAGGCGCTACTCCCCAGATACCGCCGGCTACATCGGCTTCGGGGACCAGTCCGGCAGCAAGCAGAGCGCCGACCGGACCTGGCTCGCCGACGCTCAGCGGGCCGGGGCGAGGCTGATCGCCGGCTGTCGCGCTGAGCGGATTCTGGTCGAGGGCGGCCGGGCGGGCGGGGCGGAGGCGACCTGGACCGGCGCCGACGGCCGCACCGCCCGGGTCACGGTGAAGGCGCCGACGGTGGTGGTGGCGTGCGGATCGCTCGAGTCGCCGGCGCTCCTCCTTCGCTCGGGGATCGGCGGCCCCGCCGCCGGACGCTTCCTGCGCCTCCATCCGACCAGCGCGGTGGTCGGGCACTACGGCGAGGACCAGCGGGCCTGGTGGGGGGCGCCCCAGGCGGGACTTTGCGACGAGTTTGCGGACACCGGCGACGGCTACGGCTTCCTGATAGAGACGGCCCAGTACGCGCCCGGCATCATCGGCTCGGCAACCCCGTGGCTGTCCGGCGCCGACCACAAGGAGCAGCTCGCCCAGTTTCGATTCGGCGGCACCTTCATCGGCCTCACCAGGGACCGGGGCCACGGCGAGGTCACGATCGACCGCAACGGCGAAGCCGTTCCCGCCTACTCCGTCACCGATGAGGTGGACATCGTCAACCTTCGCCGCGGGCTCGAGGTGCAGTCGCGGCTCCACGAAGCCGCCGGCGCCCACACGATCACGATCCTGTCCGCCACCGCCAGGAGCTGGCGCCGGGGCGACGATCTCGACACCTACCTCGCTGCGGCCACCCAGCTTCCGCTGCGCGCCGGAGGGGTGAAGCTGTTCAGCGCCGCCCAGATGGGCACCTGCAGGATGGGCTCTGACCCCGAGCACTCGGTCGCCGATCCCCGTGGCGAGCTCCACGACACCAGGGGAGCCTGGATCGGTGACGGCAGCGCCTTTCCGACATCCTCGGGAACGAACCCGATGATCACGATCATGGCCCTGGCCCGCCGCACCGCGAAGGCGATCGCTCAGGATCTTGGGGCGGACGGCCGGGCGGAGCGAGAGGAGGTCGAAGTTGGCAACTGAGGCACCGGCAGCGCCGCAGCTCGGGCACCCGAGCGAGCCGATCGTCCGCGACAAGCACTACATCGGCGGCGAGTGGGTCGACCCCGCCGGGGAGGGGACGATCGAGGTGATCGACTCGACCACCGAGGCGGTGATCGGCCGGGTCCCCGAGGGAACCCCGGAGGACGTCGATCGCGCGGTGACCGCCGCCCGGGCCGGGTTCGAGACCTGGACGCAGATCCCCCTCGGCGCCCGGCTCGATGCGTGCGCGGCGATCTCGGCCGGGCTCGCCGCCCGCTCCGATGAGCTGGCGGCGCTGATCGCCTCCGAGGTGGGAATGCCCCTGGGGCAGTCCAAGACGATCCAGGCGGGGCTGCCGGCGATGCAGTTCGCCGCCATGCCCCAGGTCGCCCAGGAGATCGCCTGGGAGGAGCGGGTCGGCAACTCGCTGGTCGTCCGCGAGCCGCTCGGGGTGGTCGGCTCGATCACGCCCTGGAACTACCCCCTGAACCAGCTCGGCGCGAAGGCGGCGCCGGCGATCGCGGCGGGGTGCTCGGTGGTCGCAAAGCCCAGCGAGGTCACGCCGCTGTCTGCGTTCGTCCTCGCCGAGATCATCGACGAGGTGGGGCTGCCCGCCGGCGTCTTCAACCTGGTCACCGGATACGGGCCGGTGGTCGGCGAGGCGATCGCCGCCCATCCGGGCGTGGATATGGTCTCCTTTACCGGCTCTACCAGGGCCGGGCGCCGGGTGAGCGAGGTGGCGGCGGGGACCGTGAAACGGGTCGCCCTGGAGCTGGGCGGGAAGTCGGCGAACGTGATCCTCGACGACGCGGACCTGAAGGCGGCCGTCTCCTATGGGGTCGGCAACTGCTACCTGAACTCGGGGCAGACCTGCAGCGCCCACACCCGGATGCTGGTCCCGCGCGAGCGGCTGGCCGAGGCGGAGGAGATCGCCAAGGCGGCGGCCGAGAAGGCGGCGCTCGGCGACCCCTTCGATCCCGGCGCGCGCCTGGGGCCGCTCGTCTCCGCCGCCCAGCGCGACCGGGTTCGTGGCTACATCGAGAAGGGCCAGGAGGAGGGCGCGAAGCTCGTCACCGGCGGCGCCGAGCCGCCCGAGGGGCTGGACACGGGCTACTTCGTCCGCCCGACGGTCTTCTCCGAGGTGAGGCCGGACATGACCATCGCCCAGGAGGAGATCTTCGGCCCGGTGCTGTCGATCATTCCCTACGACGACGAGGACGACGCCGCGGAGATCGCCAACGACACGATGTACGGGCTCGACGGCGGCGTCTGGTCCGCCGATCCCGACCGGGCGAAGGCGTTCGCCCGCCGGATGCGGACCGGCCAGGTCCAGATCAACGGCGCCACCTTCAACCCGCTCGCCCCCTTCGGCGGCGTCAAGCAATCCGGCCACGGGCGCGAGCTCGGGCGGTTCGGCCTCGAGGAGTTCCTCGAGGTGAAGAGCATCCAACTCTGACGGGGCGGGCCCAGGAGCGGACACGTTTCGGGCTCCGGGCGCGGCGGGTAACCGCGGTCGAAGAGCGAGTAGCGAAGGAGCGAGATGATGGCTGGAGAGCTGCGGGGCAAGAAACGCGCCGTGGACGCTGGTCGAGGCAGGCGTCGTCAACGGCCGGACCCTGACCTCGTGGCCGAGCCTCAAGACCGACATCCGGAACGCGGGCGGGACCTGGGTCGACGAGCTGGTCCACGTCGACGAGGGCCTGGTGACCAGCCGGAAGCCCGACGACATCCCG
The DNA here is from genome assembly GCA_046730475.1 of Actinomycetota bacterium. Classification (GTDB taxonomy): domain Bacteria; phylum Actinomycetota; class Thermoleophilia; order Solirubrobacterales; family 70-9; genus JBKPIY01. The sequence goes on from JBKPIY010000055.1 coordinate 4,006, forward strand.
GCCTTCAACGCGAAGGGCAATCGAGGAGCTCGCCGAGGGCGTCCACGCCGGTCAGCGGGAGCAGACGGTAAGGGCCTGACGGGCTACTTGCCGAGCAGGAGCTGAGGCTCGACCGCGTTCTGCAGCTCGCCGACGGCCGTGACGGTGTGCTCGCCGGGCTCGGTCACTCCCTTGATCTCGAGGGCCTCGCCGGCGGGGGAGACCACCCGGACCTCGAGCGCGGCGGGCACGTCGAAGTCGATCGAGTCGCCACTGCTGCTCGCCTTGTAGCCCTCCTGGTAGCTGAGCTTCACCCTCCCGGTCGGGAGGGCGACCGTCGTCTGACCCGGCACGGGGATGGCGCCGTAGTCGTCGGCGCTCCTGCGCCCGGCGAACACCCGGGAGACGAGGTAGGCGTAGAACACCAGGAAGACGACCACGCCGATCACGATCAGGGCCACGACCGCCGCCCCGAGCATACGTGGCCCGGAGGACCGCGGCTTGCCGCCCCGGTCGGGTGCGCCATTACCCTTAGGTCGATGGCCACCACCGCCAAGAGCGTCGCCGACGTGTGCCGGGAGGCGAAGGACGCCTTCCACGTCCTCTCCCGCCTCGACCGCGAGGCGAAGGACGCCTGCCTGCGCGACCTCGCCGACAGGATCGAGACGCGGTCGGCGGACATCCTCGAGGCGAACGCCGCCGACGTCGAGGCGGGTCGCGAGGAGGGGCTGAACGAGGCCCTCCTCGACCGGCTCGCCCTGAACGAGGTCCGGGTGGCGGAGATGGCGGTCGGGGTGCGCGAGATCGCCGACCTTCCCGACCCCGTCGGCGAGGTGATCGAGGAGTGGACCCTCGCCAACGGGCTCCACGTCTCCAAGCGCAGGGTCCCGATCGGGGTGATCGCGATCGTCTACGAGGCGCGCCCGAACGTCACCATCGATGCCGCCGCCCTCTGCCTGAAGAGCGGGAACGCGGTCGTCCTGCGCGGCTCCTCGGCGGCCGAGGCCTCGAACGCGCTCCTCGCGGCAATCGTCGGCGACTCGCTGCGCGCTGCGGGAATCCCCCGGGCCGCGGTCAGCCTGCTGGCGGGCGGCGGCCACGAGCAGCTTCGCGAGCTCGCCAGGCAGGAGGACCTGGTCGACCTGATCATCCCCCGCGGCGGCGAGGGCCTGAAGCGGGCGCTGAAGGAGGTCGCCAAGGTGCCGGTGATGTACGCGGCCGCCGGCAACTGCCACGTCTACGTCCACGAGGACGCCGACCTGGAGATGGCCCAGCGGATCGCCTACAACGCAAAGGTCCAGCGTCCGGGGGTCTGCAACGCCGCCGAGACCCTGCTCGTGCACGAGACCGTCGCCGAGGAGCTGCTGCCGTCGCTGCTCGACCGGCTCCAGGGGGCCGGGGTCGAGCTGGTCGGCGACGAGCGCGCCCGGGCGAGCGCCGGCGGGGCGACGGTCGGCGAGGCCACCGCCGAGGACTGGGACACCGAGTACCACGGGCTGAAGATGGCGGTCGGGGTGGTCGACTCCCTCGCCTCGGCGGTCGCCCACATCAACGCGCACGGCACCGGCCACTCGGACGCGATCGTCACCTCCTCGGACGACGCCGCCGGGGAGTTCACCGACGGCGTCGACTCCGCCGCCGTCTACGTCAACGCCTCCACCCGGTTCACGGACGGATACGAGTTCGGCATGGGCGCCGAGATCGGAAACTCGACCCAGAAGCTGCACGCGCGCGGGCCGATCGGGCTCCGCGAGCTGACCACCACCAAGTACGTGGTCTACGGCTCGGGCCAGGTCAGGGAATAAGGGAGCAGGACGGCGGCTGACGCGATCGGGGTCCTCGGCGGGGCCTTCAACCCGCCCCACACCGGCCATCTGCTGGTGGCCCAGGAGGCGCGGTACCAGCTCGGCCTGGAGGAGATCGCGCTGATGGTGACCGGCGAGGCGCCCCACAAGATGATCGAGCCCGAGCCGGGTCCCGAGGTGCGCCTCGAGCTCGCGCGGCGGGCGGCCGATGGAGAGCCCGGGGTGGAGGCATCGGCGCTCGAGGTCGAGCGCCAGGGACCCTCCTTCACCTATCGCACCCTCGAGCAGCTTCGCGAGCAGCGCCCCGACGGCGACCTGGTCTTCCTCCTCGGCGCCGACATGGCCGCCGGGCTGGCGACTTGGAAGCACCCCCAGCGGATCGTCGAGCTCGCCCGGCTCGGGATCGTCCCCCGCCCCGGGGTGGAGCTGACGGCGGTCCGCTCCGCCCTCGAGCGCATCGGTGCCGCCGACCGCGCTGAGATCATCGAGATGCCACTCTGCGGGGTGTCCTCCACCGTGATCAGAGAGCGGGCGGCGGCGGGCCGTCCCCTCCGGCATCTGGTGCCCGATCGGGTGGCGCGGCTGATCGAGGAGCGAGGGTTGTACCGATGACGGCCTCCGCCGCCGAGGGCGCCGGGGACGCCGCGATCGGCTCCGAGGAGCTCGCGCGCAGGATCGCCACGATCGCCGACTCGAAGAAGGCGGGCGAGCTGATCGCGCTCGACATGCGGACGCTGGTCGGGTATACGGATTTCCTGGTGATCTGCACCGCCCGCAACGAGCGTCAGGCGAAGTCGATCCACGACGAGGTCTACCGGGAGCTGAAGCGGGACGGCCGCCTCCCCGCCCGCGCCGAGGGCGAGCGGGAGGCGCGCTGGATCCTCCTCGACTACCTCGACTGCGTGCTGCACATCTTCACCCCCGAGCTCCGCGAGCGCTACCGCCTCGAGCAGCTCTGGGGCGAGGCGCCGGAGCTCGAGCTCGGGCTCCGCGGCGCGGCCTGAGCCCGAGCCCCGGGGCTGCCGACTGCGGTTACTCGGCGTGGCCGAACGATTCGATCTCCTGCCGCTCCTCCGCTGAGAGCTCACGCGGCTCCTCGCCGCGGGCAACCTTTTCACTCTCCACGTGGTGGCGGATCTCGTCGACGATCTCCGGGTTCGCCAGCGTGCTCACGTCCCCGACGTCGGCGAAGTTGGAGATCCCCGCGATCACCCTCCGCATGATCTTTCCGGAGCGGGTCTTCGGCATGTCGGTGACGATCCAGACGTTCTTCGGCCGCGCGATCTTTCCGATCTCCCTGTCGATCGCGTCACTCACCTTCTCCTCGATCTCCTTGCTCGGCTCCAAGCCCGGCTTCAGGGCGACGTACATCTCGACCACCCGGCCGCGAATCTCGTCCATTACCGGGACCGCGGCGGCCTCGGCGACCTCGTCGACGGTGATGGTCGCCGACTCGAGCTCCTTGGTGCCCAGACGGTGCCCGGCAACGTTGATCACGTCGTCGATCCGGCCGAGGATCCGGAAGTAGCCGTCGGCCGCCTGCACGGCTCCGTCGCCGGCGAAGTAAGGCCAGTCGCGCCAGTCCGTACTGTCCTTGTCCTTGCAGTACTTCGCGTAGTAGGTGTCCACGAAGCGCTCGGGCTGGCCCCAGATCGTCTGGAAGATTCCCGGCCAGGGGTTGCGGATGCAGATGTTGCCCGCCTTGCCGCTGCCGGCCTCGACCTCGTTTCCCTCCTCGTCGTAGATCACGGGGTAGACCCCCAGGACCCCCGGACCGCAGCTGCCCGGCTTCATCGGCTGCAGAGCCGGCAGGGTGCTCCCCAGGAAGCCCCCGTTCTCGGTCTGCCACCAGGTGTCGACGATCGCCGCCTCGCCCTTGCCGACGACCTCGAAGTACCAGCGCCAGACGTCCGGCTCGATCGGCTCGCCGACCGTGGTCATGTGCTTGAAGTGGTAGTCGTACTTGGTCGGCTCGTCCGGCCCCAGCTTGCGCAGCATCCTGATCGTCGTCGGCGCGGTGTGGAAGATGTTCACCCCGAGCTTCTCGGCGATCCGCCAGGGACGGCCGGCGTCCGGGTAGGTCGGAACACCCTCGTACATGACGCTCGTCGTCCCCAGGGCCAGCGGCCCGTAGACGATGTAGGAGTGCCCGGTGATCCAGCCGATATCGGCGAAGCACCAGTACGTGTCATCAGGGTGGATGTCCTGGTAGTACTTCGAGGTGCCGGCGACGTAGGAGAGGTAGCCGCCGGTGCTGTGTTGGCAGCCCTTCGGG
>JBKPIY010000056.1:0-35688 GCA_046730475.1 Actinomycetota bacterium
CCTCCCATTCGCATTGCCAGCGGCAACAAAGATAGTTTTACCGTGCCCTGAGGATATTTCGAGGTCAGCAACTGGTAGCAACGCACGCGGGTGAAATAGTCCACGTCGCCGGGCTTGGTCATACCCACCACCGGATGGATGAGAAGATTGGCTTCAACTTGCTTAGCCGCGCGGAAGCTCAGTTCCTGGTGAGCGCGATGCATAGGGTTGCGGGTCTGGAAAGCGACGATCCGCTTCCACCCGCGCTCCTCGAACGCCCGGCGGGTCTCGGCGGGGGTGAGAAGGTGCGGCCTGACCGGCTCGATGTGGTCGGGAAGCGCGTCCGCCTCGATCGGCCCGGCGAGGCAGCGGCTGCCCTCGGCGCGGATCGCAGCGACGCCGGGGTGCGCCTCGTCGATCGTCCCGTAGGCGCGCTCGGCCTCCAGCTCGACGTCGCGCTCGAAGATCTCCTCGACCGTGATCCGCCCCAGCTTCTTGCCGTTCGGCGCGCTCAGCGAGATCACCTCGCCCTCGCTCGCGTCGGCGTCGGTGGCGAGGGTCACGGGGATCGGCCAGGTCTCGCCCGAGCTGAGCCGCAACGAGGTGACCGACGAGCGCCAGTCGGCCTCGCCGAGGAACCCGGTCAGGGGAGCGAAGCCGCCGTTGGCGAGCATCTCGAAGTCGGCCGTCTGGCGGGCGCTGAGGGTGAGCTCCGTGATCACGGGCATGGCGGGCGGGAAGGGTAGCGAGAGTTACCGGATCCCGGGTGTCGTTACCGGGTCTGCCGGGCGGCGGCGCGGGTCAACCGTGGATCCCGCACTCGGTCTTGCTCAGGCCGGCCCAGCGCCCGGCTCGGGGATCCTCGCCGGCCGCCGGCTTCCGGGTGCAGTGGGTGCAGCCGATCGACGGGTAGCCCTGATCGTGAAGGGGGTTGTACGGGATGTCGTGCTCGTAGAGGTAGCTCCAGACCTCCTTCTCGGACCAGTCGGCGATCGGGTTCAGTTTCCACAGCCCGAAGCGCTTGTCCCAGCCGAACTTCGGCGCGTTCGCCCGGGTCTGGGAGTCCGCCCGGCGGATCCCCGACACCCAGCAGTCGACCGCCGCGAGCGCCGAGTGCATGGGCTCTACCTTGCGGATCCCGCAGCAGGAGTCGGGGTCGCGGCGCCACAGCTCGTCGCCGTACAGCCCGGCCTGCTGCTCGAGCGTGATCGAGCTGTAGCGGTGGAACCTGATCCCGTAGCGCTCCTCGAGGGCGGCGCGAGTGTCGTAGGTCTCCGGGAAGAGGACGTCGGTGTCGAGGTAGAAGAACCTCGTCTCGGGGTTGATCCTGGTGGCGATGTCGACGATCACGGAGCTCGTCTTCTGGAACGAGCAGGCGATGTAGAGGCGGGGGTGGAAGGTCTCCAGCGCCCAGCGCAGCGCGTCCTCGGCGCTCGCCCCCTCGAGCTGGGCGGCGATCGCCTCGCCGTCCTCCCGGCGGAGGGCCATCTCCATCGTCGGCGGGTGCACGGAGCCGGGCAGTGTGGCATGCCCGTTCGACCGACCGGCGCTCTCCTTGACCGCGGTCGGCTCAATCACACCGCGCACTCCCCTTCGCCGCGCTCGACCCTGTACGGCTCGGAGCGGCTCCAGTCGATGAAGTGGAGCAGGTTCTCGGCGTTGAACTCGACCGGCATCTTCAGGTCGGAGACGAGCTCCTCGAATTGGTCGGTGCCGACCCGATCGACGAAGGAGTTGAACTCCTCGCCGCCTTCGCGGTTCTGCTCGTAGTGACGGATCCAGCGCTCGACCGCGTCCGGCACCCGCTTGGCGGGCAGCCGCGCCTTCAGCCGGTGGCCGTAGACCACCTCGCCGCCCTCGTAGTTGCCGCCGAGGTGGGCGATGTAGGCGGGGATGGTGTGGTCGCCGACCTTGATCGAGGCGCCGTAGAAGCCGATGTTGGCGATGTGGTGCTGGCTGCAGCCGTTCGGGCAGCCCGACATCTTGATGTGGAGCCGGCTGGTGAGCTCGTCGTCGATGCCCATCGCGTCGATCCGCTCCTGCACCGCCCGGTTCAGCCCCATCGAGCTGGTGATGCCGAGCTTGCAGGAGTCGGTGCCCGGGCAGCTGACCACGTCGGCGATCTGATCGGCGCCCGCCTCGCCCAGGCCGAGCCCGACCAGCCCGCGCCAGACGTCGTAGACGGTCTCGTCGCGAACCCAGCGCAGGACCAGGTTCTGCTGCACGGTGGAGCGGGCGTAGCCGGCGGAGAATTCGCGCATGATCGCCGCCAGGCCGCGGAACTGCTCCGGGGTGAGGTCGCCGCGGGGCACCCGCACCTCGACGGTCGAGAAGCCGCGCTGGCGCTGCGCCCTCACGTTCGTGCGGCGGAAGCGCTCGAGCTCGCCGACGTCGCCGTCGGGCGACCCGTGGTTCTCGGGCACCGGCGGGGCGTTCGCCTCCTCCTCGTCCACGAACAGCAGGTGGTCGATCGAGAAGTCGCGCTCGGCGACCCACTCGCCCCCGAGCTCCTCCTCGATCATCTCCCGAAAGGCCTCGGCGCCGATCTTGTCCACCAGCACCTTGATCCGGGCGCGCATCCGGTTCGCCCGCAGCCAGTTCTGGCGGTCGAAGATCCGCAGCGCGGCCTCGGTCACCTTCAGGTACTCGCCGTTGTCGGCCTCGACGAAGTCGTAGATGGTCGGCGACACCCGCGGCATGATCGAGGTGCCGCCGCCGATCCGGAGCTCGAAGCCGCGGGCGCCTTCGCGGACGCGGGGAATGAATCCGACGTCGTGGATGCCGGTGATCGCGCGGTCCTCATCGGTGGCCGTGAAGGCGGTCTTCACCTTGCGCGGCATCAACTGCGTGGTCGGATGGCGGACGAAGTAGCGGACGAAGGCGGCGGCGTAGGGGGTGGGGTCGAAGAGCTCGCCCTCCGACACCCCCGCCCAGGGATCGCCGGTGACATTGCGGATCGTGTTGCCGCACCCCTCGCGGGTCGACAGGTTGACGGAGCTGATCTCGCGGATCAGGTCCGTCATGTCAGCGAGCGGGATGTGGTGGATCTGGATGTTCTGGCGGGTGGTGATGTGGCCCTTGTTGAGCGGCGCCCAGCGCTCGACCGCGTCGGCGATCTTCTCCATCTGCTCGGGGTTGACCCCGCCGAATGGGAGCTTGATCCTGCACATCTGCACGTCGGGCTGGCGCTGGCCGTACACCCCCTGCTTGAGGCGGAAGCCGATGAACTGCTCCTCCGGCCGCTCGCCGCGGAGGAAGCTGGCCGCCTCGGTGTCGAAGTCGTCGAACTCGTGCTCGAGGATCGGGATCACGTGACCGGGGACGTTCTCGTAGACCTCCGGGTTCTCGAGCGAGCCTCGCCTGCCCTTGCCGCGCTGCTCCTTGCCGGGGTCCTGGTCGAGCTCGGGCTTGCCGTTCTGCGAGGCCTTCCTCGGGGGAGCGGAAACTGGCTCCATCTCGTGCGCCTTCCTGGTCGGGTGGTGGAGAACGATTCGTGGCCGCCCACGGCCGGAAACCAATGTATACCAAACCTGATCGAGTTTGGGGTAATTAGCCTGAACCGCCGGCGCCCGCCCGCCGCCGCGGCCCGGCGGCTGAATCAGCGCGCGACGAGACGCTCATGAAAATCTCCGATCAGCCGATACAGGGCTGGGTGGACTTCGTCCAGGACAATGCCGTGCCTCTGATCGGTGTCGCCGGGGGCCTGATCCTGCTGTCGGTCTCATTCCTTGTGGTGTCGCGGCGAGGCGGTGAAGGCGAGGAGGACACGGCGGAGATGAGCGTCCCCGCCCCGGAGCAGCCAAACGGGGAATCGAAGCCATCGCTGAAGCAGAGGTGGGAGCGGAAACGCGGGCAGCTCCAGCGCCGGGCCGCGGCGAAGCGAACGGCGCAGGCGAAGGTGCTGCGTAAGCGGAGGCGCGAGCTGAAGCGCGCGCAGCGCGAACGACGGACCGAGGAGAAGCGCAAGGCCCAGGAGAAACGCCGGGCGGAGGAGAAGCGCCGCGCCGAGGAGAAGCGCAAGGCCGAGGAGACGCGCCGCGCCGAGGAGAGGCGCCGGGCGGACGAGAGGCGCCAGGCCGAGGAGAAGCGCCAGGCCGAGGAGAACCGCCAGGCCGAGCAGAATCGCGGGGCGGAGGAGAAGCAAGAGGAGCAACCGGAGCCGTCACGCAAGCGAAGGCGCGGGCTGAAGCGCGCGCAGCGACAGCTCAAGGCCGAGGAGAAGCGAGACGAGGAGTCCAATCCGTCGCGCAAGAGGAGACGGGAGTTGAAGCGGGCGCAGCGCCAGCGCAAGGCCGAGGAGAGGCGCAAGGCCGAGGAGAAGCGCCGGGCCGAGGAGAAGCAAGAGGAGCAATCCGAGCTGTCGCGCAAGGAGAGGCGGGAGTTGAAGCGCGCGCAGCGGAAGCGCAAGGCCGAGGAGAGGCGCCAGGCCGAGCAGGAGAAGCGTCAAGCGTGGGCGGGGGAGCGTGCTCGCCGCCGCACCGAGCGGCACAAGCATCGCGAGGATCACCGGCAGCGGCGGCTCGAACGTAAGAACGGGGCAACGCCGGCGGCCGCTCCCGCCCGGGAGGGCGAGGATGTCGACGCCCTCACCCTGACCGAGATCGGCGAACTGGTCGAGGCGTTCCCCGCGATCTGCTGGGCCCCGGTGCTCGAGGCCGCCGCGGAGGCTGAGCGGCGCCGCCATGGCGCTTACGTTCACGGCAACGGAAACGGAACCCATCTTCACTCGGAAGCGGCCGCACGAGCGATCACCGCGGCGTTTTCGGAATCGGACGTTTAGCGGGAGCTCAGTAGAGGGCGGGCCGACGAGAGCCCGGCTCGGCCGGCGCTTCAGACCGAGACCGCTTGGGAGACGCGGGTTCTCCCCAACTGAGAGGCTTGCGGGGTGGCCGAGATCCCGATCATCTCGGGTGAGGCGGTGCTGGCCGCGGTCGATCCCGCCACTGCGGTCGAGCGCACCCGGCTCGCTTTCGAGCGCTACGCCCGTGGTGAGTGGGTGATGCCCGCCAAGATCTATCTCGACAGCCCGCCGCACGGCGATTTCCGGGCGATGCCCGCGCGGGGCGAGGGGCTGGCCCTGCTCAAGTGGGTGACCTCGTTCCCGGGCAACAGCGCGCGGGGCCTGCCGGTGGTCCGGGGGCTCCTGCTCCTCTCCGACGCCGCCACCGGGGAGGAGCTGGCGGTGATCGAGTGCGCCTCGGTCACCTCCCTTCGCACCGGCGCCGCGGCCGCCGTCTCGGCCGACGCCCTAGCAAGCGAGGAGGCGGCCGGGGTGGGGGTGATCGGCTGCGGGGTGAACGGGAGCTGGGCGGCGCGCTGCCTGGCGGCCTCCGGCTACGGCCCGGGCATCTGCGCCGATCCGCGAGCGGAAGCTGCGGAGCGGCTGGCCGGCGAGCTGGGCTGGAGGGCGGGACCCCTCGAGGAGGCCACCTCCCAGGACGTGGTCGTGACCGTGACGCCTGGGAACGAGCCGGTGATCGGTCCCAGCGACCTGATTCCCGGCCAGCACCTGGCGGTGCTGGGCGCCGACGCCCACGGCAAGGCCGAGGTCGCCCTCGAGGCGCTGCGGCGCTGCCGCCTCTTCTGCGACGACTGGGAGCAGGCGAGCGCCGGCGGCGAGCTCTCGGGTGGCGTCGCCGCGGGGGTGGTCGAGCGCGAGCAGGTGACTGAGCTGGGGCGGGTCCTGATCGGCGCCGCCGAGGGGCGGCGCTCGGACGGCGAGATCACCCTGTTCGACTCGACGGGGCTGGCGATCCAGGACCTCGGTATCGCGCTCGCCGTCTGGGAGAGCTGGCGGCGGGGACGAATCGAGGCGACGACGGCGCCACTCTGAGCAGCACATGAGCGGGGCGGCTTTCGCCGCCCCGCCGCGGGCTGTGCCGCCCCTCCTCCCGAAACCTGGCCCCGGCTCAGTCGACGTCAGTGCCCTCGATCAGGAAGGCGACCCGGACGTGGGCGCGCCACTCGTCGAGGTTGTCGCCACGCAGCCCCGTCGAGACCACGTCGACCGCCCGGATGTTCCGCAGCGAGGTCTGCGCCTGCTGCAGCGCCTGCTGGGCGGCGTCGTCCGAGGACTTCTTGGAGCTGCCCACCAGCTCGATGATCTTGACTACGGCCACTGCTCCTCCTCTCGCGTCTGACGAAGCTGCTTTCGGTGTTCTATTGGAATGGCGGCACCGGGGCAAGTCCCGGCGCGGGTCACCGAGGCAAACGGGTCCAGGCATCCGGCCGGCGCAGACGCGCCTCGACCCCCTCGCGAAGGGCGGCGTCGAGCCAGCGGCCGCGCGCAGCCGGGGCGGCCGCGGGAGCGGTCTCGGCGAGGACCTGCTCGAGCGCGGCGGCGATCGCGGCGGCCTCCTCCGGCGTGGCGGTCGCCGCCTCGACCTCGATCCGGGGACGGGGCGGGTGCCTGTGGCCGTCGCCGCTCACGGTGTAAGCCTACGGGTCGCCGGCTCGATGCCTTGCTATATGAACCGCTATGGATCCGGTGGGCGCCAGTCTGAAGCGGAGCTCACCCCGATCCCCGGGACCAGCGGCGAGGGGGAGGTGGGCGGCGGAGGACCCGCGCGGGTCGCGCTTCGAGGAGGTCTCGGCGACTACCCGCTCTCGAGCATCCCGGGGTGGCCGAGGTTCTCGGCGCGCAGTGGGTTCGTAGGGCGGATGAATCTGGCCCTGGTCGAAAGACTGCGTTGCCCGACCTGCGGCGCGCCAGAGCCGACGGCGCATTGCTTCGAGCGCTCAGACGACGGACGTTGCGAAGCCGGCGTCCTGGTCTGCGAGCGCTGCTCCGCCTGGTACCCGATCTCCGGCTGGGCCCTCGACCTACTACCCGAAGGCCTGGCCAGGCAAAGGACCCGGGCGCAGTTCTTCGACGCGCACCGCGCGAGGCTCGAGGAACTCACGCTCACCTGTCCGCGTACGGACGACCGGGACCCGGATCCCGGGTTCGCAGCGCAAGCGCAACAGCGCGATCACTTCGACGATCTAGCCCGCCGCAAGGGCCGGTTCTCCTACGAGGCGCTGGGGCGTCTCCCGTTTCAGCGCGCCCTCCGGGACCTCACCTTCGAGGAGTGGAGACCGCTGGTCCCGGCTGGGTCGCTGGTGCTGGACATCGGTTGCGGCAACGGTCTCAGTAGCTTCGATATCGCCGAGCTGGATGTCGAGGTGCTGGCATTCGACATCTCCGGGGAGCAGATCGCTCAGGCCGCCGAGCGCGCGCATCGGAGCGGGGTTGGCAACGTCAGCTTCTTCGTCGGGGATGCGGATGCGATTCCGGTCGCGACGGGGGCCGTCGACTGCATCCTCTGCTACGGCAGCTTGCATCACGTCCCCAGCCCCGAGCGGACCCTCGCCGATGCGGCGAGGGTCCTGAAGGATGGCGGTCGCTATTTCGGCGTCGAGAACCACATCACGCCCCTCCGGCCTCTGTTCGACGCACTGATGCGCCTGCGCCCCCTCTGGCATGAAGAGGCGGGGGCGCGCCCCCAGATCGGGGTGGAAGAGCTGGAGCAATGGACCTCCGGTACAGGCTTGCGGCTCGACAGCCGGCCGATCGTGTTCGTGCCGCCCCACGTCTGCAACTGGATCGGGGTCAGGGCAGCTCGGTGGATCATGCGCTGGAGCAACGGATTCTTCGGGGCCATCCCCCTCTTGCGCAACTGGGGCGGGCTGATCTCGATCACCGGTCGAAAGTGATAGACAGCCGCGAGCCGCGGGTCCGCCTCCTCTCGACGTCTGCGTTTACCCTCTTCGCGGATGCCCATCTACTCGTTCGTCATTCCCGTCTGCAACGAGGAGGATGTCCTTCCGGAGCTTCATTGCCGCCTCGCGGGTGTGGCCAAGCAACTGGATGCGGACTCCGAGTTCATCCTCGTCGATGACGGCAGCACCGACGGGAGCCGCGGGACGATGATCGGGCTGCGCGAGGCGGATCCCCGGGTCAAGCTGCTGTTCCTCTCGCGCAACTTCGGACACCAACTGGCGATCTCGGCCGGGCTCGATCACGCCGCGGGGGACACCGTCGTGATTGCGGATGGGGACCTCCAGGATCCTCCCGAGGTCGCCTTGGAGATGTTCGCCCTGTGGAAGGAGGGATACGAGGTCGTGCATGGCGTTCGCAGGCGCCGGTCCGGCGAGAGTCGATTCAAGCTCTGGACCGCGCACGTCTTCTATCGGCTGCTCCGCAGGCTCTCCGATGTCGATCTCCCACTCGACGCCGGTGACTTTCGTCTCGTGGACAGGCGGGTCGTCGAGGTCGTCCGGAACATGCGGGAGCCCGACCGGTACCTGCGTGGGATGTTCGCCTGGGCTGGGTTTCGCCAGACCAGCGTCCTCTACGACCGCGACCGGCGTTACGCCGGCAAGACCAAGAACTCGGTGGCGGGGATGATGCGCTTCGCGATCGACGGCGTGATCAGCTTCTCGACTGCGCTGTTGCGGGTGATCCTGGGCATCGGGCTCGTCGTTTCGGCCCTTTCATTTGCGATGGGCATCGTGGCAATCGCGTTCAAGCTGGCGGGCGCGCTCCACGTGCCCGGCTGGGCATCGCTGACCGTGCTGGTCTCATTCGTGGCGGGATTTCAGCTGGTCGTGCTCGGCATCCTCGGGCTCTACGTGGGCCGGATCTACGAGCAGGGGAAGCATCGGCCTCTCTACATCGTGGCCGAGGCGCGGGGCTTCGATTCAAGGGCGCAGTCCGCTGACGACGTACTGGGCGCCCAGCGGCACCCAGCCGAGGCCGCGCTCGATTCGCCTTAGCGGAGCCGAGTCCCTGGTGAAAAAGACGATGTAGCGCCCGCCGACCCGGTCGAGGCCGGCCCCCTCCAGCAACCGCTTCGCCTCGTGGCGGGTGAGCAAGACCGCGTCGCGATCGAACTCGCACCCGGAGACAGCTCGCCGGGTGAGCGGGTTGTACGGGTTGTGCTCGAAGACCACGACCAGGCCGCCGGGCCTGGTCGTGCGAGCGATCTCCGCGATCATCGCTGAACGTCCCGCAGGTTCAACGTGGTGGACGACGCAGACGGCGAAGGAGATGTCGAACGCGGCGTCTGGATAGGGAATCGGCTTCCCTTCTGCGTAGTGGCGATACTCAGCCCAGGGGTTTTGCTCCCTGGCGCGCTCGACCATGTCCGGCGAGATGTCGACCCCGGCGAGCCGGCCGACGCGGCGGGCGAGGAACCGATCGGTCTCGCCGGGGCCGCAGCCCACATCGAGGAAGGAGAGCTCCGCCGGCGCGCCGATCCGCTTGGCCGCCAGCTCCAGCAGCGCCTTGGCTTTGGCCGAGGTGAAGAAGTCAAGTCCCGGCCCGGCGAAGGCGATCGACTCCTCCACCGCTTCCCGGTATCGGTCGCGGTAGGCGTCGAACTCGACTGGGATCCGGCCCGCCACCGGACGCAGGCTACCGGGACCAAGCGCCTCCACCAAGGAGCGGCGGCTCGCCGGCGCGGTCGGCGCTTTTCTCCGCCGGACCCGCGACTGACGCGTCGATCCATCTGCACCGCTGACTCCAAATCCACCATCTAGTCTGCGCCCTGATGGCCGGCCAGGACTCCATCAGCGCCGAGCAGAACGCCGAGTTCTTCGCCCGGGAGAAGCACGGCCGGGACGTCGCCCGGCTCGACACCTACCGGCTGATCCGCGAGGCGGTCACTCGCGAGGTCGCCGGCTGCGGCCGGCTGCTCGACGTCGGCAACGGAGGCGTGTTCGACTACGACACCACCCAGGTGGAGGAGATCGTCGCCGTGGATCTGTTCCTGGACCGCCTTCCCGCCTCCCGCTTCCCGCCCAATGTGACCGCCCGCCGGGGTGACGCTCTCGCGCTCGACGAGCCGGAGAGCTCCTACGACGCGGTCCTCGAGGCGCTCCTCTACCACCATCTGGTCGGCGCCCGCCCCAACGATCTGCTCGCCAACGTCAGCCGGGCGATCTCCGAGGCGGAGCGGGTGCTGAGGCCCGGCGGCCGCCTTGTGGTCGCAGAGTCCTGCGTGCCGCGGTGGTTCTACCGGGTCGAGAGGGCCCTGTTCCGCCCCCTGACCGCCCTGGCCAGGACGCCGGCGTTGGGTGGCCACCCGGCCGTCCTCCAGATCCCGTTCGCCCTCCTGGTGGAGCTGGTCGGCGAGCGCCTCGAGGTCGAGCGCGCCTACCGGGTCCCGGCCGGAAGGTGGACCACCCAGTTCGGCCGGCGCTGGCCGACGATCCTGACCCCGGCGCGTGCCTTCATCGTGGTTGCTCGGAAGTCACCGGCCCCGGCGCTTCGATAGGTTTCGGCCCGAGCCGTCAGGGGGCTCGGAGACGAAGAGAGAGGATGCGGAGAGAGGGACCTCACCCTGGCCGAAGGATCGGCCGCCTTGCCCTCGGCGCAATCCTGATCGCCGGGTTGGCCCCGCTCGCCGCGACCGGGCCGGCCGGCTCGGCCGAGCGCCATGGCGGTCGGCTCCAACTCCAGGTCAAGACCTCGAGCGACCGGGCCGCGCTGTCGGGCGGCAAGTTGAAGCTCGTCGCCCGCTCCTCGGATACCAGGAAGGTGAAGGTCTCGAGCTGGGCGCTTAGGGGTGGCCCACCGCTGACCAAGGCTCGCAGCCTGTTGCTGCACGCCGGAACGACGCAACTCGCCCTGCGCTTGTCGAGGGCGGGGCGCGAGGTCCTGAGGGGCTGCGGTGCCCGTCGTCTGAGCGTGGCCGCCTACCGTCCGGGTAAGGACGGGAGGCGCCTGGCGCGAGCGAGCCGCAAGCTCAAGCGCACGGTCTCGCAGTGCGCGGCGCTCGCGGTCGCATCCCGCTGCGAGACGATCGCAGCGCCCGGCTCCAACTGCCTCTTCCCCTGGCCCAGCGACCACTTCACGGTCAGGGACCCGAGCACTGGCACCGGGCGTCGCGTCCACCTGAGCCGCGACTCGACGCCCGCCAACAAGGACGGCGTGCACGTCGACCCGACCGAGCTCAACCGCAGCGACGGATTCAGCCCCGGCGTCAGCATCGTCACCCACATCCCCGGGATGGAAACGCAGCAGGCGTTCCAGAACACCGGCGCCGTGCCGCTCACCGACATGGACCAGTCCTTCGCCCCCAGACAGCCGATCGTCCTGATCGACGCAGCCACAAGGAAGCGCCAGCTGATCTGGGCGGAGCTCGACTCGACCGCGACCAGCGCCAAGAGCACCGACCTGATCATCAGGGTCGGCCGGAACCTGACCGAGGGCCACCGCTACATCGTCGCCCTGCGCAACCTCAAGAACGCGTCGGGCAAGGTCATTCCGGCGCCCCCCGGCTTCGCGCTCTACCGCGACGGCCTGAAGACGAACGTGCCCGCGATCGAGAGCCGTCGCGCGCACTTCGAGGGGGTGTTCAAGAAGCTGAAGGCGGCCGGGATCAAGCGGAGCAACCTCTACGACGCCTGGGACTTCACCGTCGCCAGCACCGGCAACATCACCGGCCGGATGCTCCACATTCGAAACGACGGTTTGGCGCAGCTCGGCGACATGACCCCCGGCGACGGGATCGAGCAGGGCAGCGCGCCGAGCTTCACGGTCACGCAGGTGAAGACGGTGCATGAGCCGAGTCCGGACGCCACTCATCTCGACCTCACCGGCCCCCACGCGCTCGAGAACGTCCGCGAGGTGAGCGGCACCTTCCAGGTCCCCTGCTATCTCGACCAGGCGGGCTGCCCCTCCGGCTCACGGTTCAACCTCGGCTCCGACGGGCTGCCCCACCAGATCCCCGGGAACATGTACACGGCGCACTTCGAGTGCAACATCCCCCAATCGGCGGTCACCGAGACGAGCCCGGGGTCCGGCGTCTACACGGTCAACCAGGCCGACCGACCCTCGATGTACGGCCACGGCCTGTTCGGAGACGCGGGCGAGGTCCACACCACCAACGTGCGCCAGCTCGGTAACGACGAGGGCGTGATCACCTGCGCGACCGACTGGATCGGAATGGCCGGGGAGGACGTCGTCCCGGAGGCGATCCCCGCCTTGCAGGACCTCTCCAAGTTCCCGGCCCTCCCCGACCGTCTCCAGCAGGGCTTCCTCGACTTCGTCTTCCTCGGCCGCCTGCTGAGCCTCCCCGACGACGGCTTCGCGAGTGACCCGGCCTTCCGGTTCGGTGGGACCTCAGTCCTCGACACCAGCCACGGCGTCTTCTACTACGGCAACAGCCAGGGCGGGATCGCCGGCGGCGCCCTGACCGCGGTCGAGCCCGACGTCACCCGCTCGGTCCTCTACGTGCCCGGCATGAACTACTCGACCCTGCTCACCCGCAGCGTCGACTTCTCCGACTACGCGCTGATTCTCTACCCCTCCTATCCCGACGAGGGCGTCCGCCCGCTGCTGCTGTCGATGATCCAGATGGAGTGGGACCGCGGCGAGCCCGACGGCTACGCCAACCACATGACCAGCGATCCGCTGCCGGGCACCCCGCCGCACCACGTCCTGATCGAGATGGCCTACGGCGACCACCAGGTCACCAACGTCGCCACCGAGGTCGAGGCGCGGACGATCGGGGCGCCCCTCCGCGAGCCGGCCCTCGACCCGGGGCGCCCGCCGAGCGCGTTCGTCGACTTCTTCCCCGACCTCCCGATTCTCGGTGACCTCTCGGGCCCCGCCGCGGGCGGGAACGGCTTCTTCGTCTGGGACATCGGGCCGAAGCGCGACGATGGGATGGGCGGCGTCCTCGGGACCGACTCGGCGCCGATCACCAACACCGCGCCCGACGACTCCTTCGGCGTCGACCCCCACGACACCGTGATCGACACCTCGCCGGACATTCGCCACCAGATCGCCGAGTTCATCAAGGAGGGCGGGAAGATCGTCGACGTTTGCGGCACCGATCCGTGCTACGCCGCCGGCTGGATGGGGCCCGGGCCCTGAGTTAGACTGGCGGCATTGGGAGGATCGCGAGTGGGGAGATTCGCGGGACTGATCGCCGTCGCGGCCACGCTCGTCGCCGCGCCATCCGCCCAGGCGGCGATCACGGGATCCCAGATCACCCTGCCGAAGAGCCCGCGATACCTGCTCAACGATGAGGACGCGGGCGGCAGCACCGTTGCCGTCAAGGGCACGACCACGGGCGGCAACCCCGCCACTGACAAGGTGGACCTGCTGTGCTTCTTCGGTACCGATCATCCGGCACTCGAGTCGAACGTGCCGCTGGGCGCCGACGGGAGCTTCTCCGTCCCGGCAGCCGATCTGTCGCCGATCACCAACGACCTGTGCCGCCTTCGTGCCGTTCCCCACGGCGCGGTGCCATCGGACGTGTCGCCCTTCAAGGGACCGCTTCTCGGCGTTGACGATCGTGAGACAGAAACCGTCGCGGCCGGTCCCAACGCCGGCACAGCCCATGACTACTACATCTACGCCCAGCAGGCTGCCGGCGCCTTCGACTACGACTCCCTCACGAGCTGCGGCCTCGACGACGGATACCTGAACGACTCGAGCCACGCGCTCGCCACCGTCACCTTCTACTGCAACGCCTGGCTCTGGTACTACGAGGACTTCTCCGGCCCTGGCCCGGGCGCCTCCACCCGCTCCGAGCTTCGAATCGACGGCGCCAACGCATACGGGCCGGACACGGCACGCAGCATCAACGATCACGCCTCCCCCGGGTTCCCGGCGCTCACCTACTCGTTCAAGCTCAACCCGATCACCGGGGGGATGACGATCCGCGAGTCCGAGCCGCTGGTCAAGTGCGCGAACCTGACCTACCCGCCGACGCCGGCGAGCTGCCCGGGCTTCGTCCCGACGGGAGTACGCGACATACGCACCATCGTCCAGGACCACGACGGGCACCTGTCGACGATCACCGACGTGTTCAAGAGCACCGACCACAGCTTCCATCGCCTCGATCTGCTCTGGCAGAACGACCAGCGCTTCCGCAGCAACGCCTCGAGCTTCGACTCGACCACGGTCGCCTACCGCTTCCCCGGCCAGAGCGGCTACGCCACCCACAACACCGGCGACCAGGTGACCCTGCCGAGGAAGGCGCCGGCCTCGATCTTCATCAAGCAGCGCGACAGGCCCAACGGCGACACCCTCAGCGGCCGGGGGGCGATCACCTACGACCACCGCTCGAGCTCGGCGACCTTCAACAATGTGAGCGCCACCGACAACGACTTCTACCTTCACCAGGTAGCGCGGATCCCGGCGGGCGGCTCGTCGATCTTCCATTTCGCCTACGCCCACGCCTTCGACCAGAAGACCGTGGACTCGCTCGCCCGCCTCTCCGAGCATCGGTTCCGCCCCTGCACGGTTCCGAGGCTCAAGGGTATGAAGCTCCGGGCCGCTCGCCGGGCTCTTCGCCGCGCCAACTGCACCCCCGGCAAGGTCCGGCGCCGGCACTCCACGAACGTCGCCGCCGGCCGCGTGATCGCCACCCGGCCGCGCGCGGGCAAGAAAATCCCCGCCGGCTCGCCGGTAAAGCTGATCGTCTCGCGCGGCTAGCGAGCGCGCGTCGACGGCGGCGCTGCGGCAGCGCCGTAGCACCGGCGACGGATTGGTATCAATCGTCCGGTGGAGACGATCACGGCCGGGTCGGAGCGGACTGCTTCCGAGGCCGCCGGGCCGCAGCGGCGTCGCCCCGCCTCAGCCGAGGATCTCGCCTGGCTCGGCCCGATCGTCGGCGCGGTCGCGCTCGCCGCCCTCTTCGCTTGGCTCACCCCCGCGCTCGCGAAGCTCTACCCGGCGCCCAACCGCGACGTCTTCGCCCAGTGGCAGGTCCTGATCCAGCCGGAGCCCCTGGAGGAGGTCCGGGCGATGCTCACCCTGGCGGCGCCATTCGCTCTCGCCGTCGCCGTCTTGGCGTTCGGCTCCCGCCGGGCTCCGCGACGGTCGCTGGACCCCCTGGTCGTCGCCGCCCAGTTGGTCGCGATCGTCCTCCTCGTCTCGGCGGTGGTCGAGCAGCCCCGCCGGAGCGGCTTCCTCCCGCTCGACTACTTCGATCCGCTGCTCCTCTCGGTGCCGAACCTGGTGGCCGGGGTATGCATCGGGATCGTCCTGACGGCGGGCGCCCTGCGGTGGTCCGGGCGCTTCCCTCGGCCGATCCGGTGGATCCGGGAGGGGCTCGACGGCCGGGAGGGGGTGGCGCTCGCAATCGCGGCGCTGGTGACGGTGCTCTGGCTGCTGCCGGCCGTCGTCACCGACGCGACCGTCGGTCAGAGCGGCGTTCTCGCCGCCGACCACATCCCCGTGCAGGCCGAGGACTACTTCTCCGTGGTCAACGGCCGCACCCCCCTCGTCGACTACATCGCCCAGTACGCCAACCTGCTGCCGCTCGCTCTTGCGCCGCTGCTGGCCGCGTTCGAATCCTCGATCACGTCGTTGTCGATCACGATGTGCGCGCTGTCCGCGATCGGGCTGCTGGCGATCTTCGGCGTCTTCAGGGAGGTCACCCGGGGTCCGTGGGCGGCGCTCGCCCTGTACGTGCCGTTCGTGGCCCTCAGCCTTTTCCCCTGGGACGACCACGGCCCGTACCGGAACTTCGACGGCAACTACTACGGCGTTCTCCCGGGCCGCTTCCTGGGGCCTTTCCTGCTCGCCTGGCTCTGCGCCCTGTCGACCCGGCGGCGGATCCCGATCTGGGCGCTTTTCGGATTCGCCGGGCTGGTGGTGCTCAACAACGCCGAGTTCGGGGTCGGGGCGCTGCTCGCCCTGATCGTGGCGCTGGGGGCAAGCTGGGAGCGATCGCTGCCCCTCCGCCGGCGCTTGAGGGCCCTCGCCGTCGAGGGCGCCGCCGGCCTGCTGGGCGCCCTGGGGATCGCCTCCGCGATCATCCTGTTGCGGACGGGCCAGCTCCCCGATCCGACCCTGCTCACCTACTTCAACCGCCTCTTCCTCCGCGACTCGTTCGGGCTGGTCCCGATGCCCACGCTCGGGCTCCACTGGGCGCTTTACGCCACCTACACCGCGGCCCTGCTGATCGCCGCGGTCCGCTATGTCCGGGTCGACTCCGACCGGACGCTGACCGCGATGCTCGCGTTTTCGGGCGCCTTCGGGCTCGCCACCGGGATGTACTTCGTCGGCCGCTCCTCGCAGTTCCAGCTGATGCTGCTGTTTCCAGCCTGGGGCCTCTCGCTCGCCCTGATCGCCTGGACCGCGATCGGCGCGCTGCGGTCCGCCGTTCCCCACCGCGACCGCCTGCGGCGTCTGCTCCTGCCGGCGGCAGCCGCCCTGATCGGGTTCGGGGTGATGATCTCGGCGGTCGACCGCTTCCCGCCCCCATGGCGCCAGCTCGATCGGCTCTCGGACGGAGGCCGAGCGGCCGATGACCTCCTTGGTGCCCAG
This sequence comes from Actinomycetota bacterium, assembly GCA_046730475.1. GTDB lineage: Bacteria > Actinomycetota > Thermoleophilia > Solirubrobacterales > 70-9 > JBKPIY01. The sequence goes on from JBKPIY010000056.1 coordinate 16,253, forward strand.
CGCTACGTCGAGTCCAACACCCACCCTGGTGAGCACGTCCTGATCCTTGGGACCCCTCTCGACCACCGTGTGGCTGAGCGCGCCGGAGTGGTCAACGTCTCGCCAATCAACGGGATCACCGCCCTGGTCTCGACCGCGGAGGCCGATCGCGCCCTGGACCAGCTTGCGGACGAGGGAGGCCACCAGGTGTTCGAATCGGTGAGCAAGCCGCCTCAGTCGACCGGGGGACTCTTGTTCGCCGTTCCCGAGTTCGCGGCGATCCTGCGCGAGCGCGGCTACAGCCTGGTCGGCTGGGACCCGAGGAGCAGGCTGCGCCTCTGGCGTCGGCCCGCCTGAGAGCCTCCGCGGCGACCCGGGCTCGGGCCCCCCGCGCTCCTCCCTCGAGCGGCGGCCGACTAGAGAGGGATGTTGCCGTGCTTTCGCTTCGGCTGCTCGACCCGCTTGGTCTCCAGGACGCGCAGTGCCTTGATCAGCTTCGGCCGGGTCTCGTGAGGGACGATCACGTCGTCGATGTACCCGCGCTCGGCGGCAGAGTAGGGGTTGGCGAAGTGGGCCTTGTAGTCGTCGATCAGCTTGGCCCGGCGCTCTTCCGGAGTCGGTGAGCTCGAGATGTCGCGGCGGTAGATGATGTTCACCGCTCCCTCCGGGCCCATCACCGCGACCTCCGCGCTCGGCCAGGCGAAGTTGAAGTCGGCGAGCATGTGCTTGGAGTTCATGACGTCGTAGGCGCCACCGTAGGCCTTGCGGGTGATCACGGTCAGCTTCGGCACCGTCGCCTCGGTGAAGGCGTAGAGCAGCTTCGCCCCGTGGCGGATGATCCCGGCCCACTCCTGCGAGGTGCCGGGAAGAAAGCCGGGAACGTCGGTGAAGGTGAGCAGCGGAACGTTGAATGCGTCGCAGGTTCGGACGAAGCGTGCGGCCTTCTCCGATGAGTTGATGTCGAGCACACCCGCGAGATGCTTGGGCTGGTTTCCCACCACTCCGACCGGATGGCCGTCGAGGCGCGAGAAGCCGACCACGATGTTCGGGGCGAAGTGCTCGTGGACCTCGAAGAACTCGCCGTCGTCCACGATCCGGGAGATCACCTCGCGCATGTCGTAGGGCTTGGAGGGGTCGTCCGGCACCAGGGTGTCGAGCTCGAGGTCCATGCGCTCGGGGTCGTCGTAGGGGTCCACCCGTGGCGGCAGGTCGAGGTTGTTCTGCGGCAGGAAGCTGAGCAGGTAGCGAACGTCCTGGAGGCAGCTCTCCTCGTCGTCGGCGGCGAAATGCGCGACGCCGGACTTCGTGTTGTGGGTCATCGCCCCGCCGAGCTCCTCGAAGGTCGGCTCCTCGCCGGTGACCGTCTTGATCACGTCGGGGCCGGTGATGAACATATGCGAGGTCTCCTTGACCATGAAGATGAAGTCGGTCATCGCCGGCGAGTAGACCGCGCCGCCCGCGCAGGGGCCCATGATCACGCTGATCTGGGGGATCACCCCGGAGCACTGGACGTTGCGGACGAAGACGTCCCCGTAGGCACCGAGCGAGACGACACCCTCCTGGATTCTCGCGCCCCCCGAGTCGTTCAGGCCGACCACGGGCGCCCCCACCTCGGCGGCCAGGTCCATCACCTTGCACATCTTCTCGGCCATCACCTCGCCGAGCGAGCCCCCGAAGACGGTGAAGTCCTGGCTGAAGACGAACACCGGCCGCCCTTCCACCGTGCCGTGGCCGGTGACGACCGCGTCGCCGTAGGGGCGACGCTTGTCCATCTGGAACTCGTGGGTGCGGTGCCGGACGAAGGTGTCGAGCTCCTCGAAGGAGCCGGGGTCGACCAGCTTCTCGATCCGCTCCCTAGCTGTCAGCTTGCCCCTGGCGTGTTGCTTGTCGACCGCTTCCTCGGAGGCCGAGTGGATCGCCTGTTCCCGCAGCTCGGCGAGATAGGCGAGCTTCTCCTCGTGGGTCTCGGGGTTCCTCTCCCTCACGGCGCCATCCTAAAGCGACGCCTCCTGCGGCGGCCTACCCGGCGCTTCGCGACCAGCTCCCGCGCCAATTCGTAGAGCTCCATGTCGAGCCGGTTGTCCTCCGCGATTCGCGACCGGAACGAGGCGGGGACATCGCTCGGCTCGGTGGTGTTCGCGCTCACGGGGGGGCCGAGCTGCCACCCGAAGCGCTGCTCGAGCTGACCGGCGAACTCCTCCAGATCCTCCTGAACGCCGACCAGGTCGACCGTCTTCAGCCTTCGCTGGGCGGTCCTGAGCCGCTTTCGGTCGAACTCGACCTCGGTCATCATCCCGTAGGTCATCTCGGCGACGTCGAGCGAGAGCATCTTCACCATGTGGTTCTCGATGAAGGCCTTGAACCGCCCCCGGTCCTCGTAGATGGCCTCCAGAGAGAGCCGGCGATCGGCCGGCGTGGTCTCCCGGTGGTGGCGCAGATAGCTGAGCGTTCGCTCCACCGGGTCTCGCAGCACGGTCAGCACGGTGAAATCGGCGTCGAGAAGCTCCTTCGTGCAGAGCGGAAAATGGCCGGCGACGACCCTGATCTCGTCCCGGCGCTCCCTCCAGCGCTCGAGCAGGATGTGAGGGAACAGCTGCGGAGCAACAGCGATCGGGTCGCCGTCCGATGCCGCCGGATACACCGCCTCCCGGGGAAAATGGCGGTGTATCCGCATGAACAGGGAGACCCCGCCCGTCTTCTGGATGTGGACGAAGAAGAAGCGGTGCGGCTCGCTCATGGCGGCGCTCGGCGAGGCGCTCAGGCGGCTAGCGGCGCGTAGTCCTCGGGCGAGGCCGAGGAGCCGAAGAACCAGCTCTCGATCGCCAGACGCGTCTTCGGCATCGACGGGTCGGCGGCGGTGGAGTGCAGGAAGAGGTCGTCGAACAGCAGCACGTCCCCGGGCTCGAAGATCGGGCGCAGGATCTCCGTGTCGTCCGCGGCCGCCTCGACCTCGCCCGGCGAGATCGACCAGTCGAACAGGGCGCCCTCGGTGCCGGTGGGAATGATGTGGTCGAGGCGCTTCGGAAGCAGGTCCAGCCCTGGGGCCTCGTCGCCGCACCGCGACAGCGCGAGCCAGACGTTGAGCGCTCTCACCTCTCCCATGAAGGCGCCGTCCTGATGCCAGCCATGGCCGGCGAACCCGCGGGCGGCGTCGGGGTCGACTCTCCGCAGCGTGCACTTCTGGGCCGTGACAGCCGGTGGCTCGCCGAGATAGCCGCTGATCACCCTGCGAAGGCCGGCCTTCTCGAAGCACTCGAGCATCGAGAACATGAGGTGGGGGGAGTCGGCGACCCAGATCCCTCCGTCGCCAACTACGTCCCGGTGAAGGACGAAGCGAGAATCGGGCTCGAACTCCTGGTAATAGCCCGGCTTGGCCGGAGCTCCAGCGCGCGCAGCATCGCGGGCCTCGAAAGCGCGCCGCAGCTCCTCGCCGAGGTCGAACGCGTCCCTTGGATCGACGACGCCCCGAACCAGCAGACAGCCGTCGCGCAGGATCCCGGCCCGGACGAGCTCGGGGGTGAGCTTTTCCGGCTCGATCTCAGGGAGTCCACCGTCGCCCGAAGGCAGCAGGCCGAGGGCCGGCTTCGGGTAGGCGGGCTCTTCCGCTGACTCGTCCATAAGGCGCAAGGCAACGAGGTGGCGAAGCCCGATCAAACGCGACTCCAGTACCGGGTCGCGGCGCTCGCGGTTTGAGCGGGTGAGCCGATCGATCTCCTCGATCAGCTCCCCGGTCGACATCCCGGCGATTGCCTCGACCGTGGGCTCCGCCAGTGCGGTCGCCGAGTCCTGTTTCCTCCGTGAGCGAAAAATCACCGATCAACTATCCCCTGCTCGCCGCCTCCTCCCAGGCGCCAAAGCTAGCAGGAGAGGTGCGGAGGTTCATTTGGCCCTCGCGGAGGACTCGCCCGGGGCCTGGTCGCTCGGCGGGCCCGGCCCCGGGACGGGCCGGGCGGGCGCACCGATCACGGTGGTCGCCGGAGGCACGTCGTCGACCACTACGGCATTCGCGCCGATCGTCGCGCCCGCTCCGACCGTAACCCGCCCAAGCACCTTCGCCCCGGTGCCGATGCTGACCCCGCGCTCGATCGTCGGTCCGACCACGTCTCCCGCGCGCAGGCCCACCGTTACGAAGGGAGCGATCACCACCCCGCCCTGAACCTCCGTGAGGCCGTCGATCACGACCTGCCCATGGAAGAGGTAGACGCCGGGATGGACCACGACCGGATCACCGATCGCGATCCCCGCGGTGATGATCGCCAGCCGGTGGACTATTCGAGGGAGGACGGGAACGCCGAGTGACTGCAGACGGGCCTTGATCCGGTAGAGCAACTGAGCCGGGAAGCCGTCGCTGACCCAGATCAGCCTCAGCACCTGCGCGAGCGCGTCGAGCCCCGACCGGAGTTCATGACGCTCCGCGCGGTGCGCGAGGGCCAGTTGCGCGTCGGCGATCACGGCCTCGCGCAGCTTGGGATGGCGCGAGCGAATCTCGCGCATCAATGCGCGGGCCTCCGGGGACCTTCGCAACCCGGGCATCTCGACGGGGAGCGTATCCGGGCCCCGAAGTTCCGCCTAGACTCCGGCGTGGGGGGACGCGTTTTCCCCCGGCTGGCAATGCGTGTCACCTCCTTCTACTACACGACCGACCCCGACCAGGCCGGCTACTCGCTTGCGAACTTCGCGGAGCTGTGGCGCCCGTGCTTCGACGCGATCGGGGCGAAGTCGGTGGTCGAGGTCGGCGCGGAGAGGGGCAGGCTGACTGCCGCGCTCCTCGACTGGGCGGCGGGAAGCGGGGCGAGGGTGACGGCGATCGAGCCCGCCCCGCTCGACGAGCTCTTGGAGATGTCCGAGGCTCACCCCGAACTGCAGCTGGTCCGCGAGACCAGCCTCGAGGCGTTCACCCACATTCCGGTCCCGGACGTCGTGATGCTCGACGGCGATCACAACTACTACACGCTGAGCGGGGAGCTTCGGCTGATCGCCGAGCGGGCCCCGGAGGGCGAGATGCCGCTGTTGATCTTCCACGACGTCTGCTGGCCGCTGGCGCGCCGGGACCAGTACTTCGTCCCCGATCGGATCCCGGAGGAGGAGCGGCATCCAATGGGCGAGGACGTCAGACTGGTGCCCGGGAACCCCGGCGTTGCGGAGCATGGCCTTCCCTTCGAGTGGGCGGCCTTGGAGGCGGGCGGGCCTCGCAACGGCGTGATGACGGCGATCGAGGACTTCACGGCCGAGCGCGAGAGCCTCCGGCTCGCCGTCGTGCCGATCTTCTTCGGCTGCGGGATCCTCTGGCGGGAGGACGCTTCGTGGTCGGGCGCCGTCGCCGAGATCCTTGATCCCTGGGACAGAAACCCCCTGCTCGAGCGGCTCGAGGAGACGCGGGTGGCGCAGCTCGTCCTTCGCCACTCCCGGGAGCAGGAGCTGGACGAGCAGCTCCGTCGCTACAGCAAGCTCGAGGAGCTGCTCAAGCGAATGCTCGGGTCGGGGTCGTTCACCGCGGGCGAATGGCTGTCGCGGCTGCACTCGCGCGGGCGCCCGGCGTTCTCACGCGAGCAGGTGAGGCGGGCCCTCGAGGAGAACGACGGTCAGCGCTGACCGGCGCTGGCGGCGATCGAGCCGCGTTCCGGCTGACCCTTACGCCCGCGCTTGAACAAGCCCTTCAGCCAGCGCAGCGGCTTGGTCAACCGCCAGCTCGCGCTGCGCTCGACGCCGTCGAGCTGTCGCTCGAGGTGGAGCACCGCCGCCTCGCGCGCTAGCTCTGCCGCGTTGGCCTGCATCATCGCCGCGTCGCACCGCGCCTCGGCCCAGCGGGCGCGCTCCTTCCAATCGCCAGGGGTGGTGGCGGCTCCCGTGAGCCTCCCGTCCCACTTCTCCGCCACCCGCATGTGCGCCGCGATCCACCCCTCGAGGTCGCCGATCAGCTCCAGCGAATGGTGGTGAATCGTTGGCAGGTGCTCGGTCACCACCTTCTTGCCTTTGGCGCGAACCTGCTGGCAGATGTCGAAGTCGTAGCCGTGCAGCTGCCCGAGGCGCTCGTCGAAGCGGACGTTGCGCACAACCCAGGGCGACAGTCCCATCATGAATCCGTCAATCACGTCGACCTCCCCCGTGCGAGCCTGCGGTGGCGCCTCCTCGAGGTTCCAGGTCGAGCCGACGATCTCGCCGCCCCCGTACTCCTCGTACTGGTGGGTGAACGACGCAAAGGTGACCGAGCCGTCCCACCAGGCGATGTTCCGCACTCCGATCGCGCCGGCGCAGCCGACGATTCCGACATCGGGGTCGCGCAGCACCTCCCGCACCTTCTCGCAAAAGTCGGGGTCGACGATCTCGGCGTCCTGGTGGACCAGGACGAGCGCCTCCAGGTTCTCGAGCTTGCCGGCCTCCTCCATCAGCAGGTTGTAGTTGCGAAAGATCGACCCCGTCCCGTTCAGTCCCGCGGCGCTGAAAGCGAGAATCTCTGAATCGGGCTCGGCGGCAAGGCGCAGGCCTGGTTCGGCGTAGCGCTGGTAGGCCTCGACGTCGGTTATCGGGCAGCCGAAGGCGATCATCGGATGGTCGGGTCGGTCGGCATCGCCATGGGGATGATTGCTCGGGCGAGCGGGCGTGGAAGATAGCGCGGCGTCCGTCGCGGACGCACTGCCTGGACCACCGCCTTCGCCGCTTGTCAGCGGGTCGCCCGCCCCGTCATCGAACCCCGGGCGTCCCCGCTGAACACGTTGATGGAGGCGATCCTCCGCATCGGATACTGGTCGTAGGGCAGGGCGCCGCGCCAGCGCTCGTGCGCCTCGGCCGACACGAAATAGGTCTCCGGGTCGGACTCCAGCCGCCGGATGACCTCGTGCAAGCTCGTCGTCGACCCCCCGGACCGGCGCACGATCTCCTCGAGGCGCTCCAGGTGCTCGTCGGCGCCCCAGCCCGCGACCACGTGGTCGATCGCGTGCACGGAGCAGCCTCCGGGGGAGAGCAGGTCCGCCGCCGCCACCATCGCCTCACCGACGGCACCGGTGGGGATGTGCTCGAGGACCGAGATCGAATACACGGCGGCGAACCCGGGATCGAGCTCCTGGCCGGGGGGGAAGCGGTCGCGGATGAAGGTGATCTCGGGGTAGGAGCTGCGGAAGGCCTCGTACTCCCGCGGGCCCTGGCCGCTGCCGTCGTAGGGATCGACCGCCGTCACCCGGTAGCCGAGCCGCGAGAGGAGATCGGCGACAAGGGGCTCGCCGGCGCCGATCTCGAGCAGCCGCCCTCCTGGCTCGGCGTTTCCGAGGACCGCCTTCACCATCCAGCAGCGCTGGAGGTTCTTCATGTCGAAGCTCGCCCGGGCGAGTCCGTCGAAGTGATCGACGCTGTCGGCCCAGTCGCGAACGGTGCCGTACGAGACCGGGTCCACCTCGAACTTCCCGCGGTAGCGATCGTCGAGCTCCCAGAGCCGGTGGGGCGAGACCGTTCTCGTGGGCGCCCTGCCCAGGGCCCGGGCCCGCGCGCTCGCCCCCGGGTCGCCTGCCTGCTCCGCGGAGGCGACCCGCTTGAGCCGGCGCCCGAGTCTCCGCAGCGAGCTCACGCCGCCACCGTCGCCCCCCGGCCGTGGCGCGACGCGATCAGCCCCTGGTAGAAGCGCGCCAGCGCCGCCGCGTTCTCGCGCCAGCTCAGGTTGGCGATGGCGAACTCCCGCGCCTTCGCGCCCAGCCTCCGGGCCAGGACGCGGTCGTCGAGCAGCTGCTCGACCCGGGCGACGATCTCGAGGGCGGTCCCGTCCCGCAGCAGCAGCGCGCTCTCGCCGTCCGTGAGATCGTGGCCGAGATTGCAGTCCGGGAGGATCACCGGGCGGCCCATGGCGAGGAACTCCGGCAGCTTCGAGGGCAGGCGGTAACGATTGAAGGCGTCCGGCGCCCCCGGTTGGACGTAGGCGTCGGCGAGCGCCAGATACCCGGGAATCTCCCGCCAGGGGACGGCGCCGATCTCGACCACGCCGCTCCGCAGCGCCTGGAAGGCGCGGGGGTCGACCCCGCCGATGTCGGTATTGCCGAGCCGAACCAGCCTCACCGATCGACCCCTGCGCTGCAGGAGCTTCACGGCCAGATAGAGGCTGAGCATCTCGTGATGGTTCGCGTAGTGGACGTTGCCGTGATAGACCAGCACGAAGTCATCGGCGCGGAGCCCGAGCAGATCGCGCGAGATCACCGGCGCCGCCTCCGGCCTGAACTGCTCATGGTCGACGCCCGGCCGGGCCAGGTGGTGCGGCCGGCGCTCCCGATTGAACTCGTCGAGCGCCTCGGTGATCATGGTGACGCCGGCTGCTCCCGCCAGCAGCTCTCGGTAGTGGGTGGGGTGGATGAGATCCTCCGTGGAGAGGTCGTCCTGCTGGTCGAGGGGCAGGCGCCGGAGCACCTCGTAGGGGATCCCGAGGGCCGAGGACAGCAGGTACTCCTCGTTGTCCTCGAGGTGGACGACGTATGGCGCCCGGAGGCTGCGGGCGGCGCGCAGGGTGGCCAGGCGAACCCGCTCCCGCGGGGTCCAGGCGCAGACGATCGTCTCTCTCGGGTCCCGCCTCCAGGCCCTCAGCCGGCGGCCCAGGCCGTGGTAGTTGATCACCTCGAAGCTCGGCTCGCCGATCGCGGAGATCCTGTCCGTCCGGCCCCAGCCGCAGAGCGTCACCTCGATGCCCTCGGCGGTCATCTCCTCGCCGAAGTGGAACGTCTGGATGACGCTGTTCACGTTCAGCGCCCCGAAATGAATGAAGAGCACCCTCATCGCGACAGCTCCCTCTCGGCGATCGGCGCCGGTTCCCTGCTGCGGGGCGGAAGGGTGTAGTCGGCGGCGCCGCGGAAGAAGTTGGGATTGAAGTAGGGATCCCCCGCCTCCAGCTCGCCGTACCAGCGGTCGACGAAGAGCGCCCGGTCGATCACGTCGAAATCCAGCCGCCGGGAGGCCTCCGACCGGTGGCTGATCGTGCGGGGAGCGGGGGTGCAGACGGCGCTGAGGCGCCGGCGGCGCAGCTCCAGACAGAGGTCGAAATCCTCGTACTGCCTGCTGTAGGCCTCCCTGAAGCCGCCGAGCTCGCGAAAGAGCGAGCGGCGCATGAGCACGCACTCCCGGCTCAGGGCGGAGACCTCGCGGGCGCAGGAAAGGGAGCCGTAATAGCCGTCGCCGTCGGCCGGGAAGCCGCGCATGGCGGGGGCCGCGGGATCGTAGAGGCCGACCGCGATCCCCGCCGCCTTGACGCGGCCGTCGGGATGGGTGAGCACCGGCCCGACCGCCCCGACACCCGGCATCTCCGCGTAGATCAAGAGCTGCTCGATCCAGTCCGACTCCACCACCTCGGTGTCCTCTCCGAGGAAGACCAGGTATTCGCCGTCCGCCTCCTCCGCGCCGAGGTTCGACATCCGCGCCGGGCCGACGGGTCCCCCGGCGTCCACCACCCGCACGGGCCCGGCAGGTCCGGGCGGGCCGCCGGCGCCGTCCCAGGCGCCATCGACGAGGATCGCCTCGAGGTTCGGATAGGCGGTCCTGGAGAGCAGCTCCTCGAGGGAGCGGTCGCGGCGGCCACCCGCTCGCGTCGCCGGGACGACGACGCTGACCCTGGGGGGGCTCGAGCGGGGCTCGGGCCGCAGCTGGACGCGATGCGGAATCGAGGGATGGGGGACCGCCCTGGCCGAGAGGTCACGGCGGCGCAGATGGGAGCCGACGGCGCGAGCCTGAAGCTCGGGGACGCCGTCCTTCTCAGAGGTCCCCGACGCAATGCTCCCCGGGATCGCTCGCCAGTGGTAGAGGATCCTCGGAATGTGGTGGATTCGCTCGGTTCGCTCCGAGAGGCGAAGCATGAACTCGAAGTCCTGGATCGTGTCGAAGGCCGGGTCGAAGCCGCCAATCTCGAGGGCCAGCTCGCGACGGACAACGAGCAGGTGGCCGATGTACATCGCCCCGAGCGCGTATACGGGAGACCAGTCGGGCTTGAAGAACGGGTCGGCGCGCCGGCCGTGGGGCGTGATCTTGTCCTGGTCGGAGTAGGCGACGTCGAGATCGCGCTCGGCGAATGCCCTCGCCACCGACAGCAGCGCGTCCCCGGTGAGGGCGTCGTCATGGTCGAGGAACGCGACCAGCTCCCCGCGGCACAGGCCAAGCGCCTCGTTCGACGCCCTGGATATCCCCGAGTTCTGATCGAGCAGCGTGGCCCTGATGCGGGCATCCCGGGAGAGGTATCGCCGGATCGTGCGTCGGGTGGCGGCCCGGGTGGAGCCGTCGTCAGCGATGCAGAGCTCCCAGTTCGGGTAGCGCTGGGCGCGCACCGAATCGATCGCCGCCCGCAGGTATCTCGGAGCGGTGTCGTAAGTCGGCATCACCACTGAGATCAGGGGGCGCTCGGGCAGGGATTGCAGCGAGGCCTGGGCCTCCGCTTTGCTGATGCGGGAGGCGGCGTACCGGGGCCTACGCAAGCGTGGCATCACCATTCCTGGGAGGCGCTATCTGACCCGTCGCAGCAGCTTCCCAACCGCTCGCAGGGGCTTCGTCAGCCGCCAGCTCAGGGACGCCTCGTACTCCGCCGCGATCAGCGCGGCGGGCGAGTCGGGTCCGCCCAAGCCCCATTCCACGTTCGTGGCTTCGAACGACTTCCGCATCAGCTCGCGGTGAAACTCCTCGCGCTGCGAGCCGAGCTCGGAGCGGAGGCGCGCCTCCATCCGGATCCTCAGCGTCTCGAGCTGCGCCCGCAGCACCTCGGAGTTGGCGACGGCCGCGACCAGCTCGCGCTCCTCGCCCGGGTCGGGGCGCCGGAGCTCGGCGGCGGAGATCGGAACGCCCCGCTTGCGCAGCAGCAACCAGGGCCCGGCTTCGCGGCGCTCGATTGCGAGGACCTCGAAGGCCCGTCCCCAATGTGCCCGCAGCCACCATTCGGAGTGGAAGACGGCCGAGCCGGCGCCGTCGAGCGACGAGAGGATCGTCATCCCGATCCGGCTCTCGTCCCAGTAAGCGCCGGTGAGCCTCTGATAGACCGCGGGCGCCCCGAGCGCCACCACCAGCAGGCCTCCGTCGGAGAGCAGGCGGTGGATCTCCAGCAGCCACTCGGCCCAGTCGTCGGCCAGCCGCGTGAACGCCGAGAGCGCCCAGACGAGCTGGAAGGATCCGTCCGGGAGCGCGAGGGGCGGGGAGGCCTCGCGCCCGATCGAGTGGAACGGCGGGCAGAGAGTCCGCTCGATCGGGGCGAGCGCCGCGGCGTCCCGCTCACATCCCCACACCTCCGCCGTCTCCGTCTCCGGGGCGAAATGGCGCAGCGCCCACCCTCCGTCGCAGTCGAAGTCGAGGAGCCGCCGCCCATCCAGCGACCACCCCTCCGGCAACATCCCCAAGATCGCCTCGCGCGCCTCGCCGCCGGGTCCGCCACGGGCGGCAGGATCCCGAGCGCGGGCGAGCGCCGCGCCGTCACGGGCCCGATGCTCGCGAACCGAGGAACCGCCTACCATCGGCGCCATCGTAGAGCCTGCGTGCGGGGGCCGATCGGCCCTCTGGTATCAGTCCCGGCCATGATCCTGATCACCGGCGGAGCCGGCTTCATCGGCTCGAACCTGGCGGTTTCGCTCGCGCGCCGCCACCCCGAATGGGAGATCATCGCGCTCGACAACCTGCATCGCCGCGGGTCCGAGCTGAATCGGGCGCGCCTCGCGGAGGCGGGGGTTCGGTTCGTCCGCGGCGACGTTCGCGAGCCCGACGATCTCGGCCGGCTCGGGGCGGTCAGCGCCCTGATCGAGTGCTCCGCCGAGTCGTCGGCCTTGAGCGGCCTCGACGGCGACACCGCCCTCGTCGTCCACACCAATCTCACCGGCGCCTACAACTGCCTCGAGTTGGCCCGCCGGGAGGACGCCTTCCTGGTGTTCCTCTCCACCAGCCGCGTCTATCCCGTCGCGCCCCTGAACGACCTCGCCTACGAGGAAACGGCGACCCGATTCGAGCTCTGCGACGACCAGGAGCTCTCGGGGGCGTCCTCAGCCGGGATCTCGGAGGAGTTTCCGCTGACCGGCGCTCGCACCCTCTACGGGTCGACCAAGCTGGCGGCGGAGCTCCTGATCGAGGAGTACCGGGCGATGTTCGGGCTGCGGGCGGTCGTCAACCGCTGCGGGGTGATCGCCGGCCCCTGGCAGATGGGCAAGGTGGATCAGGGTGTGTTCACCCACTGGCTGCTCAGCCATCACTTCGGGAGGCCGCTGACCTACATCGGCTACGGAGGCGCCGGCAAGCAGGTCCGGGACCTGCTCCACGTGGAGGACCTGGTCGACCTGGTCGAGGAGCAGCTCGACGGGCCCGATCGCTGGGACGGCGAGGTTGTCAACGTGGGAGGGGGTCGTCCGACCAGCCTCTCGCTGCTCGAGGCGACCGACCTCTGCCGTGAGCTGACGGGGAACGAGGTTCCGATCTCTCCCCACCCCGACCCCCGGCCCGGGGACGTCCGGATCTACCTGTCGGACTGCGCGCGGGTGTTCGAACGCGGCGCCTGGAGGCCGCGCCGCCCCGCGCGACAGATCCTCGCCGACATCGGCGACTGGATCGCCGGGCACGAGTCGCTGCTCGGGGACGCGCTCGGGGTCGGCGCCGGCAGCGGGAAGTAGGGTGAGCCGGTGGCGGTAGCGGTGGTGACCGGTTCCGGGGGCTTGATCGGCTCCGAGTCCGTCAGGCACCTGGTCGAGACGGGCTGGGAGGTGATCGGCCTGGAGAACGACATGCGCGCCGCCTTCTTCGGCCCCGACGCCTCCACCGCCCCGGTGACCCGAGAGCTCTCCGACGGATACCCGGAGTTTCGCTCGCTCGACGTCGACATCCGGGACGCCGACGCTGTCGCCCGGGCCTTCTCCTCCGAGCCGGGCCGGATCGGGCTCGTCATCCACGCGGCCGCCCAGCCGTCCCACGATTGGGCGGCGCGGGATCCGCAGACCGACTTCGGGGTGAATGCCAACGGCACCCTCAATCTGCTGGAGGCGACCCGCCGGCTCGCCCCGGATGCCACCTTCATCTTCTGCTCCACCAACAAGGTGTATGGGGACACCCCGAATCGGCTCCCGCTCGAGGAGCGCGAGTCGCGGCTGGAGCTGCCGGAGGGCCACCGCTACCACCGCGGCATCGACACCAGCATGTCGATCGACCGCTCCACCCATTCGCTGTTCGGTGCCTCGAAGGCGGCCGCCGACCTGCTCGTCCAGGAGTACGGCCGCTATTTCGGGATCCCGACGGCGTGCTTCAGGGGCGGCTGTCTGACAGGGCCACAGCACGCCGGCGCGAAGCTGCACGGCTTCCTCGCCTACCTGATGAAGTGCACGGTGACCGGGGCCGGCTACACCGTGTTCGGCTACGGGGGCAAGCAGGTGCGCGACAACATCCACAGCGCCGACCTCGTCGCCTGCTTCCACGCCTTCTACCGGGCACCGCGCACCGCGGCCGTCTACAACATCGGCGGCGGCCGGTCCTCGAACTGCTCGATGCTCGAGGCGATCGAGGCCTGCGAGCGGATCGCCTCGCGCGAGCTCGCCTGGGAGCTCTCCGACGAGAACCGGATCGGCGATCACCGCTGGTGGATCTCCGACTTGAGCGAGTTCCAGGCCGACTACCCGGACTGGCAGCTTCGCTACGGGATCGAGGAGACGCTTCGGGAGATCTACGAGCACAACGTCGAGCGCTGGACGGCGGCGGCGGCGTGAAGCTCTCCGTGCTGATGCCCGCGCAGGGCGAGGAGGAGTCGATCGGGGCTACGCTCGGTACCACCGTCGACGCGCTGGAGCGGGAGGCGATCGACTACGAGATCGTCGTCGTCGACGATCACAGTCGCGACCGAACGAAGGAGGTGGTCGGGCGGATCGCTGCTGGGAACCCCCGGGTCCGTTGCGTGAGCTCCGCCAACGACCGCGGCTTCGGGTTCACGGTTCGCGCCGGGCTCGACCAGTACACCGGCGATGCCGTTGCCCTGATGATGGCCGACGGCTCCGATCACCCCGAGGATTTGATCCGCTACCACAGGGCGCTCGAGCAGGGCTGGGAGTGCGTGTTCGGCTCCCGCTTCATGCGCGGCTCCCGGGTGGAGGGCTACCCCCGCCTCAAGCTGGTGATCAACCGGCTCGCCAACTGGTTCATTCGGGCGATCTTCAGGCACGGCTACAACGACACCACCAACGCCTTCAAGGCCTACCGCCGCGAGGTCATCGACGCGATCCAGCCGCTGCTCTCGAATCACTTCAACCTCACCGTCGAGATGCCGCTGAAGGCGATCGTCCGTGGCCACAGCTACTGCGTGCTCCCGATCGCCTGGAGCAATCGCTCAGCCGGTCGATCGAAGCTGGGCATCCGGGAGATGGGAAGCCGCTACTTGTTCATCGTCCTCTACGTCTGGCTCGAGCATCATCTGAGCCGCGGCGACTACCGGCGCCGTGACCCGTCCAGGGCCGTGCACGAGGGAATCCAGGAACCCTCGCCCCCTCCCGAGGCCGTTGGCGCTGATACCGATATCGAGTCGGTCTCGCCGGCCGCCGCGCCCCGATCACGGGGAGGCCCGCCCGCAGACCGTGATCGGCCCCGTGGCGGCGAGCTGTAGCTGCCAGGGTCGGCTCGACCGGTCCCCGGGGATCGCGACCACGGCCGCGCCGTGCAGGGTTCCGGCGACCACCGGGAAGGAATCGGCCGCGTAGCGCCGCAGGCTCGCGTCCGCCCTCACCTTGGGGGGCGCCCGGAGGATCACGCCGCCCCGGGGCAGGCTCACAATCGGTGAGGCGCCACCGGCCGGGCGTACCGTCAAGCAGCTTCCGCGCGCGGCGACCCGGGCGCCGGCGGGGCCGACCAGCCGCGGCGCCGGTCCGGCCGGGGCGGGCGCCGAGGCGACATGCCGGAACGACAGCCGCAGGGCGCTCGCCAGCACCTTGTCGGCTGCCACCCGACCCGGCTCGGGCGCCGCCGCCAGCTGGGCGGGCGAATATGCCGGCGAGCCGAACTTGTCCACCGCCGACAGGTAAGAGCCGGCGTCGACGAGGTTGAAGTGGGGGAAGTCGGAGTTCTCCTGGGTCAGCAGGAATCCAGGTCGGACCGTGTCGGCTGCGATCTCGAGCCCGCCGAGACCTCCTCGCACGACGGTTGTTGCGGCCACCAGCGAGCGGTAGGACTGGTGTAGAGCGGAGAGATTGCTGATCGAAATCGAGCCGACCACCGCGAACACGGCGACCAGCGCCCGCCAGCCGGGCCGCGCGCCCCGGACCAGCTCCGCGGCGATCAGCAGCACGAAGATCCCGCCCAGGTACTGATACCGCGAGGCCGTCGGCGGGCGCCCCCAGTTCGCGTTCGCCGCGGTCAAGTACCAGAACGACAGCGCGATCGCGAGCGCGACCCAGAGCGAGCCGGGAACTGGCCGCATCGCTCGAAGCCGAACCGCCGCCGCGACCACCACCACGATCAGCAGGGGGCGCCCCCAGCCGAGAAGGGGATCGGCGGAGACGCTGGAGGTGGATCCGACGCCAAGGCCACGGCCGAGGCTGAACAGCGAGGACACGCTCGACGCCATCCCGTCGAGGACGTAGGAGGGGCTGGTAGCGACGTTGTTGAAATTGAGCTGGCTGGGGGCGGTGTCTCCCCAGCCGAGGTACCAGACCGCGTAGAGGAGGACCGGCACCGCGACGACATATGCGCGGCGCGCCGGCCCTCGGTCCAGGGCGAGGGCGACCGCGGCCCCCACCGCGAAGGGGAGCCCGACCTCGGAGAAGGCGAACGACCCGACCAGCAGGGCGCAGGCGATCGCGTCGCCGCGCGAGTCCCTGCGCTCGAGCGCCACCAGGGCGCCGAGGCCGCACGCCATCGAGCCGAAGAAGGAGAGCTGGAACGGGGTCAGGAGGTCCTGGTAGGCGGACCCCATGAACAGGACCAGCACCGTGGCGGCGAGGGCGAGCCAGTCGCCGACCCGCCGGCGCAGGTAGACGAACAGGAGCACGGCGCTGGCCAGGAAGATCGAGGTGGAGACGACCGCGAACGGGAGCAGGGAGTCCATTCCGAGGGTCGCCTGGATCGCTTTGTAGATCGCCGCCGGCGCCAGGATGATGTGGTTGGCGTGGGGGTCGAGGAAGGCGTGGGCGCTGAAGCCGCGCCGGTGCAGGAGGAGATCCCAGTCGTCTATCAAGAACGTGAGGTGGGACTGCCACGCGATCAGGAGGGCCCCCGCCCCAGCCGCCGCGGCAAGAAGCAGGACGGTGGGGGGACGGATTGCAGCCAGGCGGGAGGACAGCGAAAGCCCGGATCGCTCGCGCGGGAGCAGGTCCGGAACCGCTTGGCGCTCGCCCGCTTCCACCGCGCTCAGGCCGACACGTCGCAGACCGATACGGGCCCGGGACCGCTGAGCGCGAGCTGCCAGGGCTGCGTCGACCGGTCCCCGGGAACCTGCACCAGAGCCTCCCCGCCGGGCGAAAGCGCGCCGCGCGCCACCGGGAACGACTCGGTCGCGTAGCGGCGCAGGGAGACCCGGGTGCTGCCCCCCTTGGCTCGCAGGGTCAACCCCGCCGGGGGCAGCTCCACCACCGCAGGCGTCGCGCTGGGCTGCACGAGCTCGCAATGGGTGGTTCGCGCGGCCGCCGCCGACGCGAGGCGAGCGCCGAGGGCGGCCGCGAACACCTTGTCGGCGGCGACCCTGGCGATCTCGGGGGCCCCGGCGAGCTCCGCCGGCGAGTAGGCCGGGGAGCCGTAGGCGTCGACCGCCGAGAAGTACGAGCCCGCGTCGAGCAGGCCCAGGTAGTCGACCCCGGAGTTCTGCTGCGTGAGCTCGAACCCGGGGTCGACCTCGCCGCGGGTCAGTTCCAGGGCGGCGAGCCCGCCGCGCTCCTGCTTGGCGATTCCCGCCAGCCCGTTTGCGGTGTCTCGAAGCTGGGAGAGGTTGCTCAAGGCTGCCGCCGCCGACACCAACAGGAGGATCGCCATCGCCGGGCGGCCGACCCGGATCCCGCGTGCGAGCTCGACGGCGACCAGGACGATCATGACGACGCCGATGTACTGATAACGCCCAGCCGTGGGCGGGCCCAGCGGCGAGGTGTTGAGCCCGGTCAGGGACCAGAAGACGAGCAAGAGCGCGAGCACAGCCAGCAGCCGATCCGACGCCCGGCCGAGCCGGTAGAGGCGCCAGCCAGCGAGCAAGACCACTAGCACGAGCAGCGGGCGCCCCCAGTCCAGCGACGTAACCGACGCCTCGTTCCTCGGCGCCCCGAGGCCGAGCAGAGTCGAGACGGTCGAGGCGAGCCCATCGGAGACGTAGCTCGGCAGGTTGGCGAAGTTGTGGAACGAGATGAAGGTCGTTGCGTTGTGCCCCCAGCCCAGGTACCAGAGCGCCCAGAGCGCCGTCGGTATCGCGACCACGAAAGCGCGGCGGAACCGGTCGCGAGTGAGCCCCAACTCGACCGTGGCGCAAGCGACGAACGGGATCCCGAGGTCGGAGAAGAGCAGGGAGACGATCAGGCACGCCATCGCGACGAGGTCGCCCGTACGGTCGCGCCGGTCCAGGGCGAGCAGGCTGCCGAGCCCGAAGGCCATCGAGCCGAACAGGGCCATCTGGAAGGGGAACAGGAGATCGTCCCAGGAAGGGCCGAGGAAGAGGATGGGAAGCACGCTCGCAAGGGCAAGCCACGCTCCCATCCGGCGACGCACGTAGATCCATAGCAACGCGACGCTGAGCAGGAACAGGATCACGGCCACGAGCTGGTAGGGCGCGGCGGAGTCCATCCCGAGGGTCGTGACCAGCACCTTGTAGATCAAGACCGGGATCGCGACGAGGTGCTCGACGAAAGGATCGAAAAAGGTGCCGGCGCTCCACGTCCTGCGGTGGAGCAGGAAGTCCCACTCGTCGCGCCAGAAGGTCAGCCAGGACAGCCAGTGCAGCAACAACCCGGCGGATAGCAGGAACGCGGCCGCGGTCAGCAGAACCGCCGGCTCCAGCCCGGCGGCGCGTCCGCGGCCGCCGATCTCCGAGATCCGGCGTCCTGGGCGGGCGCGAGATGGAGCCGCCGCTTCGGTCCCGACCTCGGCCGACACGGCGGGGAATTTAGTCGCTTCCCTCAGACCGTTCCCGAGCAGACCGCGGCCAGATCGAGGCATTCGTCGATGCCCTCGCCGCGCAGCTCGAAGTCCTCGCGGGTGATGGCCGCGGCGGCGGGATCCTCAGCGGCGCGCTGGCGCCCCAGCATCCAGTCATAGAGGCGCTGTCGAGCCCGCCTTGAAACCAGCCGCCGCAGCCCCAGGGGGTCCAGGCGCAGCAGGCGGTCGAGCCTGGCTCGCTCGGCCGCCACGAGCTCGAGGTAGCGCGCCGACCCGAACAGCCCGAGCAGCTCGACGCGCCCGAACACCCCCGCGCAAAGCCGCTCGAGCTGATCGGCGGAGAACTCGACGAAGTGATACGGATCGATGATCTCGTTCGGGTGGGCGAAGGTGAGCCTGTTGGGGGTCACGAAGATCGCCGTCCCGCCCGGCCGGAGCACGCGGCGGGCCTCCGAGAGCACGCGTTGCGGGTCGGGCACGTGCTCGAGCGACTGCACGGCGAGGACGGATGCGAACTCGCCCGCGCGGAAAGGAAGCTCTCGCATGTCGGCGACGCGGGTGGGTCGGTCCTGGCTGGCGAGCGCGTCGGGGTCGATATCCACGCCCACCGTCGAGCGTGGGGCCAGCAGCTGATAGCTGTGGCCCACGCCGCACCCGAGATCGAGCACGCATCCGTCGGGCAGCAGCCGGCCGCACAGCTCGTAGGCCGCCGCGTGCCGCTGCCAGGTCGGGTTGAATCCGGCGGCCGTGGTGGTGACCCGCTCGCCGGTGACCGCCCCGAGGTCGAGCGATGTCCGCCTCACCGTGAGTACTTCCGCGAGCGCAGGATGTGGCTGCGGTGAAGCACCAGCCGGAGGGTGGCCCAGAGCGTCTTGACGCCGTAGACGGTCGAGGTCCAGGGGCCCACCGAGGAGGCGTCGTCGAAGTAGCGCGTGCGGGCCGGCACCTCGGCCATGCGAAATTCGAACTGGGCCGCCTGCATCAGCAGCTCCGAGTCGAAGCTGAAGTCGATCGAGTTGCGCAGGAAGGGGACGGTCAGCAGCAGCTCCCTCCCGTACGCCCTGTAGCCCGTATGGAGATCAGTCAGCTCGGTGCCGAGGACGCGATTCTCGATCGAGGTCAGGAAGCGGTTCGCGACCCGCTTGTAGAGCGGCATCCCGGCCTGCCTGGCCGCGCCCGGAAGGGCCATTCTCGAGCCGAGGACGAGGTCCGCCCTCCCTGCGCGAATCGGCTCGACCAGCTTCGGGATCAGCTCCGGCTCGTACTGGCCGTCCGGGTGCAGCATGACGATGATCTCCGCGTCGCGCTGCAGGGCCTCGAGGTAGCACGTCTTCTGGTTGCCGCCGTAGCCGACGTTGTGCGGGTGCCAGATCACGTGGAGCGGCAGGGTCCGGGCGACGGCGACGGTGTCGTCGGTCGACTTGTCGTCG
>JBKPIY010000057.1:0-10265 GCA_046730475.1 Actinomycetota bacterium
GCGGCGCCTCGAGATGAAGGTGTTGCGGACGGCGCGCAGGAGGTAGGCGAGGTCGTCATCGTTACGCAGCAGGCGCGGGCGCGCCAGGACGCGGGCGTAGGTCTCCTGGACGAGGTCCTCGGCGTCCTCGCGCGAGCCGCAGAGCGCCCAGGCGGCCCGGAAGAGCCGGTCGAGGTGGTCACCCAGCGTCTGTGGATCGAGCACGTGCTCCGCTTTCCTGGGGCTCCCGCCCGCGGACGGGCGCGCCCGGGGAGCGGGGTCGAGGACGGAGCCGAGCCGGAGGGGTCGGGCGGGGCGCCTCTCCTTCACGGCCGGCGCGCTCATCCCTCTCCCCCGGTCTCGAAGCCAGCGCTATCGCTGGCCCGTTGGCGGTCGCGCCCACGGCCGGGCGTGGCGAGCGGCTCGGCGTCAACCGTCGCCCGCCCCGACGAGGGCCTTATCAGCCGCCAGCCCGCCTCGGGCGGGTCGGCGAGCACGAGCACGCCGCGAGCGGACGCAGGAACCTCGTGGCGTCCGTTCGTCGGCATCCTGATCATGTGACGGGGCGCGTTATCAAGATCTTGCGATCTTAACAGGTTCCTGAGATATTGTCAAGTCCTTGATATATACTTGGCCCCGTGAGCGTTCCACTGATCGGGCAGCGCTATCGGGGGGTCGAGGGGCGAAGCGGCTACCTCCTGCGCCAGGCGTGGCAGGCGTTTCGCGGGGCGATGGACGCCGCTCTGCAAGGACACGACCTCACCCCCGCCCAATACGGCGCGTTGAGCGTGCTCGCGCGCGACCCCGGTGCCTCTGGCGCCGATCTCGCCCGGGCGTCCAACACCACCCCTCAGGCGATGAACGGCGTGCTCATGACCCTGGAGCGCGAGCGATTGGTCGAGCGCCACCCCCACCCGACCCACGGCCGGATCCTCCAGGTCGAGCTGACGAGCGAGGGGAGGCGGCGGCTCGAGGCTGCGCACCCGGCCGTTCGAGGACTGGAGGAGGCGATCGAAGAGGGCTTCACTGCCGATGAGATCGCGGCGGTGAAGCGGTGGCTCGTCGCGTCCGCCGAGCGCCTGCGCGGGTTCACCCCATAGAAAAGCTCCGGGAAGAAACCGCCGCCGCAGACGTCATTCGGGATGAGCGAGCTATCGGGCTTCACCCGCCCCACGAGGCTCGACCTGATCACGACGAAAGCGAGCTGACGATGAGACGCCCCGAGGAGATCCTGGAAATCGCCGAAATCGTCGACGCGGCAGCGGAGGGACTTGCGACAGTTCTCGAGCGGTCCGGCGCAGGCGAGCTGCACCCCCCGCAGGTGCTCCGTGAGATCGCCCGCTGCGAGCTCGATCTGGCCGCGTTCGATATCGCCTGCCTCACCTTCGGTAGCCCGTCGAATCGCGCGTAGGGAGAGATCGCATCGCTCGCCCGCGGTCTCACCACCAGACCGCCGGGAAGGAATCGCGGCCGAAGGCGTCATTCGATGGAAACGGGCTTCCAGGACTCAACCCCCGTGACGCTCGACCAGATCAGCGACAACAACCTACGAAAGTGAATTGACATGACATCTCCTCTCCCCAACCCACTATCCAAGAGGCGGTTCCATCTGAGCGCAGCGGTCGTCGCCCTCGCGGTCGCCGGGCTCGTCGGGCCTGCTTCCTCGAGCGCGAGCGGCAAGGTCGACGGCGTCCGGGCTCAGGTCAGGCATGGCACGCTCAGGGTCCATGGCGACGGCCGGGACAATGCCGTCGCCCTTCGCCTGAAGGCCGGCGACCCCGACCGGATCCAGGTTGACGTCGGCGACGACAACTCGCCCGACTTCTCGTTTGCCCGCGGCGACGTAGCCGCGATCAGGGTCAGGATGGGCCACGGTAACGATTCCGTTCGCGTCGACGACGCTAACGGCGCCTTCACCGACGCGATCCCGACCACGATCGTCGGCGGCGACGGCAACGACTCGCTCGAGGGGGGCCAGACCCAGGTCGCGGCCGAGAACGAGACGTTCATCGGCGGCGACGGCAACGACCTTGTCGACGGCGGCAAGGGTGCCGATACCGCCTACCTCGGCGACGGGAACGACACCTTCCGCTGGGACAACGGCGAGGGCTCGGACGTGATCGAGGGCCAGGACGGCGTCGACACGATGGAGTTCAACGGCAGCCCAGGCGGTGAGGACGTGACGCTCTCCGCGAACGGAGGGCGGCTGACGTTCTTCCGCGTCCAGGGCAACGTCACGATGGACACCGACGACGTCGAGATCGTCGACGACAACCCCGTCAACGGGGCCGACAACGTCACCGTCAACGACCTGACGGGGACCGATGTCACGCAGACGAACATCGACCTCGCGTTTGCCTTCGGCAGCAGCTTCTCCGACGGCATCATCGACAACGTGACGGTCAACGCCACCGACGGCGACGACAACATCGCGATCGTCGGCAACGGCGCGGGAGCGGACGTGACCGGCCTGGCCACGGCCGTCTCGGTCACACACGCCGACCCGAACGACACCCTCTCCGTTAACACGCTCGCGGGCACGGATCACGTGACCACCGCCGGCGCGTTCGGAATGCAGGTGCTGGTCGACGGAGCCGCCGTCTAGACCAGCTCGGGGCTCGCGGGCCCCGGCTCACGGAGCCGGGGCCCGCCCTCCTCCCATCGCTCACATCCCCACCCAAATGAGGAGCACGACATGAAAGGAACTCGAGCCAAGTTCATATACCGACAAGCATCGACAGATCAGCCGACCGCGCGGGCGACCCTGACCGGGCTGCTGGCTCTGGCGGTCACCTTCAGCGCCGGCATTCACGCGGCCCTGGTCCCGGAACACCTGGAGGAGGTGCCGCTGCTCGGCGATGCCTTCATCGTCGCCGCCCTCGTCGGCGCGGCGATCGCGGCGGCGCTGGTCCTCCGTCCCGCGGACCGGCGGATTCCGGCTCTGGCCGGCCTGTTCTGCCTCGGTCAGATCGCGGCCTGGGTGCTGTTCGTCACAGCCCGGGTGCCTTTGTTCTCGGAGACCCCTGAGCCGATTGAGACGATCGCCCTCGTCTCGAAGGCGGCTGAAGCGCTCGCGGTCTTGCTCGCGCTCCGGCTCACGGGGCTCCGCCAGTACCGGCCCGCGACTGCCTAGCGGCTTGGCACATGCCCGGCAAACCGCTCGCCCGACTCAGGAGCCGCCCTCGGCCCCTCGGCGCCGAGGGCGGCTCATGCTCGGCTCGACGCCTCCAGGACACGCCCCAAGGGCTCGTATTTATTCGATTCGCCGGGGGCCGTCCGCCGCCGCCCCTTCGCCGCGCTCGCGTTTGACGATGTGCAGCGCCAGGTCGATCGCCGACGTCGCACCCCCCGCGCTGAGCAGGTCGCCGTCGTCGACGACCCGTGCTTCGGGATGCACCACCGCGAGACCTTTACCTCCGCTACCTCCCCGGCCTGACACGCTCGTCTTCGGAGCTGTCCTTCGAATGGCGGGCCGCCGATCCGCCCGGCGGGGTCCCGAGGACGACCGTCCGACTATGGCAGCTGGTCGTAGTGGGCCATTGCGGTCGTGACCCGCAGGTCGCGGTCGAGTTCCATCGCCTCGGCGGCGAGCAACCCGCGCACACTCCGGTAGTGGAGGACGACGCTGCCGGCTCCAAAGAACAGCGCCAGTGGTTCGAACCGCAGATCGGGGTAGGCGTCCAGCGCACGGCCGAAGTAAGAGGCGAGCTCGTCGCGACCGACGACGGTCCCGTCCTCGCGGCCGGTGATCGCAGCCACGAAGGGGGAGCTCAAGGTGACGTCCTCGCGGTAGTGGGAGAGGATGCGATCGAGGTCGTGGGCGTTCCACGCTCGATACCACTCCTCGGCGAACCCTTTTGCTTGCTCGACGGTGGGCATGGTGCGTTCACCCTTTCTCGGTTTGCACTCCCGACCGTCCGGCGACGGCCCCAGACAGCGGGGTGCGCTCGAAGAGGGATTCGTCGCGGGCGATCAGCACCGGAATGAAGATCCACGGTAACGCCGAGCTCAGCCTGAATAAGCGCGGGACCCTCGCCAAGCGATCATCGAGAAAGGCCCGCCCCCGGCGAACGCGGCCGCCGATCTGTGGATGCAGGCCTGCCAGCCTCTTTTCTTGCGCTCTGGTCCGCAAGCGCTTCCGGGGCTCTACCCAGCATGCCGCGAGCACGCGAGGCTGTGCGCTCGAGCGCCGTGGTCTCGAGGTCGCTCCCCGCGGATGACCCGCGCCTAGCCCTCCCATCGCTCGGGAACGAGGACGACCCGGAAGCCGTCGGGGTCCTCGAAGGTCACCCCATGCTCGGCCCAGCGGGTGTCCATTTCCTCGTCCGCCGTTCGTCCTAGAGGCGACCAAGCTCCACAATAAGGAGGAAGCGATGAAGTACCTGCTGCTGATTCATCAAGGCACCGCCCCGACGCCGCGTGACCAGGAGGCATGGGGGCGCCTCTCGGAGGACGAGCAGAAGGCCGTGTACGCGGACTACAAGGCGGTCACCGAGACCCCCGGCGTCACCCCCGACCTCCAGCTCCAGGGCCCCGAAGCGGCGACCACCGTCCGCGTGGAGGATGGCAAGACGCTGACCACCGACGGGCCGTTCGTCTCCACCAAGGAGGCGCTCGGGGGCTGGCTCACGTTCGAGGCCGACGACCTCGACGCGGCGATCGAGCTCGCCTCGCGCATCCCGGCGGCCCGCATGGGCGGCGGTGTGGAGGTGCGCCCGATCGTGGAGCAGTAGCGATCCTCGAGCAGGTCTTCCGCGACGAGTGGGGCCGCGTCCTCGCCGGCCTGATCGGCTTCCTCGGCGACTTCGACCTCGCCGAGGAGGCCGCCCAGGAAGCGTTCGCGGTCGCCGCCGAGCGCTGGCCGAGGGACGGCACGCCGGACAACCCACGAGCGTGGCTGGTCACTACGGCGCGCAATCGCGCGATCGACCGAATCCGCCGCGATCGCACGCTCGCCGCGAAGACCCGCCTGCTCGAGGTGCCGGAAGCCGTTGAGGAGGACGAGATGGACGAGACGACGATCCCGGACGAGCGGCTCGAGCTCCTCTTCACCTGCTGCCATCCGGCGCTCGCGCTCGATGCCCAGGTCGCGCTCACCCTGCGGACCCTGGGCGGGCTGCGGACCGAGGAGATCGCCCGCGCCTTCCTCGTCCCGGAGGAGACCATGGCCAAGCGGCTCGTCCGCGCGAAGCACAAGATCGCGGCCGCCGGGATCCCGTTTCGGGTGCAACCGGCTCATCTGCTCCCCGACCGGCTCGCCGCGGTGCTCGCGGTCGTCTACCTGATCTTCAACGAGGGCTACGGCGGTCGCGGGGAGCTGGCGGCCGAGGCGATCAGGCTCGGGCGCGCGCTCGCCGAGCTGATGCCCGACGAGCCCGAGGTGGCCGGACTGCTGGCGCTGATGCTGGTAAACGACGCCCGCCGCGACGCGCGGTTCGCCGACGGCGCCGTGGTCCTCCTCCGCGACCAGGATCGATCGCTCTGGGACGCGGGCGAGCTCGCCGAGGGACGGGCGGCGCTCGATCGCGGACTGGCGCTCGGCGGCCGCGGTCCATACGTGCTGCAGGCGGCGATCGCCGCCCTGCACGCGGACGAGCCCCCGGACTGGCCCCAGATCGCGGCCCTCTACGGCGAGCTCGCCCGGATCACCGGCTCGTCGGTCGTGGAGCTGAACCGGGCCGCCGCGATCGCCGAAGCGGGCGAGGTCGAGGCCGCCCTCGCCCTGGTGGAGCGCCTCGAGCTCGACCGCTACCACTATCTGCACGCGACGCGGGCGGAGCTGCTGCGCCGGCTCGATCGCGTCGAGGACGCCCGCGCGGCCTACGACCGCGCCCTGGAGCTCGTTCGCTCCGACGCCGAGCGGCGCTTCCTCGAGCGGCGGCTGGCGGAGCTCCAAGGCTGACCGGCGCCGAGATCGTCCGGGTCACCGTCGAGGCGAACGATCACCGCGAAGGCGCTGTTGGACGGACGGGCCCGCTCGCCGACGCTGCAGCACCACCTAGTCACCTGGCGGGGACGAAGCCGAACCCCCGGCAGGCCACGCGCTTGAGCACCACCACGAACTCGCGGGTTCCCGGCTCGAGGTCCTGCGAGGATCTGTCGCGGCGTGGATACGCGAGCCCATTGGGAACAGATTTACGAACAGAACCGGCCAGACGATGTCAGCTGGTTCGAGCCGAGCCCGCGCAGCTCCTTGGAGCTGATTGACGAGGCCGCCATTGATCGTGACGCGGCGATGATCGACGTCGGCGGCGGCGCGTCTCGACTGGCCGGCGAACTCCTCGCCAGGGGCTACACCGACATCACCGTGGCGGACATCTCCGGCGAGGCCCTGGCGCTGGCAAGGGCGGAGCTCGGAGCGCGAGCGGAGCGGATCGCCTGGGTTGGGGCGGACATCCGAACCCACGTCTTCGGGCGCTCCTTCGGGCTTTGGCACGATCGCGCCGCCTTTCACTTCATGGTGGACCCCGAGGACCGGGACGCCTACCTCTCCCGGCTCCGCACGGCGCTCGCCCCCGGCGGCCAGCTGATCGTCGCAACCTTCGGCCCGGAGGCGCCCCCGAGATGCAGCGGGTTACCGGTCCATCGGTACAGCGCGGAGGATCTGGCCGCGCTTCTCCCGGACTTCGAGCTCGCATCCTCGCGGTACGAGCTGCACCACACCCCGCGCGGGAAGGAACAGCAATTCCTCTACGCGCGCTTCGTGCGGCCCTGAACGGCGACCGGCAAATCCGCGGCACCGCCAGGGGCGATCTGGGCGTCGTCGACCTGGCTTCGACCCATGCGACCCGCGTCGCGCGTGCGTCATCGTACGTGGAGACGAGGGCGACGATCCGCGCATATCAAGCCGAAGACCTGAGCCGGGTCCTCCAGCTCTGGCAGTGGACCGACTCGCTGCCGGTCGGCCCCGACGGCCTCACCGTGGATCAGGCCGTCGAGCTGATCGTCTCGGACTCGACCGTAACCCTGGTCGCGGAGGCCGAGGGGGAGCTGGTCGGGATGGTGGTGGGGAGCGCCGTGGCCGCGGTCGGCTGGATCCACCGGCTGACCGTGCTGCCCGAGGGGCCGGCCGGCGAGCAGGTCGCAAACGAGCTGGTCGGAGCGCTCGAGACGAGCTTCGCCGAGGTCGGCGTGCGCAGGATCGCGACCGCGGTGGGCGAGGACGATCCGCTCCGCGGCCATCTCGAGCGGCGCGGCTATGACCCGACCGGCGGGGTGCTCCACCTCGAGCGGCGGCTTCCGGACACGGTCGCGGTACCGAGCGGGTTGGCGGAGCTGGGCGGGCGCATGATCCACCCGGGGCTCTGGCGCGAGCTCAAGGGGCTCGAGGACGCCAAGCAGGTGATCGAGCGCCGGGTGATCCTGCCGCTCGCGGAGCCGGAGCTCGCCGCCCGGCACGCGGTCGCGCCGCCGCGGGCGATCGTGCTCTTCGGGCCGCCCGGGACCGGGAAGACCACGTTCGCCAAGGGGATCGCCTCACGGCTCGCCTGGCCCTTCGTCGAGATCCAGCCCGCGGAGCTGACCGGGGAGGGCCCCGACCGCGAGGCCAGCCTGCTCGCGCAATCCTTCGACCGCATCCTGGGACTGAGCGCGGCGGTGGTGTTCGTGGATGAGGTCGAGGACGTCGCCGCCGCCCGCAGCACGGACCGCAAGGCAAGCCCGAGCGTGACGAACGAGTTCCTGAAGCAGATCCCGCGAATGCGCGAGCGGGTCGAGCATCTCCTCGTCTGCGCGACCAACTGGGTCGGCACCCTCGACCCGGCCTTCCTCAGGCCCGGCCGCTTCGATTACGTCCTCCCGGTCGGGCCGCCCGACCGGGAGGCGCGGGCGGCGATCTGGCGGCGTTATGTCGAGGAGATCACCGACGAGGAGGTCGACGTCCCCCTGCTCGTCGAGGCGAGTGATCTGTACACGCCCGCGGACATCGAGTTCGCCGCGCGCCACGCCGCCCAGCGCGCATTCGAGCGCGAGCACTTCGAGGAGATCCAGGGGCGCGCGACCACGGACGACTTCCTGGCGGCGATCCGGGCGACGCGCCCGACGCTCTCGACCGAGATCGTGGAGGGGTTCCGACGGGACACCGAGCGGTTCGCGAGGTATTGAGCACCGGTACAGGGGCCGCCGGCCCGCATCTGCCAGGCTCCCCCGGATCGTGCGAGTCGTGGTCGGAATTCTGAGCGTCGGGCTGATCGCGCTGATGCTGGCCGAGTTCTTCGTCACCTTCCTGCTCCCGCGGCGGGTGAAGCGCGACCCCCGGATCGCCCGCCAGTTCTTCGTCGTCGTCTGGCGACCCTGGCGCGCGGTCGCCGCCCGGATGTCGAGGGCCCACGCCGACACGATGCTCGGGATCTTCGGCCCGCTCGGCCTCCTCTTCGTCCTCGCCTTCCTGGCGACGGGCGTGATCGTCGGCTTCGCCGGCCTGCATTGGGCGGAGCGCTCGGACCTCGGCCCGGCAAACCCGGGGAATTTCGGCAACGACCTCTACTTCAGCGCGGGCTCGTTCT
The DNA here is from genome assembly GCA_046730475.1 of Actinomycetota bacterium. Classification (GTDB taxonomy): domain Bacteria; phylum Actinomycetota; class Thermoleophilia; order Solirubrobacterales; family 70-9; genus JBKPIY01. The sequence goes on from JBKPIY010000057.1 coordinate 8,484, forward strand.
TCACCGCGTCGACGGTGGCCCAGCCGACGGGCGGCTTCGCCAAGGTCCTCCAGATCGCCGAGGCGGCGTCGGGGTTCGCGGTCCTGTTCATCTCGATCGGCTACCTGCCGGCGCTGTTTCAGTCCTTCTCCCGGCGGGAGGCCGCGATCTCGCAGCTCGATCCCCGCGCGGGTTCACCCCCCACCGCGGGCGCTCTGCTCGAGCGCTCGGGAGAGCGTGGCTGGGGGGACATCGACGCCTACCTGCGCGAGTGGGAGACGTGGGCCGCCGAGGTGATGGAGACCCAGCTCTCCTATCCGATCGTCGGCTGGTTTCGATCCCAGCACGTGAACCAGAATTGGCTCGCGGCGCTGACCACGGTGGTCGACGCCTCCGCGTTCTCGATCGCGTACGCGCCCGGCCGCTCGGTCGGAGCCGAGATGACCTTCGCGATCGGCCGCCACGCGCTGTCCGACCTCGCGTTCACCTACCGCACCACGGTCCCGAAGGGCCCGATCGATCGGCTTCCGAACGGCGACCTCGATCAGCTCCTCTCCCGCCTCCGAGCCAGCGGCCTCGAGCTCGAGCAGGGTGAGCCGGCCCATGAGAAGCTGACCAAGCTGCGCTCGAGCTACGAGCGGTACGCGGTCGCGATCGCGGACCGGCTCGCCCTAGCCCTCCCCGGCTGGCTCCCCGGGGAGGACGCCGTCGAGTACTGGCGCCTGAGCGTCCACCGCGACCGCGATCGCTCGCTTCAATGACCGCCGGGATCGCCCTGTAACATCGCCGTCGAGCTTCCTTAGCCGAGCGGCGTACGTTCGTTCAAGCGGCGAATCCACTCACCCATGAGGGGGTCCACCAATTGAAGTTCGGAGCCAATCGCGTGCAGGTGACCGGCGTGAATGAGGCTGTTCCGCGCGTGCCCGGCCCCACCCTTCGACAGGTTGAATCGCGCCAGGGTTCGCCGATTGAACAACGAATCGCTGCTAAGCGTCAGGGCAGAAAGGACCGCCTGCTCCTTGACCTGCAAGGCGTCCCAGGTGGCCTGCAACGCCTCACCGTGTTCCGCAAACATCTCCTCCTGCGCCCCTTGCCAGGCCTCGGCGTCGGCCGCCTGACCTCGGGCAGTCTGTTCCCAAAGGTGATGCGCGAGAAGCATGGCGCGCTGCGGGTGACCGGCAACGAGATCGAGGAGGGCGCCGAGGACCGGGGTCACGTCGCGTCCGCCGGCCTCAAAGCAGGCGCCAATGTAATCAGCGAGGTCATGGTCCGAGAGCGGGGCCAGGTAGAGGGCGCGTGCCTGGCCGAAGAAGGGGCGCTCGCGGGTTCCGAACAGCTGCTCCATGAGCCCCGGGTGGGATCCAGCGAAGATGTAGCTGGCTGCGTCGCCGTGGCGCTGAATCCGGCTTCGGAATAGGCCGTCGATCTGTGGGTCCACGGCGAGGAGCCCTTGAAACTCATCGAAGGCGACCAGGGTCCGCTGGCCGTTGCGCTCGAACAGAGTCAGGGGCAGATCCAACAGCCCAGTGAGGACGCGGGTCGTCTCCTCGGTGGGCTGAGGCTGTGCCTCAACCCGTGCTGGTATCGGCCCGCCCCCGACGCTCACGCGGGGGCGCAAAGCGCGGATCGCGGCGATCGCCATCCGCCTTGCCGGCGAGCGCAGCTTGTCGTAGGCGGCTTCGATCCTGGCGATCACATCGGCGTGGGCGAGGACGCCGTAGAAGTCGACCTCCAGGTAATTGATGCCGGCGTTCTCCGCATCGCGCCCCACCCGGCGAAGGAGGCTCGTCTTGCCGTATCGCC
>JBKPIY010000058.1:0-12268 GCA_046730475.1 Actinomycetota bacterium
AGGTTCATGTTGTAGACGAGGTCGTACATGGCCCTGAACAGCCCGAATGTCCGGGTCGCCTCGAACGAGGAGCCGTACTCGATGTAGCGGCGCTCGACCCGGTGAAACCAGTTCATCCCCATCACCCAATGCCCCGCGGGACCGAGGCCGGTCATCAGCTCCGACGACGCCACCGGGGTGACCGAGGGGAAGCTCGAGACGCAGTCCTCGATCAGCTCGCCTCGCTCCACCAGAGCGGCGAAGTTGGGCGCTACGCCGCTCTCGATCGCCTGGCGCAGCATCGCCGGGTGCATGGCATCGACGATGATCATGACGAGCCTCCGGTTCACCGCTGACCCGGGGCTAGCGGAGGACACGGAGGCCCTCGTGCTTTCGCGCGTCGCGGCGGCGCCGGGCCAAGCCGAGCCAGGCGAAGCCCGCCAGCGCCACCAGCGAGGCCGGGGGAAGGAAATAGCTGGCGACGGCGACCACCGCAGCGACCATCACGACGAGGGCAACGAGGCCCGCCGGAATGGGCTCGAGGCGGGTGTCGGCCTCGCCCCCTCGCTGCCGTCGCGCCGCCCCCGCCACTACCGGACGGGCGAGGGCCGCGGCCAGCCCCGACCCGGCGATCCCGATCGGGATCGCGGGCCACAGGGCCACGTCAGCGCCGTTCAGGGCGGCGCCCGCCCCGAGCACCCCGAGCGGGGCGGAGCCGGCGACAACGCCCCAGGTCGGCATGATCGGCGGGACGATCACAGCGATCACGAGGCCGGCTGCGATCGCCAGCCCGAGCCCCTGGCAGATGGCGAGGAAGGCATCCATGGAACGGGGGCAGGCTACATGCACCCGCCCGCCGGACACGCCCGCTTTTGGGGACACTGTCGCCATGCCGGAGCCGGAAGAGCGAGAAGGTCGTTCCGAGCGGCCGCCGCGGCGCCGGGCTCACACGACCTCGCGCGACCTCGAGCGCTACGCCGGGCTGTTCGCCCGCCGCACTCAGGTGATGCGCTCCTCGGCGATGCGCGACCTGATGGCGATCACTGCCCGGCCCGAGGTGATCTCGCTGGCCGGCGGCCTCCCTGACACTTCGACCTTCCCGCCCCAGAGCTTCGCCGCCCAGATGACCAGGATCGCTCACGAGTCCTCGGCCGAGGCGCTCCAGTACGGGCCCACCGAGGGCTTCGCCGAGACCAGGGGCTGCATCGCTGAGGTGATGGCCGCTGAGGGCATGTCGGTCGACCCCGAGGACCTGATCGTCACCACGGGGGGTCAGCAGGCGATCGACCTGATCTGCAAGACGCTGATCGACCCCGGCGACGTCGTGATCTGCGAGGCGCCCACCTACCCGGGCGCGGTGCCGGTGTTCTGCAGCTACGAGGCCGAGGTGATCCAGGTCCCGATGGACGATTCCGGGATGGACACCGGGGCCCTCGCGGGGGCGCTCGAGCGACTGCGCGGCGACGGACGGCGGCCGAAGTTCATCTACACGGTCCCAAGCTCCCACAACCCGGCCGGGGTGACCCTGTCGCTCGAGCGGCGCCGGCGCCTGGTCGAGCTCGCGCGCGAGCACGAGCTGCTCGTCTGCGAGGACAATCCAAACGGGCTCCTGCGTTTCGACGGGGAACCGCTCCCGCCCCTGTACGCGCTCGACGGCGGCGACTACGTCCTCTACCTCGGCACCCTCTCCAAGATCCTCTCCCCGGGGATCCGGATCGGCTGGGTGGTCGCACCCCCGCCGGTGCTCGAGAAGATCGGCCTCGGCAAGCAGGCGGCCGATCTCTGCACGTCGACGCTGGCCCAGTACTTCGTCCGCGAGTTCTTCTCCGAGGGACGATGGCTCGAGTACGTTGGCAGCCTGGTCGGGATTTATCGCTCGCGCCGGGACGCGATGCTGGAGGCGCTCGGGCGCCACTTCCCCGAGCAGGCGAGCTGGACCGAGCCGGCGGGCGGCCTCTTTCTCTGGGCGACCCTTCCCGGCTACATCGACACCACCGACCTCCTCGCCAAGGCGCTCCGCGAGAACGTCGCCTTCGTCCCCGGCCGTGCCGCGTACGTGGGAGACAGCGGTGCCAGCTCGATGCGATTGAACTTCTCCGGCTCGACCGAGGATGAGATCCGTGAGGGGATCCGGCGGATCGGCGGGGTCGTGTCGGAGCAGGTCGGCCTCTACGAGACGATCACCGGGGAGCACCCGATTGCCCCCGCGTCCCCGGCCTCGCCCGCGGCGGATGGCGGTGAGGTCCTCCCGATGCGTCGCCGCGGCGACCTGGGGAGATGAAGGTCGCGGTCCTGAAGGGCGGCCCCTCGCTCGAGCGCGGGGTCTCCCTGCGCTCGGGTGCCCGGGTCGAGGACGCCCTCGCGGAGCTCGGCCACTCCGCGGTCCCGCTCGACGTGGGATCCGACCTGGTGCGGCGGCTCCGCGCGGACCGCCCCGACGTCACGTTCATCGCCCTCCACGGGCCGGGGGGTGAGGACGGGACCGTTCAGGAGCTCCTCGAGATCCTCGGGATCCCCTACACCGGCCCCGGGGTGGCCGCCTGCGGCCGCTGCATGGACAAGGTCGCAACCAAGCACGAGCTCCGCGAGGCCGAACTCCCCACCCCGGACTGGGTCGCGTTCAACGCCACCGCGTTCGGCGAGCTCGGGGCCGCGGACGCCTTGGAGGAGATCGAGCGACGCCTCGGCTTTCCCCTGGTGGTGAAGCCCGCCGCCCAGGGCTCCTCGCTGGGGGTCGAGTTCGCGGCCGACCGCGCCACGGTCCCCGCCGCGCTGGTGGCGGCCTTCAGCTACGACGATCGGGTGCTGGTCGAGCGCTACGTGAAGGGGCGCGAGCTCGCGGTCAGCGTGCTGGGATCGGAGCCGCTCCCGATCGTCGAGGCGCTTCCTCGGGAGGAGGACTTCTTCAGCTTCGAGGCCCGCTACGAGATCGGGCGCACCGAGTACGTTTGCCCGGCGGAGCTCCCCGCCGGCGACGCGGCCGCCGTACAGGAGATCGCTCTTCGCACCTACGATGCCCTCGGCTGCTCGGGCTTCGCCCGGGTCGATCTGATCCTCGGCGCCGAGGGCCCCCAGGTGCTCGAGGTGAATGCGATCCCCGGCCTCACCGACACCAGCCTCACCCCGATGGCCGCCGAGGCCGCCGGGCTCGACTTCGTCCGCCTGGTCGAGCGGATCATCGCCCTCGCCCTCGAGCGCCCGGGCCAGGGAGCCACCCTGCCGGCCTGAGCCACCCCGGGCCACCGGCCACGAGAACGGGCGATCCGCCCGGCCGCCGCGGGAGGCGGTGATCGGCGGACACCCCTGTGGGGGCGCTATTCGCCGCCGGCGGCGAAGTCCTCGGGGGTGACGTTGTCGAGGAAGTCCTTGAACTTCTCGACGACTTCCTCGGTGTCCTCGACCTCGTGCTCGAACTCGATCGCGGACTCCTCGATCACGTCCTCGGCAGCGAAGATCGGGGCCTCACACCGGACCGCGAGGGCAAGCGCGTCCGAGGGACGCGAGTCGATCTCGAGCTGGGAACCGTTCACCGAGATCGTGATCTGAGCGTAGAAGGTGTTGTCCCGAAGCTCGGTCACCGCCACCTGCTCGCAGCGGGCGTCCATCTGGTCGAGCACGTCGCTGAGAAGGTCGTGGGTCATCGGCCGCGGGGTCTCGGCCCCTTGGAGCTTCATCAGGATCGCAGCGGCCTCCGGATGACCGATCCAGATCGGGAGGAACTTGTTCCCATCGACGGTCTTCAACAGCACGATCGGCTGCTTGCCGACCATGTCGAAGCTAACACCGTAGATGGTCATCCGCTGCACCGAGCACTCCTCGCTAGAGGCACGGGAGTGATTATAGGAGCGGGTCAACGCCGCCCTGAGCGCCTGGGACAATCTGGAGATGGCCCGTTGCACCCAGCAGGCCTTCATCGACGCGCCGGTCGAGCTCGTCTGGGGACTGGCCTCCGACCCCGACCGCCAGACCGAGTGGTGGCCCGACACGATCGAGTTCGAGTGCATCGACGGCAACTTCGAGCAGGGCTGCCGGGTCCGGAATGTCTCTACCCGGCCCTGGCCGATGCCGGACCTCGAGACGACCATCGAGGTGGAGAGCCTCGTGCCCGGCCGCGAGATCGTGATCCGCTGCCACGACACCGGCACTTACACCAGGGCGGTGATCACCGAGGGGCAGGGGGGCACCTTCATCGAGGTGGAGGCCGGCAACGACCCCAAGGGCTTCGGGACCCGGGTAGCGATGTCGGCGATCGGCAACCGGCTCTTCCGGCGCTGGGTCGAGCACGCCCTCGACCGGCTTCGGGCAGCAGCCGAGCAGGCTAATCGCACGCCCGTCTAATCGGGCGCAAAATCTGCATGAAACCGTCGCTGGCCTGGTACACGTATATGAGAAGCGGCGGCAGCCGCCGCGATCGATGGGAGCGAATCGGACCTGGTCTCGGTCGTGGCCTCAGCAAACCTCGGACTTCCAACCTTGACGGTGATGCAGGCGCCACCGCGGAATGAACCGCACGGAGGCCTTGGGGTGGGGCCCGAGATAGTGGCGGCGATGGCCCTCGCCTGCCTGCTCCTGATCGGGACGGTCCTTCTCCTCGACCGTTTCCGCGAGGACAAACGGCGCAAACGGCTGGCGCTGGACGAGGCGCGCGCCCGGGCGGTGATGGAGGACCTCTGCCCTCAGGGATGGACCGCGAACATCACCCTGTACGGTAGCCGGGCACCTCTCCCCGACGACGTCCCTCCCGTCAAGGAACTTCGGGTCCGCCTCGATTGGGCCGAGCTGACCGACGACGGCCACGGGGGGCGAGTAACGGCCGTCGTTCGACGATTGTGGGCGAAGACCCTTCCCGGCGCCCTCAACGGGATGGTCGCCGACCGCCGCCTCGACCGCGAGCTCGAGGAGATCGAGCACAGCGCCGTTGCCAAGGGCCCCGTCGATAGGCCCTGAGCCGGCACCCCGGCGGTCGGCGCTGCTGCCCGTCATCCGGAGCGGGAGTCCGTGGCTGCAACGCCGGACGGGGTCGCTGGAACCCAAGACGGCCGCACCGCCCACGATCGACCCGTGGGACAATGACTCGAAGGGAGTAAGGGATGGGATCGCGCGCTGATGTCGTCATCGTCGGAGCGGGACTCGCCGGGCTCATCGCAGCGCGGCGGCTCGGCGCGGCCGGTCGCTCGGTCATCGTTCTCGAGGCTCGCGAGCGCGTCGGCGGCCGCCTCCTGAACCACACTCTGAGCGACGGCTCGCCGCTGGAGCTGGGCGGCCAGTGGATCTCTCCGATCCAAACGCGCGTATGGGCACTCGCCGGCGAGCTCGGGCTCGAGACCTTCCCCACATACGAGACCGGCACGCACGTTGCGATCATCGATTGCGAGCGAAAGCGTTGGGAGGGAGACGTCGGTTTCGGTCTTGACGAGGAGGATCTCGCCGAGGCGCTCCGGCTCCTAGAGGAGTTGGAGGGCCAGGCGGCACAGGTTCCGGCGCACGCGCCGTGGGATGCCCCAAACGCACAGGAGCTCGACGGCCAATCATTGGAAACGTGGCTAGTCGCGCACGCGAGGACTGAGGCCGCACTCGCGTTCTGGCGCTTGCTCATCCCCGCCGTCTTCTCGGCTGAGGCTTCACAGATGTCTCTGCTGCATTACCTCTTCTACGCTCGCAGCGGAGGCGGAATGTCAACCATGATCGCCACAGCCGGCGGCGGCCAGGACAGCCGAGTCGTTGGCGGCTCGCAGCTGCTCGCCATCCGCCTCGCGGAGCGCCTTGGGAACCGGATCGAGCTACGGGCGCCGGTGGCGGCTGTTCGACAGTCGGATCACGGCGTCGAGGTGGTTCACGATCGGGGGGTGGTCACGGGCAAACGCGCGATCGTGGCCGTTCCTCCGACGCTCGCCGGCCGGATCCGGTACGTGCCTGCGCTGCCGGCGGCGCGTGACCAGCTTACCCAGCAGGTGCCGATGGGCTACGTCATAAAGGTGCACGCCGCGTACGATCAGCCGTGGTGGCGGAAGGACGGGCTCTCGGGCTTCGGAATGAGCTTCGATGATCCAGTCGCGCTCACCTTTGACAATTCTCCGCCGGACGCACGATGCGGTGTGCTGGTGGGGTTCATCGAAGGCGAGCACGGTCGCCGCGCCGGCCTTATGTCCGAGGCTGCGCGGCGCGACATGGTGCTCGGCTGCCTCCAGCGCTACTTCGGAGAGCGGGCGCTCAGGCCACGCGAGTACATCGAGCAGGACTGGGCGGCCGAGGAGTGGTCGGGCGGCTGCTACGGCGGCCGCCTCGGCACCGGCGTGTGGAGCACGTTCGGCCCGGCCCTCCGGGAGCCCGCCGGGCGGATCCACTGGGCCGGCACAGAGTGCGGACACGTGTGGAGCGGCTACATGGAGGGGGCCCTCCAGTCAGGGGAGCAGGTGGCTGATGAGGTTGACACCGCGCTCGCGGGCGAGCTTACCCGCGCACCCACGGCCGCCGGATCTTCGCAGCGGGTTTGATTCACGCGGCTACCAGGCGCGTTCAAGTCAGCCGGAGCCCCGGCTGGTAGCTCGACTGGTGGCGTGACCGTTTCGGCGGTCTCATTGAAACCCAAATGACGCGGACTTTGACCCCCTTCGCGGCGCTGGCAGGCAAGCATTCGGCGCAGCCGCTGTCCGCTTCGGCGCCATCTGGGCGTCGCTTTCACATCCATTGCAGAAGCACTTGCGGTGAGCCGGAGGGGCTATTCCTCCGGATGTTGGAGGCTGTTGCGCAAACTCGAAGCGAGGGCCGAGAGCTCGGATCGGGGGTCGCGGACTGTCAAGGCCGGTTGAAAGTTGACCCCTTTGCGCCGGTTGAAAATTGGGGTCTTGCTGAACGAGCGGGGTTGAGGGCGTAGGAAGAGACATCCGCTGCCCTCTGAAGGCTCCGAGTGGTCATGGATCACGGAGCCCAAAGGAGCAGCGGATGCAAGACCCCGTTAGTCGCGTCGTCGGCCTCCACGGCGTGGAGGTGAGAGGCGTGATCGAGGAGGGCGACCAGCTCGACCTCGAGGTCGAGCTGGTCGCGCGCGCCGGCTCGTGCCCGCGCTGCGGGCGGGCCTCGCTCGACCTCAAGGACCGCCCGGTGGTGAGGGTGCGCGACCTGCCGATCGGGGGACGGCACACCTACCTGCGCTGGCGCAAGCGGCGCTACCGATGCCAGGGATGCCGGCGCACCTTCACCGAGGGCCATCCCGAGCTACCGGCTCGCCAGCGCGTCACGCGGCGGTTTCGCGCCCGCCTTCGCGAGCGCGTGGGCGACGGCGCCGCCCACGCCGAGATCGCGCGGTGCGAGCGGACGACTCGCTACCAGGTCGCCCGCGCCTTCCAGGCCGGCGCCGCCGAGGCGCTCGCCAGCAGGGGCGAAGCTTTGCCCGCCCGCCGGCTCTCGCTCGACGAGGCGCATCACCGGCGCGCTCACGAGCTCGCCACGGTCGTCTCCGACCTCGACCGACGCAGCGTCATCGAGGTGCTCGACGGGCGCAGCAGGCTGACGGTGGAGCGCTACCTGCGCTCGCTGCCCCGGACGCGGCGGGAGGCGATCGAGGTGGTCTCGATCGACCCATACGAGGCATTTCGCCAGGCGATCCGGGGGGAGCTGCCCGGGGCGCGGATCGTGGTCGACCACTTCCACCTCGCCCGCGGCGCCAACGCGGCGCTCGGCGGCCAGGCGGCGCCCCAGGGGCGGTCGCCGATCGGGTCGGGGAGCGAGGTGGCGACCGGGCATCTACCGAGCCCGCTACCGCCTCATGCGCGCCCAGGAGCCCTCTCCGAGTGCGAGCGACGGCGGCTCTGCGAGCTGTTTCAGCGCGAGCCGCTGATCGCCGAGGCCTGGGGGCTGAAGGAGGGTTCCGAGCGATCTATCGAGCTCCGGACCGCGCCGAGGCCGAGCGCCGGCTGGAGCGCTTTCTGGCTGCGGTCGAGCGGGCACAGCTACCCGCGTCGGGGCGTTCGCCGACGGCGTCCGCCTCTGGCGAGCCGAGCTGCTCGCCTACTTCGCAGAGCCGACCACCAACGGGTACGCCGAGGGGGTGATCAACAAGGTGAAGGTGATCAAGCGGCGCGCCTACGGCCTGCCGACGTTCACCGGCTTCAGCGACCGGGTTCTCCTAGCATGCGGCTGACGGGATCACCCGGCGCCTCCCCGCTGGATCGGCGAGAACCAAAAAATCGATCACCACATCCCGTGGCGTCGATTACAGTTTCGAGTGCTGGGGCCCCGGCCGGCGGCGAGGTGAGCGCGGGTACGCCAGAAGGGAGAGGCTATGCCTCCAGCGGCAAGGGATACAGCAGCCACGACGCGCGGGATCACTCAACCCGGCCGACGACCATGGATGTGCCTGGGCGCCGGGGTGCACCCTGAGCGCGGGATCGCGAGACTCGACCCTCCCGCGGACCGACTCGGGGCGCACTCCTTCACCGCCTTGTGCCTGCTGCTTTACGGCCATATATTTCCCGGTGATGAAGCGGCTCGATCCAAGCTTCACGCCACCGCAGTAGAGATGGCTTTTACACAGGAAGGAGCTAGCAAATGAAAACTCGCACAGCCCTGCTCGTGACGGCGCTAGCACTCGCAGCAAGCGGGGCAGGTGCCGGCGTTGCCGCGGCGACCCCGGGACCGACACCCGATGAGGGCCTCACCGGCGCGTGCAACATGACCAACAGCCACGCCGCGTTCGGAATGTTCACGATCGCCGGCGAACATGCCAACCCTAACGGGTTCGAGGTCGGCATGATCATCGCCATCCTCAACACCAACGGCGGCACCGTTCCTGAGAACTGCGGAGGACCGTAGTGACACAACGCGAGTAGCGCCACAGTGGAGAGATCGTCGCGGACTCTCGGTGGCAGCTGGGGACTTCGGCGGCGAAGCCCGGTACCGCTGCGTTCCGAGCCATTCCATCTATCTGCGCGGGGAGGCCTCTTGCTGAGCTACAGAGGCGGCGGTCAGCGACCGGCGCGTCTTCGGACGTGAGGACTACCGCATCGCCGTGGATCCAGGTACCTCGCCCGTCCGTCCAACACGCCGAGTCGGACGATCTTCGACCGCGAGGTCGAGCGGCGCTACGAGACGCCTGCTCTCTCCGGCGCGGGACGGCCCCGCCCGTCGAATGCTTGCTCGGCTCCAGCTAAGGCCCGCTGCTCCTCGGGACGACGTGCGATCGTCTGCGAGCTCGTCGCCGTCAGACGGCCGGTTCGCCTGCCTGAGCGGCAGCGCGGGTTAGCCGAGGTCGATCCAGCCAGCAAACCCCAGCACACTCGAAGCGGAAGGCGGCCGAACGTCGGGGTCTGCTGATGCTCTGGAGGACGACCAAGCCTGTCGTCCGGTGGATCCGCGAGACGCTCGCCATCGGAAACAGAGTAGTAATCCGACGGAGGCTCCCATCGCCAGCAATGCGGGTCTCTCAGAGGTCCCGTCCGACGCGATCAACAGTGTCGAAATGGACTGCAACCTCAACCGGTCACTGCACCACCCCTGACGTATCGCATCCTCCCATCTGGTTCGGAGCGCTGTCGAGCGAAGGCCGTAGGCCGACGCGAGATCAGCGCTCGGCGCCGGCCTCCTCGAGGCCGTCGATCAGCTCGGCGAGCTTCTCCGCCGGGGTTGCGAAGCCGAGCGTCTTGCGCGGGCGGCCGTTGAGCTTCTCGGCTACCTCGTCGAGGCGCTTTTGGTCCACCCCGGCGAGGCTCTTTCCCTTCGGGAAGTACTGGCGAAGGAGGCCGTTTGTGTTCTCGTTCGAGCCCCGCTGCCAGGGACTTTGGGGGTCGCAGAAGTAGACCTCGACCCCGGACTCGACCGAGAAGCGCCGGTGCTCTGACATCTCCGAGCCCTGATCCCAGGTGAGCGAGCGGCGAAGCTGGGCCGGCAGGGTGGTGATGCTCCGCTTGAGCGCAGCGCAGACCTCGACGGCGCCGCTCCCCTCGGGGAGCGCAACGAGCTGGCAGTAGCGGGTCTGGCGCTCGACCAGGGTCGCGATCGCGCTCGCCCTTCCGCCCATCAAGAGGTCGCCCTCCCAGTGGCCGGGCACGGCGCGTGAGTCGACCTCCGGGGGGCGCTCGGAGATCATCGCCATCCCGGTGAGCTTGCCCTGGCCCTGGCCCTTTGACGATTGCGAGCGGGCATAGCGCCTTGACCGACCTCGCCTCAGGTGCCGGCTCAGCTCCCGCTTCAGCGTCCCCCGCGTCTGGACGTAGAGCGCCCGGTAGATCGTCTCGTGGGAGACGCGCATCGCCTCATTGTCGGGGTAGCGGAGCCGGAGACAGCCCGCGATCTGCTCGGGGGAGTGGTCCTCTTGGAGGCGCTCTGAGACCACCCGGCGAAGCTCGGGACAGAGCTCGAGCTTGGTCGGCCGCGGCCGCCGCGAGCGGCGCCAGGCCTCGCGGTCTGCGGCGTGGGCGCGGTAGCGCCGCCGCCCGCCGCAGCGGTTGATCTCACGGGCGATCGTCGTATGCGAGCGGCGAAGCGCCCGGGCGATGGCGCGGGCCGAGTGCCCGCGGGCGATCCCGCGCGAGATCTCCTCGCGCTCCTCGAAGCTCAGGCAGCTCTCGGGGCGCCGGCGGGCCCTGGGCCGGATGCCTCCCGCTCTCGCCAGGTGGTTGCTCACGGTCCCCCGGGCAAGACCGAGCCGGCGCCCAATCTCGCGATCGCTCAGCCCCTCCGCTCGCAGCTCCCAGATCCCGTCCTTCGTCGCCTCGCTCAGGCCGTAGCCCTTTGGCATCACCGCACCTCCTTCGTTGGTCAGCGAGTCGCTGTCTCTCTCGGGTGGTGCGGCGGTGGTTTGAGACCGCCATGGAAAGCGGCTATTCGGGCGTAGCCGCGAGATACTGCGTGGGCGATGTCGCAGTAGCGCCACGACACGTCCAACGAAGGAGGAGAGATGGTCCTGGCCACATCGAAGATCGAAGATTTCGACCGCTTCTGGAACGCGTTCTCTACGAAGGGCGCTGAGAAGCGAAAGCAGCACGGGAGCAAGGGTTCGCACGTCTTTCGCGATCCCAACGATGATCGTCGCGTCTGGGTGGTTTTCGACTGGGACGAGGAGGGTTTTAGGAACCTCTTGTCTGACCCCGACATGCCGGCGATCTTTGAGGAAGGCGGGCTTCAGGGTCCGCCCCAGCCTGCGGAGTTCGCCCGCGAGCACGACGCCTAGAGCGCTGATGTGGGTTCAACGCCCGTCATAGGCGACGAGCGCCCTCGCCGGGCGACCGGCGAGCAGGTTGCAGAAGATCCCGAGGGTGAGCGCCAGCAGTCGCTGGGCGAGCCCCGCGGGCGTCTTGGCGAGTGATCGCCGAGCCGCATCTGGCGCTTGAGGTTGGCGAGCACCGACTCGATGACGAGGCGGATTCGCGCCTTCTCCACCTCGGCGGGCGGCCGCTCTCCGATTCGGTGGCGCGCCGGGGTGATGAGCTCGACGTCGGTGAGCTCAAGCATGGAGTCGAGCTCGCGCCCCCAAAGGCCCTTGTCGCAGTAAAGGACGCTGCCGGGGTGGGCGCAGGCGAGGTCGACGACCGCCTCCCGTTCCTCGCCGGTCTTCGGGCCGACCAGGTCATAACCGAGCGGCACCCCCTTCGGGTCGGTCACCAAGACCAGCCGCATTCCCCAGACGAAGCGGCGGTGGGAGGGCGAGTAGCCGTAGGCGGCCTCGCCGGCGAAGTGGCTCCGCGAAGCGCAGCCGGGGTAGTTGGCGCAGCTGATCAGGGTGCCGTCGGCGAGCCGTACCCGCCCCTCGGCCAAGAGCTCGGCCAGCCCGAGCTGCACCGTCGTGATCCAGGGGGTGAGGCGCCGCAACCGCCGGTTGTATTGCGTTTGGTGGGGCAGGTGCGGGAACCAGCCGAGCAGCCGGTGGGCGACCAGGCCGAGGAACTTGCGGTCCGAGGACTCGCCCATCGCCGCCTGCGCGACCGCCAGGGCGATCAGCTCGGCGTCGGTTACCTCTCCCTCCGGGCCGGGGCGAGGAATCCGAAGCGACGCCGCGAACACGTAGGCTGCAATCACAAGGGTCTCCAGCGAGGCTGTCATCTCGTGCTCCAATCACGAGGGGGCGGGGCTGGGGACCCTTTTCCGTGCTCACGAGCGGGTTCCTTGCGGTGAGTGGGGAACCCACATCAAGCCTCTAGGTGTAGTTCCTAACCCACGTTGTTCATCCGGGCCTCCTTGGAGGCTGGGGGTGCCAAGCCACCCAGGGCCAAGGAGGAGCGCCGGATGAAGATCCACGCTAACGCCAAGCTCGGCCCGAAGGGGCGCCTGATCATGGTCAAGCGGGTCGTCGATG
>JBKPIY010000059.1:0-10961 GCA_046730475.1 Actinomycetota bacterium
GTCTGGCAGCGACACGAGCACAACGAATGGGCGCGGGCGATCGACGCCGCGCTGGGCGACGCGGCGCAGCCACCGCAGCCGGGCGCGGACCCTTTCTCGCTCGGCGATGCCGAAGCCACCGCGGGCATCCTCGAGGGCGCCGGCTTCGACGGGATGCGCTTCGAGGACGTCCACGAGCCGGTCATCTACGGACACGACCTCGACGCCGCGCTCGCGTTCGTCCAGGGGTTTCAGGACACGAGCGCGGCCCTCGCGAGCCTGAGCGACGGCGAGGCGGCTCGTACCGTCGAGCGCCTGCGCGAGACGCTCGCGGCGCACTACAGCGACGAGCGCGGCGTGGTCCTCGATTCGCGTTCCTGGTTGATCACGGCCCGGCGACGCCGCTAAGACATTGACAACGCGCGCCAAGGGCCCGGGCTTGGCCCGCTCGGTCGGCACACGTGACCCGCTCCGCTTTCGCTTTCGCGTGAGGGTGTCGCACAAACCCAAAGGAGTCCCGTGAGCAACTCTCAGGCCTTCTTAGACTTCAGGATGCTGGTGTCGGCTGAGCGCGCGCGTCATGTCGGGTGATCTCGACCTCCGCGGAAGCCGCCCTGGTCATCGCGAGCGCTTGGATGCAGGTCCGGCTACTTGCGCGCCTCGAAGGCGATCGTCTGCCTGAACCCCTCGCCTGCCACATGAAATGCGTAGCACCCGGGCGCTCGGATTAGCGTGTCGCTCGGTCCGTAGCGCCATTTCCCCGAATCATCGGGAGGCAAGCGCAATCGGAGATGCTTTTGCCCTGGGAATCGCGCCGCAGGATTGAACCGCAGCTCGTGGGATCCGCGGGTCTCACTCCCGGTGATCACGACTTCCCCTGCATAGGTCGACGCGACCGCCCAGAGCGTCTTGTAGTAGTACCAGCCGTCGTGTCTCCTGGTGTCCACCGTGTAGCGAACCACGCCATCGCCCGTGCCAAGGCCGACGAAAACGGGGCCCTCGCCATAGGCGAAGGCGACGGCGCGCACGTCTGGCCTCACTCTAGGAACACCCTGGACTCGACAAGGCGCTTGGCTTCTCCGAGCGTCGAGGGCTGGTTGCTCGTCACCGGCTTTTTCCCCTTGGCATCCGCCAACGAAGAGCCCTGCAACGCCGACCGCCGCACTCAATGCGACCAGCGAAGCCCTCACGCGCAGCGTCCTCATCTCGTGCCTCTTTGCCGTCGATGCCTGCTTGGGATACGAGGACGCAGGCGGAAGAGGTCCCCCGGATAGGCTCCGCCGGCCTGGCCCTCCATGCGGCACCGTCGCACGCGGCCCGCCCCCGACCTCCCCGCGTGAGGCTGTCGCTCAAGCCCCCGGTTTCGCGGGACATGATCTCTCGGGCGGTCATCCAGGCCTTCGCGCGGCGATTACCCGGTAGCGCGAAGCTTCATTCGGTGAGCCCCTGAGTCCTCGCGCCCGGTTGTCCGTCAGAGGGCCGCCGAGGTCGAACATCCGCCCGCCCGTCGGCCACGGTTAGGCGTCGAGGATGGTCAGGTCGAGCCGGCGCAGACGTGCCGGGTCGGCGAGGATGTCGATTTCGACAATCCTCCCGCCCCTGACCGTGACGCCCCCAATCGAGAACGGCTGTCCATCCAGGATCGAGACGACTCCGGCGGCGCCGTTGATGAGCGCCGGCTGCGTGCGCAGCCCGAGCCGCGAATAGCTCAGCGCCTGGCCGGCGACGGCCGCCGCCCCGCGGACCTCTCGCGATCCACCTGCCGGCAGCGGACCGAGGTCGGCTCTCAGCACGACATCTGGGTCGAGCACCGCGACCAGCCGGTCGAAGTCCCCATCGCGCGCGGCCGCGAGGAACGCCTCGACGACCTCGCGCTGGGCGTCCAGGTCGGCGTCGGGGACGGTGTTCTCAGCCTGTACGCGTCGGCGTGCTCGGCTCGCCAGCTGGCGTGCCGCCTCGGGGGAGCGGTCGACGATAGGCGCGATCTCGTCGAAGGGCACCGCGAAAATGTCGTGGAGCACAAACGCAAGCCGCTCGGGCGGAGACAGCGTCTCGAGCACGACGAGCAGCGCCAGCCCGACCGAGTCCGCCAGCAGCGCCTCGTGCTCCGGGTCCGTCCCGTCGGCGCGGTCGACGATCGGCTCGGGCACGTGTGGGCCCAGGGGCTCCTCGCGTCGCGACCGGCGCGAGCGCAGCATGTTCAGCGACACTCGTCCGACGACGGTCGTCAGCCATGCGCCGAGGTTTTCGATGTCGCTGGTATCCGAGCGACTGAGCCGCAGCCAGGCTTCCTGGACGGCGTCATCGGCCTCGCTCAGCGAGCCGAGCATCCGATAGGCCACCGCCCTGAGTCGGGTTCGGTGCTCCTCAAAGTGTTCCGCCAGCGATTCGCGCTCATCCATCGGTCACATTCCTTCGTCGCGTCGTGTCATAGCACTAGACCCGCGCAATCCAGCTGATGTGACGAGGCCCTGGGACACATTGGTCGGCAATGAACACCCAGCACGCCAACCCGATACCGAAAGGAGAAACACGATGCGAGTCTTCGTTGCGGGGGCGAGCGGTGCTATCGGCACCCGGCTCGTTCCTCAGTTGATCGGACGGGGGCACGAGGTGATCGGCACCTTCAAGTCACCTGGAAACGCCGAACGTGTACGGGCGCTCGGGGCGGAGCCGATCGCGCTCGACCTGCTCGACCCTCGCGCCGTGCGCAAGGCCGTCCTCGAAACCGAGCCCAACGCGATCGTCCACCAGGCGACCGCTCTGGCGGATGTGCGCTTCTCCAGGAACCTTGACCGCAGCTTCGGGCAGACCAACCGGCTTCGGACCGAGGGCACCGACGCGCTGCTGGCCGCCGCGCGCGAGGCGGACCTGCGCCGGTTCGTCGCCCAGAGCTTCGCGAGCTTCCGGTACGCGCGCCAGGGCGGGCCGGTCAAGACCGAGGACGATCCACTCGACCCCACCCCGGTGCCGACGACGCGCGAGACGAACGCCGCGATGCGCCATCTCGACCAGGCGGTCACGGACGCCGGCGGGATCGCGCTTCGCTACGGCGGTTTCTACGGCGCTCCCAACGACGGGCTGCTCGAGCCCGTGCGCAAGCGGCGGTTCCCGATCGTCGGCAACGGCGGCGGCGTCTCCTCATTCATCCACCTCGACGACGCCGCCGCAGCGACCGTGCTCGCGCTCGAGCACGACCGAGCCGGCATCTACAACATCGTCGACGACGAGCCCGCCCCGGTGCGCGAGTGGCTGCCGGTGCTCGCGAGCGTGCTCGGCGCCAAGCCGCCCCGCCACTTTCCCCGCTGGCTGGCGCGGCTGGTCGCGGGCGAAGCCCTGGTGATGATGCAAACCGAGTCCCGCGGCGCCTCGAACGTGAAGGCCAAACGCGAGCTCGGCTGGAGCCTTCGCTATCCCAGCTGGCGGGAAGGCTTCGTGGCCGCCTACGCGTCAACCACCGCGACGGATGGACGCGGATCTCACCCGGCCGCTAGAACGAGTCACTCGCCGACTTGAGTGCCTTCCGCTCGGAGGAGCGATGGCGACGGCGCACCTTGAGGCTGGCCTCCCTTCGCACGCGAAGGAGCGGCGCGTTGGTCCACGCGGCCGGGCGGAACCGCAGCGTCCAGTCGCATGGAGAGCGCGAGCGAACCGTCGCTTATGCTGGTCGCGGCGCTGCCGCGGGCGGAGCCGCGTGTCCGTTTGCCGATCCGAGGAGTCGCGTTGTCCGGATGGGACACGTTCGAGGTCGTAGTCGGAGGCGCCGCGGGCGCCCTCATCGGCCTCTTGTTCATATCCGTCTCGATCAGGATCGAGGTCATCTCCGCCTCGCCGGACTTCCGCAACCGGGCTGCCGCAACGCTGAGCCTCTTCATGGCGGTGCTGCTCGTCGCGATCGTGCTCGCCATTCCCGGCCAGCACCAGTGGGAACTCGGTGCGGAGCTGCTCGTGCTCGCACTGGCGCTGAGCGGCGGACTCTTCTGGTTGGACCGCCGCGCGAGCGCGAACCCGAGGACCCAGCCGATCTCACGCGTGCTGGGCGTCCTGAGCCCGGATACGATCACGTCGCTCTTTCTCGCCGCGTCGGGCGCCCTCCTGCTCGCCGGGGTGACGGCATCTACGTCGTGATCCCGTCGGTGATTGCCGCGATGACGGGCGGGGTCGCCAGCGCGTGGCTCTTCCTGACCAAGCTCACCGAGTGACGAGCCAACGCCGGGCGAGCCCGTCCAAGGGCAAGGTGGCCACTGCCGCTCTGGACGCGCGGGGCGGAAGTGCCGTAGCCGACGGTCAGTCGGCGGCGCCGGCGCGGCCGGTAGCGGTGACCGTCCGCCCGACGCCCGCTGGATCGCGCTCGGCGCGCCGCTTGAGGTTGGCGAATTGGCGCGTCTGCATGATCCAGTGCCAGGGTTCCAGGAAGAGGAAGCTGATGATCGGCTGAAGCCCGCGGGGACGGAGCGCCCAGTAGCCGCTGACGACGAGCCGGGTGCGGCCTCCGGGAAGCTCCTCGAGCAGGAATCCCCAGAGCGAGTCGGTGTAGGAGCGCGGACGGCTCCCGGCCCCTGGGTCGAACCGGTGCCCGCGCAGATCCAGCGACATGCGCAGCCCGAGGAACCGCTGGGGCTCGAGAGCTGCGACCTCCCACGATTGGCTCCCGTCGGGCGTCCCGGCGAACCGATCGCCGACGGAGATCCGCTGCCACTCGGAATGGATCCGCTCGGTGCTCGAGCGCCCCCAGTTGTCGAGGCGGTCCCAGCTGTACCAGCCGCCGCGATCGGCGCCCATCTGCACCAACCACGGCCAGACCCTCGCCGGTGGGGCCTCGATCGTCACGGCCATCGTCGCGCTGCGCTGGCCGTCGGGAATCAGGTCGGCGCCCGGGTAGGCACGGTCGACCTCCTCGTTGGTGGCGCCCCACCGAAGCATCCGCGGGCGGACGAGGAGCGCGTAGGCGCCGGCCAGGCCGAGAAGCGGGACGAGCCTGCGAGCGATCGCCATTACCGTGAGCGTACGCAGGGCGCGACCCAAGTCATCGCCGGCGAGCCCTGACCTGCTGATCGATCGCGACCCAGATCAAGACCGAGACGGCCCGCCGCCTCAAGTTCTACGAGCCATGGGCAATCCCCTTGCTGTCGGAGTAGGGACGGGATCGTTGACGCACGAGGTCCGATGTTTGCCTGCGCCCAAGACGGCGTCCGTCGTGGGTCCCCGCCTCGTCGGATCTCTCTGAACGCCTCTGCACGGGAGGCCGAGATGCCCGGCAAGCGCAGCTCAGAAGAACGCGAGTACGCCGTCCCGGTCGCTGAGCTTCGCGCCCTCGAGGAGGACATCGGGGCCGCTCCCAAGGCCGCCGAGCGTGCGCTGGCCCCGGGCGGCTTGGCGCTGGACCTGCAGGCCCATCCCCGGCCCTCGCCCGCGCTCCGCGGCGAGCGCGTGCGGTTAGCGGACGGAGCGGAGATCTTCATCCGGCCGGTAGAGCCCGAGGACCGGCACGAGCTCGCGCTCGGCTTTGAGCGCTTGAGCGCCATGTCGCGCCTCCAACGCTTCCACGAGCGCATCGATCACCTCACGGCGCGTCAGCTCATCGAGCTGGTGGACATCGATCACGAGTCCCACGAGGCGCTGGGGGCGCTCGATGTGGTCGCTGGGGAAGGCATTGGCATCGCGCGCTATGACCGTGACCCCGACGATCCGACGCGGGCCGAATTCGCCTGCACCGTCGCCGACCTGTGGCAGCGTCGCGGGGTCGGGACGGCGCTGATCGAGCGACTCGCCGCACGGGCACGCGCGAACGGGATCGAGCGCTTCGAGGCGGTGATCCTCGTCGGCAACGAACCCGGCGACAGCTGACCAGCGCGCCGAGGGTGATGTGATGGTCCTCGCACTTGTCTTCCTCTCCGCGCCACGCGTCAGCCGCAAGCCGACGGCCGGCGAACCCCCCGCGCGCGAAGAATCCGACGACCGTGAGCTCGTCGGCTCAGGCGTCACCGCGTTCGGAGCTCTCGCGCGCGCATATCGCCGCGAAGAGGGCGGAGACCTCCCGTGAGTCCCGGGAGCCAGATCTACGTTCGGCCGCGAAGTTTGAGCGGCAGCGCGCTCAGCGCGACTGCTCAAAGATCTCGCTCAGGAAATGGGTGACGATCCAGGTGGCCACTCGCGACGTGGCCCCGGACGGGTCGCGCGCCGGGTTCAACTCGACGACGTCGAAGCCGATCAGGGGCCCCCGTCGTGCCACTTCGACCAAGATCGCGCGCAGCTGGCGATAGCTGAGCCCGCCAGGCTCCTGCAGCGAGTGCCCGGGCGCGACCGAGGAGTCGAGCACGTCGAGGTCAATCGAGACGTACAGCGCCTCTGTCTCCGGGACGGTCTCACGGACCACATCGTCGACACCACGCTCGAGGACGTCGAGGCTGGTGGCCCATCGTCCCCCCAGCTCTCGCATCCCCTCCACCTCGGCGCGCTCCACATTTCGAACCCCAAGCGCCGTGACAGTGCCCACAAACGGGAGCTCCGCCAGTCGCCGCAGCTGGCTCGCGCCGGTGAGACGCGCGCCATCCAGCTCGTCGAGGAAATCGGTGTGCGCGTCGACGTGGACGACATCGAACTCACCCAACAGATCCATCCCCCGGCCGAGTGGGTAGCTGATCGAGTGGTCACCCCCCATCGCGACCATCAGCGCCCCGCGCTCGGCGATCCCCCGCGCGGCAGCTGTGATCCGCCCGTAATTTGCCTCGGTGTCCGAGCCCTGGATCGCGACGTCGCCGACGTCCGCCATCGTCACGCCCACCAGGTAGTCGCGATCGGCCTCCACGTCATACCAGCCGTCTGCGCCATGGTCGCGCCCCGCGCCGTTCAACCGCGGATAGTTGAACTGGGCCTGGGTCGCCTCACGGGCGGCCGCAGGCCCCGCCCGCTGCCCGGTCGGGAGCCCCGGCTGCGGGGTGCCGCCGTCGTAGGGGACGCCGAGGAAGGCCACTTGCGCTTCGAGCGTGTCGAGGTCGCGCAGGCTCGGCACCCCGAAGAATGTCCTTGGCGCGGGGTCGATCAGCGGTGCCGTGGTTTCCACACGCAAAAGTGTTGCGTAGAAAACGGGGCTCGGCTCGCCGCTCCGCCTAGCGAGGCCGTTTCGGAGTCCCGCGCTTCAGCACGACGCGGTGGCCGGGCGAGGCCCGGCGCGCCTCCTCCAAATCGGGCGGGGACGTAATAGGGTCGATGTATGACGGCGCAATCGGGCGAGCTGGCCCTCGAGATGAAGCGCGTCCTTCCCGCCGCTCCTTCGGTCGCGTTCCGTGCGTTCAGCGATCCCGGCCAGCTGGCGGGATGGTGGGGGCCGGCCGGCTTCAGCGTCCCGAGCCTCGAATTCAACCCGCGCGCGGGGGCCAGCTACCGGATCGAGATGCAGCCCCCCGAGGGAGATCCGTTTTCTCTCACCGGAGAGTTCCGCGAGGTCGACCCACCCGTCCGCCTCGCGTATACGTTCGTGTGGGAGGACCCCGACCCCGACGACGTCGAGACGCTGGTCGAGCTGTCGTTCCGGGATCTCGGAGGGTCGACCGAGGTCCACCTCGCCCAAGGACCCTTCAAGACCGAGGCGCGCCGCGCCCTTCACGTAGACGGTTGGGGGACCAGCTTCGAAAAGCTCGAGCAGTTCATCTCGCACCGATGACCACCCGCGACGGCCACCCCGTGATCGGCTTGCCCGCCCTCTCCGGAAGGAGTTCGCATCGACGTGGTGGGTAATCGGGTGGCGACCAGAGGACGAGCATCATGCCCCAGCTCTCGGTGCGGCGCGGTCGCACCGCGATCGAGTTCTACAAGGCCGCTTTTGGGGCCGTCGAGGACTACCGGGTTGGTGGAACCGACGAAAACGAGGCGGTGGTCGCTCAGCTCTCGGTGGAGGACGCATCGTTTTGGGTCGCGGACGAGTCGCCGCCGCACCGGAACTTCAGCCCCGAGTCACTTGGCGGGGGCACGACACGAATGCTGTTGATCGTTGAGGACCCCGATGCGGCGATCGAGCGGGCCATTGCGGCCGGCGCCACGGAGGTCTACCCGGTGAGTGAAGAGCATGGCTGGCGCCTGGGGCGGATCGAGGACCCCTTCGGCCACCACTGGGAGATCGGGAAGCCTCTGATCGCCTGGCCACCGGCAGACGGCCGCTAGCGGCGAATACCAGGCCTGGTTTCGGGCGAAGCGACGGCGATCCCCCGACGAGTGCAACCCATCACAAGGGAGCGGCCTACGAGCGCCGGGAGTCGGGCTCACTCCGCCGCGAGGCCGACGTCGGCGAGCGCGCGCTCGCGCTCCCAGTAGAGGACGAGCCTGGTCACCTTGCCCGCCCGGATCTGGAACAGGTTCGCCCCCTCCGCCCGCATCTGGCCGACCTCGAGCCCGCTCGTCCTGCCGCGCCCGCTGAGGTTGATGAGCGCGATGACGCGCTCGTCCTCGAGCTCTCGATACTCCTGGGGCTCGACCCGCCACCCCTCCCAGGTCTCCAGGAACTCGCGCCACGCCTCCGCGAGCGCGGCCACCCCCTCCAGACGCCGCGAGCGGGCCCGTCGGCGACCACGAACTCGATCTCGGGGTCCGCCCACTCGCCGAGCTCCAGTCGCCGCGCTCCCAGGCGGGGTAGAGCGATCGCACGAGCTCGAGGTTCGCCGATGTCACAGCCCAACTATCTCGGATTCGGGCACATCGACGCTTGCGTTGGCGAGACCGGAGTCGGACTGCGTTGCCCCGCGGAGGGCCTTCGCGTTGTCCAGGCCGTCCGCGAGAGGAGGCTCCTCGCGGTGAAGGCGAACATGTGTCCGCACGACCGCCACGACGACCTCGGGCGTAGCTAGGCTCCCCTCCGTTTGTGCGCTGGATGGCGGCCATCCTCGCGGTCCTGTCCTCGATCGCGGTCGCGGAGGCGCTGGCTCGGAGCGGTGGCGCGACGCAAGCCGCGAGCTGCGGCGTCAAGCGCGGGGCTGTCAAGACACTCTCGGACAGGCGTGAGCGGCTGGTCAACTTCAAGCCGAGGGACACGTCGATCAAGAGGCTGCGCAAAAAGCCGGCGCCGAACGTCGGCGAGAGGACGCCGCGCATCAAGGGCGTGGAAACGACGACCTACCGAGTCCGGGCGAAGCTACGGCTGATGAGGCTGGAGCACGATGGCGACATCCGCCTGGTCATCGGCGCGCCGCGCCATCCCTCGAAGACGATGATCGCGGCGTTCCCAGACCCGAGGTGCAACGGTGCCCGGAGTTCACCCAAGCGAAAGGCGATGAGCAAGGCGCGTCACGCCCTGGTCGCCGCATGCGGGCAGCCGCCGTCGAGCGATTTCGCGGACCTCGAGGGGGCTGCGACGCTGATTGGGGTCGGCTTCTTCGACCTTCCCCACGGACAGACCGGTACCGCTCCTAACGCGATCGAGCTGCATCCGGTGCTCGCCTTCAAGCACGCGAGCTGTAGACGACGCAAAGGGCTCGATCAGGCGACGCATCCGGTCGATCAACGTCTCGGGGTACACGAGCTCGGACCAGATCACTGACCCCTCGCTGCAACGCACCCTCCGCAGCCACGGCACCGCGTACCTGCGCGTACCGTACCGCTCGAATTTCACGGACGCCGACTACCTGAAGATCCTGGACGCGGTTGAGGGTGCTGGTGCGACCCCTCAGGTGATAGTGCGCGGGAACTGCACCGTGGACGTACCGGCCGGCCAGCACCTTCTCTGGCTGGTGGATCAGGTCTTTCCGTCGCAGCAATACTGGGTCGAATACGGGAACGAGAACGATGGCCAGTGTGGCCTTTCGGCGAGCGGGTATGTCGATGGCTGGAACCGTGACGTTCCACAGTTGAAGGCCGCGCACCCGAACGCCCTGTTCATCGGGCCGGTCACGGCCCAGTACAAGTCCTCCTACCTGCTCTACTTCCTCCAGCACGCGAATCCGCGCCCCGACGGTGTGAGCTGGCACGAATACGCCTGCGGTACGTCCAACACTGGCCAATACTGCATGGACGCCATCTCCAGGTGGGACAATCACATCAGTAGCGCCGAGGCGAACTTCGTCACCGCGGGATACAAGCTTCCGGTCTGGATCTCTGAGTGGAACCTGGATCCCTTCGGCGACCCCCGCTACACCTCGCCGTTCATCCAGACCTGGACGGAGGCGGGCCTGAACAAGCTGACCGAGCTTGCCACGAACCGTCATCTCTGGGCCGCGGAGTTCTACACCCTGTCCGACCACGGCAGCGGCGGGTTCCAACTGTTCCTGCCGGGGAACGTCCTGACCCTGCAAGGCGAGACCTTCTTCGCGAGCCAGTGACACAGCGACGACCGGGAAGCCTAAGACTGGAGGCAGCGATTTCGGACGAGGTCCCGATCGCCAGGCGATGCTCCACCTCGGCCGCCCCCAGCCACTTCCAGGGGAAGAACGCGACCCGCTAGGGTCGGTAGCGATGGCGCGGCTCATCGGGATCAACCACGTTGCGCTCGAGGTCGATGACGTCGAGGAAGCGCTTGCCTGGTATGGACGCCTCTTCGAGTTCGAGTTGCGGGGCCGCGCCGGCGCGTCGATGGCCTTCATCGACATGGGCGATCAGTTCATCGCGCTTGCGGCGGGGCGAAGCCAGCCTCCCGACCAAGCGCGGCACTTTGGGCTCGTCGTCGACGATAAGGAAGCCGTCCGGGCGGCGCTTCAGCAGGCCGGCGTGGGAGTGCAAGGAAGCGGCTCACTCGACTTCCTGGACCCTTGGGGTAACCACGTACAGGTCGTCGACTACCGCGATATCCAGTTCACCAAGGCGCCACCGGTCCTCCGCGCGATGGGTATCGAGGGACTCTCGAAGACCGACGCGGCGCGCGAGGAGCTCCGCCGCAAGGGCGTCAGCGGCTAGACCCAGCGCGGCTGACGAGCCGGGGGCGCCCCCCAACGAAACACCTCGAGCGCAGTGGGAAACGTGCGTGGCGGCGATAGAGAACGCGCCGAGCGGGTTACTGC
>JBKPIY010000060.1:0-38820 GCA_046730475.1 Actinomycetota bacterium
CGCGGCTCCCCCCCCCTCCGCCGCCCGGCCGCGGGGGGGGGGCCGCGCCCCCCCCCGGGCCCGGGGCGGCGCCCCCGGCCGCCCCCCCCCCCCCCCCGGCCGGTTCCTTCTCCCTAGGTTCCGCGGAGGCTGGGGGCGCGAACTGCGACGATCCTGACGTCGTGCGCCTGGGCGTCGCTGGCGCTGGTGAAGTCATCGCAGCTGACGGCGATCTGGTTGCTCGCCTTGGTCGCGTTCTGGGCACCCTCCAGTGCGATCACCGGGTTGGCCGGATCGCCGCCATCGACCGGCACGATCCCGCCCACCACCTGCTCCCGCTGCCCATTCACGTTGAGCGCACAGCGCACCGCGGTGTTCGCTTGGCCGCCCGGCGTAATCTGATCCGCCCACAGGCTCGCCGAGATCGCGTACTTGCCGCGTGGCACGTTCAAGCTGGCGACGTTGGCACCGGTGTCGGAGATCGGGATGGTCGGGTTGACACCCGACACCCCGCTCTGGGTGGCGAAGATTCCCTCGTTGTTCCTGTAGGTCTTCGTCCTCAGGAAATGCGGACCTGCCACTACCGCTCCGGCGGTGACGAGCGCGGCCATCAACCCGAGCACGGCGGCAAATGCCGCCCCGCGGGTGAGGGCGCTTCTCCCTTCAGCATCGGCACCTCCTTGTTCTCGCCCCCCGGCTCCCGCCGGCGGTCTGCTTACCCGGATCCCGAGGGATCGTCGGCGAGGGCGAGCCGGCTGTCAGTACCGACTTGGTCTCGATTCGGTCCCGGGACGTGCGGAGCAACGTGCACCCTCTGGGGGCTGGTCCGAGAGCGCCGAAGCGTCACTCCGCCGGCCCGCGCCCGACGCGGCGAACGAAGAGCAAGAGGCCCGGGCGAACCCGGGCCTCTCGAGAAGTCGCCCGGTTCGGTTCCCGGGCACTCGCCTGTTAGGCAAAGCCTAGCGGCGAGAGGCGGCTCTGGACGCGCTCGCGCGGAAGCCGCCGTGATCGTGCCGGCTACATCATCCCGCCCATGTCGGGCATCCCGGCGCCGGCGCCGGCGGTCTCCCTCTCCGGCGGCTCGGCGACGATCGCCTCGGTGGTGAGGATGTTCTTGCCGATCGAGGCGGCGTTCTGGAGCGCCGAGCGGGTGACCATGGTCGGGTCGATGACGCCGTCGCTGACCAGGTTCCCGTACTCGCCGGTGGTCGCGTTCAGGCCCTCGCCGGGCTTGAGGCCGCGCACCTTCTCGACCACGACCGAGCCCTCGAAGCCCGAGTTCTGGGCGATCTGCCGGATCGGCTCCTCGAGCGCTTTCTTGATGATCGAGGCGCCGGTGCGCTCGTCATCGTCGTCGTAGGAGTCGAGGTCGACGGAGCCCTGGGCGTTCAACAGCGCGACGCCGCCGCCCGGGACGATTCCCTCCTCGAGGGCCGCCCGGGTCGCCTGGAGGGCGTCCTCGACGCGGTGCTTCTTCTCCTTCATCTCGGTCTCGGTGGCCGCGCCGACCTTGACCACAGCAACGCCGCCGGCGAGCTTCGCAAGCCGCTCCTGCAGCTTCTCGCGGTCGAAGTCGGAATCGGTGGTATCGATCTCCTGCTTGATCTGCTTGATCCGGCCCTTGATCTGCTCCGACTCGCCGGCCCCGTCGATGATCGTGGTGGTGTCCTTGGAGACCACCACACGGCGGGCCTTGCCGAGCTGACTGAGCTGGGTGTTCTCCAGCTTCAGCCCCATCTCCTCGGTGATCACCTCGCCGCCGGTGAGGATGCCGAGGTCCTCGAGCATCCGCTTGCGGCGATCGCCGAACCCGGGCGCCTACACCGCGACGCCGGTGATGGTGCCGCGGAGCTTGTTGACGACCAGGGTCGCGAGGGACTCGCCCTCGACGTCCTCGGCGATGATCACGAGCGGCTTGCCGCTCTGCATCACCTGCTCGAGCACGGGCAGGATGTCGCGGACCGAGCCGATCTTCTGGTTTGCGATCAGGATGTAAGGCTCCTCGAGGACGGCCTCCATCCGGTCTTGGTCGGTGACCATGTAGGGCGAGATGTAGCCCTTATCGAACTGCATCCCCTCGGTGAACTCGAGCTCCATCCCAAAGGTCTGGCCCTCCTCGACGTTCACCACGCCATCCTTCCCGACCTTGTCGATCGAGTCGGCGATGATGTTGCCGATCTCGTCGTCGGCGGCCGAGATTGCGGCGACGCGGGCGATCTGCTCCTTGCCCGCGATCTCCTTCGACTGCTTCTCGCGCAGGTTCTCGACCACCGCCTCGACGGCCTTCTCGATCCCGCGGCGCAGCCCGAGCGGATTGGCGCCGGCGGCGACGTTGCGCAGGCCGTGGCGGACGATCGTCTGGGCGAGCAGGGTCGCTGTGGTGGTGCCATCGCCGGCCACGTCGTTGGTGGCGGTCGCCACCTCGCGGACCAGCTGCGCACCCTGGTTCTCGAACACGTCCTCGACCTCGATCTCGCGCGCGATCGTGACGCCGTCGTTGGTGATGGTGGGCGCGCCGAACTTCTTGTCGAGCACGACATAGCGCCCCTTCGGGCCGAGGGTCACCTTGACCGCGTTGGCCACCGAGTCGACGCCCGCCTGCAGGGCTGCGCGCGCCTGCTCGTCGTACTTCAGCTCCTTATGAGCCATATTCGGGGTTCCTCCTTCCTAAGTTCTCGTCTCAGCCGACCTTCGCCAGCACGTCCGATTCGCGTAGCACGAGCAGGTCCTCGCCCTCGACGGTGACCTCGGTGCCGCCGTACTTCGAGTAGAGGACCTCGTCGCCCTCGCTCACGTCGAGCGGGCGGCGGCTGCCGTCCTCGTTGATGGCGCCGTCCCCGACGGCCAGGACCTTGCCCTTCTGCGGCTTCTCCTTCGCGGTGTCGGGGAGGACGATTCCGCTTTCGGTCATCTCCTCCTCCTCGGACGCCTGCACGATCAGGCGGTCGCCTAGGGGCTTCAACTTCATTCGTGTACCTCCGTATGCAAACTGGTTGTTGCTGATTCTGCTTGCGTGGGCTTCGTCACGGACGCTGGCACTCTTTGCATGAGAGTGCCAAGCCGGATGGGATTGTAGCCACCCCGCGGTCCCGGCCGACGGTGGACGCCTCGCGGCCGCGGTACGCGGCGATCGGCTCAGTTCGGCGACGGAGGCGCTACCAGGCCGGGGGGCCGCTCGACGATCTGGGAGAAGCGGATCACGGTGACGGTGTCGTCGTCGGAGATCGACCGGCCGTAGATCTTCTCCAGGAAGCTGATGCTCTCCTCGAGCCGGCGGAACTCGGGGTTGTCGTGCTCGATGTCGCGGGGGGAGAGGTCGCTGACGTGCTTCACCTCGACGTCGTCGATCACCGCGGCGAAGATCTTCTCACGGGGCTGATGGCGGTAGCCAACCGTGACCCAGACGATCTGCCCCCGCTTGTACTTTCGCGTCTTATCGCCCAGCCGGATGGTGGCGGTCTTGCGACCACGCTTGAGCTGGTCGACGAACACCGCCGAGTAGAAGTTGAGGACGTAGACGCCGGTCACCTGCTTCAAGGCCGAGCCTAGTCGGTTCCGCCCCGGATCGGCGGTCCCAGGACGATCCACGCCTGGATGAACGCGCCCGGGCCGTGAAATCAGTCGTCGGCGGATTCCTCGGTGAAGCCCTCGACCCCGATCAGGGGCACGAACCGGCAGGGGCCGATCGTCTCCTGGCGCATCCCGCCGTCGCCCCGGCTGAACGCGGTCAGCATGTCGACCGAGCCGGCGGCGATCGGGACCACCAGCCGGCCGCCGGCAGCGAGCTGGGCGAGGAGGCTGTGGGGCGCCTCCGGGGTGGCGGCGTGGACAGCGATCGCGTCATAGGGCGCCCGATCGGGGTCGCCCCGGCTCCCGTCGGCGACCACCACCTCCGCGTTCGCCACCCCGAGCTCCTCCAGGTGCCGGCGGGCGTCGACCGCCAGCTCCTCGATTCGCTCCAGGCTGACGACCTCGAGAGCGAGCCAAGCGAGGACGGCGGTCGAGTAACCGGACCCGGTTCCGATCTCGAGCACCAGCTCGTCCCCGTCGAGCTCGAGCGCCTGGCAGATCGCCGCGACGACCCAGGGCTGGGAGATCGTCTGCCCGTGGCCGATCGGAAGCGCGGAGTCGTCGTAGGCGTGGTCGATGATCCGGTCGGGGACGAACCGGTCCCTCGGGACCGCCGTCATCGCCGCCAGCACCCGCTCGTCGGAGATACCACGGCGGCGCAGCTGGCGATCCACCATCAGCGCCCGCCGGGCGGCGTAATCCTCCGCCATCAGAGCCGGGCGCCGGTCGCCATCGGTGTCAGAAGATGTAGGAGCGAAGCCGATCGGGCTCGAGCACCGTGACCCGGCCCCGGCCCACCTGGACCACGCCCGCGCGCTCGAGGGTCGCGAGGAAGCGGCTGACGCTCTCCCGCGAGGTCCCGGCGAGCTGAGCCAGGTCGGACTGGCGGAGCCGGACGGTGATCCCCTCACACCCCCCGGGGGGGAGCTCGTCCTGGGCGAGAAGCTGGCGCAGGACGCCCGCGACCCGGCCGGGAACGGTCTGGAAGGATTGCCTGCTGATCCGCTCGTTCGCCTCGCGCAGCCGCCGGGCGAGGCCGATCACCAGCTTCTCCGCCATCTCGGGATGCTCGCGGATCAGCGTCCGCATGTCGGCGGCCGGGAGCGCCAGGAGCTCGGTGTCCTCGGCCGCCTCGACGCTCGCCGAGCGAATGCCGCCGTCGAACATCGCCAGCTCGCCGAAGATCGCGCCGGGGCCGAGGTTGGCGAGGGTGATGGCACGGCCGTCGCGATGCTCGCGGGTGACCCGGCAGGACCCGCGGCGGACGATGTAGCAGGCATCGCCGGCGTCCCCCTCGCGGAAGACGCGGGTCTCCCGCTCGTAGCGGCGCGGGATCGCGACCTGGGCGACGCGCCGAAGCTGATCCAGGGAGAGCTCCGCAAACAGCGGAACTCGCTGTAGCAGATCGATCGGGCTCTCCAACTCCGTGGTACCCACCCTCCCGATTATCGCGACTCAGACCGTCGGTTGAGGCCCTCCGGGAGCGTTTCGGGGGCTGACCGTCGGGCGGGGGGCGCCGGCGGGGCAACCAGCGCAACCGAAAACTGGGGAGGAAAAATTCAAGGGCTGGATCTACCCTAATCGGGCACGGGGTGAGCGGATCGCTTGCGGGGACCGAGGGAAACAGTGAAAGCCGTAGCCACGCATGAGCTTGCCGCGTTCGATCGCGCGGGACGCCGAGGCCATGTCATCGTCACCGTCGCCTCCGGCTGAGCACGGCCCGGCGCCGGCACCGGATCGCCGGTCCGGTGACGGCGAGCCGGACATCGGAGTCGATCGCGATGGAAGGGGCGCCGAGGCGGCGCTGCGGCGCCGACTCGCCGAGACCGAACGCCGCGCCGAGATCGTCGGCCTGATCAACGCGGCGCGCAACGAGGCCGACCTCGGCCTGTGGTTCACGGAGGAGTTGTGCGAGCTGTTCGACGCCGCGGTCGGCTTCGTGCTCGACGACGGCGGTGCGAGGAGGGGGGAGCGGTGCATCGCCTCCGTCGGCCTCCACCCCGACGCGATCGGGCCGCTGCTCGAGGAGACGGCCTGGACCCAGGCGCTCACGGGCGGGAGGGCCACCCTGATCGCCGGCGACGACGCCCTTGGAATCGGGGCGGGGGCGGGAGTCCTGGCGCCGTTCCGGACCGAGGGCGGGCGCGGGTTGGTTGTCGGGGTCGTCCGCCTGCACGAGCGGAGCTTCGATGAGGAGGATCGGTCCCTGGTCGAGGACGTGACCCTCGCGGTTGGACGGGCTTTCGAGCGGATCTGGGCGCACGAGGAGCGCGAGCGCCGGGCCGAGGAGCAGGCGGCCCTGGTTCGGGCGGCGAAGTCGCTCGGCGGATCGCTGGAGACCGATCTCCTCCTGGGCTCGCTTACCGAGGAGGTGAGGCGGGCGCTGAACTGCGACGCCGTCACCGCCTCCATTGGAGACGAGGTCGAGGGATACGTGGTCCGCGCCAGCGCCGGGTTGCGGGAGAGCCTCCTCGGCTTCCGCCAGGCGCCGGGGACGGGCCTCGGGGGGCACGCGGTCCGGGCGGGGAGGGCCCTGGTCAGCCACGACTACCAGGGCGAGGGGTACGCGCCGCCGGAGGCCGCCGCCCTCAACCGGGTGGTGGCCGCCGTTGCCGTCCCGATTCGCTGGGAGGACAGGCCGCGCGGGTTCATCTCGGCCGGGTACGAGTCCGCCCACCGGATCGATTCGAACGAGATCGAGCTGCTCGGGGGGTTCGCCGAGCTCGCGGGGCTCGCGTGCGCCAACGCCGAGCGGCATGCCGCGGTGCGAGAGGCGGCCGAGCTCGACAGCCTGACGGGCTGCCTCAACCGGGACGCGCTCACCCGCCGGCTGGAGCAGCTTCTCGCGGAGGTGGACCGCGAGGGCCGGCCCCTGTCGCTCGCGCTTCTCGATCTCGACGACTTCAAGTCGATCAACGAGATCTGGGGCCACGTCGCGGGAGACGGGGTGCTGCGGCGGGTGGGGGCGGCGATTCGCTCCAGCATCCGGGGCGCGGACATCGTCTGCCGGTACGGCGGCGACGAGTTCGCCGTCATCCTTCCCGGCGCGGATGAGCGGTTGGCGGGACCCGTGCTCGACCGGGTGAGGGCGGCGATCCGGGCCATGCACATCGTCGGCGGCCGGATAACCGCGTGCGTGGGGATGGCCGAGTGGGCCCACGGCGAGACCGACGAGGAGCTGATCCAGCGGGCGGATGAGGCTCTTCGCGAGGCCAAGGGCGGTCCTCGTCCGGACTCGCTCCGTCGCGCCGGCAGGACGCGCGCCTTCGAGGCCGAGCGCGCCGCCCCCACGGGTGCCGAGGGCCCCGATCGGCGCCAGCGCTCGCGAGCGCTCGCCGGCGACATCGGCCTGATCGTCGCTCGCCAGCCGGACTCGGCGGCCGCCACCGCGATGGTGGCGGGCGAGCTGCGCGAGGCGCTCGACCTCGACGCCTCCGCGGTTCTCCGGTTGGACCCGAGCGGGGGAGACCTGGAGCTGGTCGCAGCTGCCGGGGGCTCACAACCACCGCCAACCTGGTTCGACCTCGACAGTGACACGGTTGGCCGGGCGCTGCGAGAAAAGCGCCCCATCCTTGCCCGGCCGGACCGGGCGCGGCGCTCCTCCGATCCCGGCGGCGCCCCCGGGGCCGACCGCGGCGGCGAGGTCGCGGTCCCGCTGATGATCGGGGGCCGCGCGTGGGGGGCGATCGTGGGCCTCGCCGCCGGCCGCCAGCTCGACGAGGTGGACGCCGATCTGGTCGCGGCGGTGGCGGGACACCTCTCGTCGTCGATCCGCACCTTCGACCTGTACGAGCAGCTCACCGAGTCGATGATCGGGACCGCCGAAGCCCTGGCGGCGGCGGTCGAGGCGAGGGACACCTACAAGTCGGATCACGCGCGGGTGATCGCCGAGCTCGCCGTCGAAGTCGGGCAGGAGCTGGGCCTGCCCGAGTCCGCGATCGACGACCTCCGCTACGGCGCGATCTTTCACGATGTCGGCAAGATCGCGGTGCCCGACGCCCTCATCAACAAGCCGGGCCCGCTCACCAGCGAGGAGTTCGAGGTGATCAAGGATCATCCGGTGGTCGGCGCCGAGATCCTCGCCCCGGTGCCCTTCCTCTACGGGGTGCGGACGATCGTCCGGCACGCCCACGAGCACTGGGACGGCGGCGGCTACCCCGACGGCCTCGCGGGTGAGCAGATCCCTCTCGGGGCGCGGATCGTGCTCGCCGTCGACGCGTACCACGCGATGACGTCGGACCGCCCCTACCGGCACGCGATGTCCGCCGCCGAGGCGCGCGCGGAGCTGAGCGGCCAGTCGGGCCGGCAGTTCGACCCCGAGGTGGTCGGCGCCCTGCTCTCGGTGCTCAGACGACGAGCCGCCGAGGCCGGCGAGGCCGTTTGACCAACCTCGCCGTGCCGGCAGCGCTATGCGACCAAGCGGCGCGGCTGGCGTCGGAAGCCCGCCTCGATCAGCATCGCCTCCAGCGCCGACCCGATCACCGGCTCGCCGTCGACCCGCTCGAGCGCGAGCCGCTCGATCAGACCTTCGCGGGCGGCGGCGGCCAGGTGGGCGAGCGTTGCCCCAAGCTCCTCCCCCTCGAGCGGCGCCAATCGCAGCGCCCCCCGCCCACCGCGCTCGACGTAGAGCAGCGGCTCGCCGTCGCGGAGCATCACATAGGCGCCGGGGGCGCGAGCGGGCCGACGCTGGCCCTCGAGCTTCGGCCAGGGCAGCGTCGCACCGTAGGGATTGGCGGGGTCGGTGGCCGCCAGCACCAGGGTGGTGCCGTCGGCGCGCGGTAGCGTCCGCAGCCGCTCCACCGCTCCCGGGAGAGCGAACTGGGCGCCGCCGAGACCCTCGACGAAGTAGCCGCGCCGGGCGGCGCCGAGCAGCTCGAGATTCTGAAGCTCGCCGTAGATCGCGGCGAAACCCCCCGGGATTCCCTCCGCGATCGCCGTTTCCCGGGTGACGATCCCGTGGCGCTCGAGCATCAGCTCGGCCTGGGCACGCAGCCTCGGGCCGAGGGAGGGGGCGTTGGCGAACAGCGGGGCGGTCATCGACCACCGCCCCTGGACGGTCCCGGCCGCCGCCGACCGCCGCCGCGCGAAGCGCCGGCCCGAGCGCTCGGTGGCCTGGGCCGCCCGCAGGCGCGGCGCCCGCACCGGCGCGAAGGCGTCGTTCGTCACCTCGCCCGACCAGGCGAGATCCCAAAGCGCCTCGTGGAGCTCTTCGACCGGGAGCTCGAGGTCGATCAGATCGAGCCAGAAGCAGGGCCCCTGGGCGAGGCGATCGCGGATCGCGTCGTGGACCTCGCCGGCGGGGCTCTCGAGCCTGGCGTTGGCGGCGGGCGGCCCCGCGACGCGGACGTCCTCGCGGAAGTAGAGCGCCACCCGGCCGTCGCTTCGGCCGAGGGCGCCGGCACCGATCCAGACGAGCTCTCCGCTGGTGCACAGCTCGTCGAGCCAGGAGGGGCTGTAGGAGCCGAGGCGGCGCGGGAGCACGTCGCGCTCCCAGGTCCTCGGGGTGAGGGCGACGCCCTGGAGGGCGACGAGCGCCTCGCGGAGGCGATCGGGTCCCGCTCCCGACGCCCGGCGAGCGTCGACGTTCTGCCAGCTCGGGAGGAACCGGGCGAGCTCGATCCGGTCGGCGGCCTCCACCTCGCGGCGAAGCTGGGCGAGGCTGGCGCGCCGCACGCGCCGGAGGACGTCGGCGTCGCACCACTCGCGCTCGGTGCCACCCCGGAGGAGCTCGCCGCGAACGAGCTCGCCGGAGCGCTCGAGCTCGCGAAGGGCCGGGGCGGGATCGATCCGGAAGCGGCCGGCCAGCTGGCGGGTCGGGAAGGGGCCGTGGGTCGCGGCGTAGCGGCGGACGAGCGAGAGGAGCGC
Source organism: Actinomycetota bacterium (assembly GCA_046730475.1). Classification (GTDB taxonomy): domain Bacteria; phylum Actinomycetota; class Thermoleophilia; order Solirubrobacterales; family 70-9; genus JBKPIY01. Next base: position 9,415 of record JBKPIY010000060.1, read on the forward strand.
GTCCTCGGTCGGCTCGAGGAAGCTATCGGGGAGCCCGCCGGGCGGCGGCACCCCGAGGGCGTCGCGGTAGAGCGCCGCGTCCTCCGCGGCGATGTAGCGCTCCTCGCCGGCGATCCGCACCAGGGCCGCCCGGCGCTCGCGGATCAACTTCTCGAGCATCGAAGCCGCCGAGTAGCCCTCGGTGACCCGGTCCTCGCACTCCTCCTCGGTCAGGTCCCCCAGCCGCCTCAGCACCTGCTGGAGCTCGTCTCGGTCACGGGCCCGGGAGCCCTCGGCCCGATGCTGGAGCTGGTCCTCCACCTCGGCAAGGGCCCGGGGGTCGATCAGCTCGCGGAGCTCCTCCTGGCCGAGGAGCTCGCGGAGCAGGTCGCGGTCGAGGGCGAGGGCGGCGGCGCGACGCTCCGCGTTGGGGGTGTCGCCCTCGTACATGTAGGTGGCGACGTAGTCGAACAACAGCGAGGACGCGAACGGCGAGGCCGAGGCGGTCTCGACCTCGACCACCGTGATCCGGCGGGAGTGCAGGTCGCGGAGCAGCTGCCCGAGGGCGGGGAGGTCGAGGACGTCGCGGAGGCACTCGCGATAGGTCTCGAGGATGACCGGGAAGCGGGGGAAGTCCCGGGCGACGTCGAGCAGACTCTGGGCCTTCAGCCGCTGCTGCCAGAGCGGCGTACGGCGGCCGGGCCAGGCGCGGGGGATCAGGAGCGAGCGGGCGGCGTTCTCGCGGAAGCGGGCGCCGAACAGGGCCGAGTGCGACAGCTCGCGCACCACCAGGTCCTCGAGCTCCTCGGGCTCGATCATCACCAGGTCGGCTGGAGGGGGCTCGTCGGCGTCGGGGAGGTGGACGACGATCCCGTCGTCGGACCAGATCGCGTCGGCCTCGAGCTCACGCTCGTCGCGGATCTTCGCCGCCAGCGCCAGTCCCCAGGCGGCGTGGACGCGCCCGCCCCAGGGCGACAGCACGCACAGCCGCCAGTCGCCGATCTCGTCGCGGAAACGCTCGATCACGATCGTCTCGTCTGAGGGCACGACCCTGGTAGCGGCCTGCTGCTCGCGGAGATACGCGACCAGGTTCTGGGCCGCGAGCGGATCGAGATCGGCGTCGCGGGCCAGCTCCCCGGGCTCGGCGTTGACGGCCTCCCGGGCGAACTCGCCGATCGCTCGACCGAGTTCGGCGGGGCGGCCGATCCCGTCGCCGCGCCAGAAGGGGACGGCGCCGGGCACCCCGGGCGCGGGGGTGACGATCACGCGGTCGCGGGTGATCTCCTCGATCCGCCAGGTGGTGGCGCCGAGCAGGAAGGTCTGGCCGGGGCGTGCCTCGTACACCATCTCCTCGTCGAGCTCTCCCACCCGCCGCCCGTCCGGCAGGTGCACGCCGTAGAGGCCGCGGTCGGGAATGGTGCCGGCGTTGGCGATCGCAAGCTGGCGCGCTCCGGGCCGGCCGCGGACCGTGCCGGCGCCCCGATCCCAGACGATCCGCGGCCGAAGCTCGGCGAAGCGCTCGGATGGGTAGCGGCCGTCGAGCATGTCGAGGACGTTCTCGAGCTGCTCGCGCGAGAGCTCGCGGAACGGCTCCGCCGAGGTGACGAGCTTCTCGACCTCGTCGACCTCCCACTCCTCCAGCGCGACCATCGAGACCAGGTGCTGCGCCAACACGTCGAGGGGATTCCGGGGGATGACCGTCTCCTCGATCTCGCCGGTCCGCATCCGCTTGGCGACGACCGCGCACTCGAGCAGGTCGGCCCGGAACTTCGGGAACACGCGTCCGACCGAGACCTCGCTGAGAGTGTGGCCGGCCCGTCCGACCCGCTGGAGCCCCCGGGTCACCGACTTCGGAGATTCGATCTGGATCACCAGGTCGACCGCCCCCATGTCTATCCCGAGCTCCAGCGAGGAGGTGGCCACCAGGCAGGGAAGCTGCCCCGACTTCAGCATCTCCTCCACCAGGGCCCGCTCCTCATGCGAAAGCGACCCGTGGTGCGCCCGGGCGATTTCAGCCGCTCCGTCCGCGGGTGGCGCCGGATCGCCTTCCCGTGAGCCGTCAGGCGCACGGGACGATCCGGCGACAGGACCCGCGGCCGAGCCGTCGGAATTCCCGATCTGCTCAGTGGCGGGGAGCTCTTCCTCCGGCTGATCGAGATGCATCTCGTTCAGCCGCTTGGCGATCCGCTCAGCAGCCCTGCGGTTGTTGACAAAGATGATCGTCGAGTTGTGCTCCCGGACCAGCTCCAGGATCCGGGGGTAGATCGCGGGCCAGATCGAGCGGGTGTTGGTGGCGGGATCGAGCGAGGCCTCGATCGGGCCCGGGTCGATCCGCTCCGGGGAGGTCTTGACGTTCGGGTCGATGCCCGAGTCCCCACCATCCCTGCGCTTGGCGACGTTCGCATCGGGCTCCGACATGTCCTCGACCGGGACCACGATCTCGAGGTCGAGGCCCTTCGGCTCCGAGGCGTCGACGATCTCACATGATCGATTGACCCCGACGAGGAACTGCCCGATTCGCTCCAGGGGGCGCTGGGTCGCCGACAGGCCGATCCGCTGCACCGGTGAGCCGACGAGGTGGTCGAGGCGCTCGAGGGTGAGAGCGAGATGGGATCCCCGCTTCGAGGGGGCGACGGCGTGGATCTCGTCGACGATCACCGCCTCGACGCCTGCGAAGATCTCGCGAGCCCCGGAGCTCAGCATCAGATAGAGCGATTCGGGCGTCGTGATCAGGATGTCGGGCGGCTCGCGGCGCATCTTCCGCCGCTCGGACTGCGGGGTGTCGCCGGTGCGAAGCGCGACCCTGATCGGCGCGCCGATCCCCTTGAGCGGCGCGCGCAGGTTGCGCTCGACGTCGTAGGACAGCGCCTTCAACGGCGAGATGTAGACGATCCGCACCCCCGAACCGAGCTGGTCGGGCCGGCGGGCGAGGCTGTCGATCCCCCACAGGAACGCCGCCAGGGTCTTCCCCGACCCGGTCGGGGCGCAGATCAGGGCGTGGGCGCGCGAGGAGATCGCAGGCCAGCCGCGCTCCTGGGCGGGCGTGGGCGCCTCGAAGCTGTCTCTGAACCAGCGCCTGACCGGCTCGCTGAAGCGCTCCAGGGGTGACTCCGCACTCGTTTTCGCGCTCGTGGCCAACCCACCGATGATAAGGACCAGGTCGGCGTTGGCGATCACGACCCCCGGCGGGGGTCGGCTGGGCGGGCCCTACCAGGGGAGCGAGTCGGCCACCTCGGCCAGCCGGGGGGCGTTGTGATCGCGGTCGGAGATCAGGCGGGTCATCGCCGGCCACTCGACGTTGACGTCCGGGTCGTCCCAGGCGATCCCGGCCTCGGTGACCGGGTCGTAGTAGCTGGAGAGCTTGTAGGAGACGTCGGCCTCGTCGCTGAGGACGAGGAAGGCGTGGCCGAAGCCAACCGGGATGAAGAGCTGCCGGTGGTTCCCGTCGCTCAGCTCATAGCCGGCCCAGCGGCGGTAGGTGGGCGACCGGCGGCGGAGATCGACGGCGACGTCGAGGATCCGCCCGCGGACGCAGCCGACCAGCTTCGCCTGCCCGGGGCTTGTCTGGAAGTGGATCCCGCGCAGCGTCCCCCTCAGGGAGCGCGATCGGTTCTCCTGGACGAACTTGGTGTCGATTCCAAGCCCGGGCATTGCATCGGCGCGGTAGCTCTCGATCAGGAAGCCGCGCTCGTCGGCGATCGGCTCGGTCGCGAACAGGATCAGTCCTTCCAGCTCGGTGTCGAGGCGCTCGAACCCCACTAGCGAAGGGCCTTCCCGTACTGGCGCTCGTAGTAGCTGCGGTACTCACCGGAGCGGATCGGCTCCCACCATTCCCGGTTCTGGCGGTACCAGGCGACCGTGCGGCCGATGCCATCGGCGAAGCTGACCTGCGGCTCCCAGCCGAGGGCCCGGAGGCGCTCGGAGGCGAGCGAGTAGCGGCGGTCGTGGCCGGGGCGGTCGCGGACGAAGTCGATCAAGGACTCGTCTCGCCCCGTCAAGTCGAGGATCCGGCGAACGACGTCGATGTTGGCGAGCTCGTCGGGGCCGCCTGCGTTGTAGGCCTCGCCTGGCTCGCCGCGCTCGAGGGCGATGTCGATCGCCGCGCAGCAGTCCTCGACGTAGACCCAGTTGCGAACCTGCATTCCGTCGCCGTACACGGGCAGGGGATCGCCCGCGAGCGCGTTCAGGATGCAGAGGGGAATCAGCTTCTCGGGATGCTGGAAGGGGCCGTAGTTGTTCGAGGCGCGGAAGACGAGCGCGTCGGCATCGTAGGTGCGCGCGAACGCCGACACGATCAGATCGCCCCCCGCCTTTGAGGCGGAGTACGGGGAGGAGGGGGCGAGCGGCGAGCTCTCGGTCGCCGAGCCCAGCTCCAGGTCGCCGTAGACCTCGTCGGTCGAGATCTGGAGGTGGCGGATGCCGGCGTCGCGGGCCGCCTCCACGAGCACGTAGGTTCCGTAGACGTCGGTCTGGATGAACTCGCCCGGGGACTCGATCGAGCGATCGACGTGGGACTCGGCGGCGAAGTTGATCACCGCATCGCACCCCTCGACCGCCTTCCGGGTGGCGTCGCGGTCGGCCACGTCGGCCTCGATCAGCCGGCAGCGGTCCTCCGGGATTCCGGCGAGGTTCTCGCGCCGTCCCGCGTAGGTGAGCTTGTCGAGGACCCGGATCGAGTCCCCGGGACGCTCGCGCAGCCGGCGGCGGACGTAGTTGGAGCCGATGAAGCCGGCGCCGCCGGCGACCAGCAGCCTCACTCGGCCCCCTCCCCGCCCCCGCCCCGCGCGGCCCGGGCCCGGCGCCGCTCGAGGTAGTCGGCGAGCCCGCGGCGCCATTCCGGAAGCTTGATCGGCGCCTCGCGGCCGCTCTCCAGGACCGAGTTCGCCGGCCGCTTCGCGGGGCGGTCGAGCATGTCGCTGGTGGCCGCCATCACCCTCGCGTCGACCTCGGCCTGGCGGAAGATCTCCTGGGCGAACTCGTACCACGAGCAGCTCTCGGCTCCCGCCATGTGATGGATCCCGTAGGCCGTCCCGTCGACCAGCCGCAGCAGCCCGATCGCGAGGTGCCCAGTGTAGGTCGGGGAGCCGACCTGGTCATGGACGACCACCACCGGGGCTCCCCGGTCGCCGAGTCGCAGCATCGTCTCCACGAAGTTGTCGCCATGGGGCCCGAACAGCCAGGCCGAGCGGACGATGAAGCTGCGCGGGTTCGCGACCGCCGTCGCCCGCTCGCCGACGAGCTTGGAGCGCCCGTAGGCCTGGACCGGAGCGGGCTCGTCCGACTCCAGGTAGGGCCCGCTCTTGGTCCCGTCGAAGACGTAGTCAGTGGAGACGTAGAGGACCTTCGCCTCGACCCCGGCGGCGGCCCCGGCGACGAATCCGGCCCCCTCGCCGTTCACCGCCGACGCCTCGCTCTCGCTCTCCTCGGCCCCGTCCACGTCCGTCCAGGCCGCGCAGTTGATCACCGCCCCGGGCCGCTCTCGGAGGATCCGCCGCTCCACCTGGGCGGGGTCGGTTACGTCGAGCTCGTCCCGTCCCAGCGCCACCACCTGGTGGCGCATTCCCCGGGCGGCGCTGGCGACGTCGCGACCCAACATCCCTCCGGCGCCGGCCACCACCAGCTTCAAACTCCCCCGCCCCCCTGGATCCGCCGAATCACGGAATCGCGATCTCGGCGTTGTCACCGACCAGGAACCGAAGCGTCTTCGGCATCCCCTCGCTGCGGGTGAGGGTGACGTTCCGCCCGAGCAGGCTTGCCTCCATCCGCGCGTGGAGGTCGCGGATGCTCGATCCCTCGAGGACGATCGAATGCTCGATCTCCGAGCCGGTGATCACCACCTCGCGGTCGATCGCGGTGTAGGGCCCGACGTAGGAGTCGGAGATCCGGGCGCCGGAGCCGATGATCGCCGGCCCCCGGACGAGGGTGCGCTCGAGCCGTGCGCCCTTCTCGACCACCACCCGTCCCTCCACCCGGGAGTCGACCAGGGTCCCCTCGACATTGGTCTCCAAATCCTCGAGGACGAGGCGGTTGGCCTCGAGCATGTCCTCGAGCCGGCCGGTGTCCTTCCACCAGCCCCGGACGATGTGGGGCTCGACCCGGTGGCCGTCGTCGATCAGCGCCTGGATCGCGTCGGTGATCTCGAGCTCCCCGCGCTCCGACGGCTCGATCGAGCGGGCGGCCTGGAGGATGGCGGGGGCGAACATGTAGACCCCGACCAGGGCGAGGTCGCTGGGCGGCTGCTTGGGCTTCTCGACGAGGCGGATCACCCGCTGCCCGTTCAGCTCAGCGACCCCGTAGGAGGCGGGGTCGTCGACCCGGGTGAGGAGGATGAGCGCGTCTGGCCCCGACGATCGGAAGGCGTCGACCAACTCGACGATGCCATCGCGGAGCAGGTTGTCGCCCAGGTACATGACGAAAGGCGAGTCGTCGAGGAATTCGGCCGCGGTCAGGACGGCGTGGGCGAGGCCGAGCGGCGCCTCCTGCTCGATGTACGTGATCGAGGCCCCGAAGTCGGAGCCATCGCCGGCGGCCCTGCGGATCTCGTCGCCGGTCTCGGGGGCGATGATGATCCCGATGTCGGTTATCCCCGCCTCGACCAGAGCCTCGATCCCGTAGAAGAGGACGGGCTTGTTCGCGACCGGCACCAGCTGCTTGGCCGAGGTGTGCGTGATCGGCCGAAGCCGCGTCCCTGCGCCCCCGGAGAGGATCAGTCCCTTCAGCTCGTCCATGCCCGCCGGAGGCTAGCGACGCGCGGCGGCAGCCCTCGTCGCGGTCAAGGCGCCGGGTGGGCCTGCCCACCCGGCGCCGGCCCGACCGGTTGCGCGGGGTGAGCGCCCCGGGGTATGCTCGGCTCGAGACAGGGGGACCAACGGAGGAGGACAAGGATGTCCGTCAAGCATCCGCTCGCCGTCTCCGGCTCACTCGTCTCGGCGGTGATCATGACCCTGGCGATCGCCGGCGCCTGCATCCTCCTGTTCAGCGGCAGCCGGGCGGAAGCCAGCCACGTGAGCTGCGGCGACACGATCACCACCGACACGACCCTCGACAGCGACCTCGTCAACTGCCCGAACAACGGCATCGTGATCGGCGCCGACGGCATCACCCTCGATCTGAACGGCCAGCTGATCGACGGGGATGGGACCGAATTTGCCGGGTGCGATCCCAACGCCGAGGTCTGTGACACCGGGATCGTCGATGACGGCCACGACGGAGTCACCGTGATGCACGGCCGGGTGCGCGGGTTCGGGGTCGGCGTTTTGTTCGGTACCTCCAGCGCCGGGAGGGTGCGCCACAACCGCGTGCTGGGCATTTCTTCGTCGAGGAACCTCTTCTTCGGCTTCGTGCTTGCCTCTTCGGCCCGGAGCCTCGTCCGGAACAGCTCAGGAAGTGACAACATCGCGCCCGAGGGAGACGGGATGGGCTTGTTCGCCTCGCATCACATCCGGATCCTGCACAACTCATTCCGGCACAACCCCGGGCCCGGCATTCACCTCGCTTTCGATTCCACCCGCAACTTGATCAAAGGGAACCTGTTGTCACGCAATGGGCCGGCGATCCTGATGGAAGCGGACCGCAACCAGGTGCGACGCAACCGCATCATTCGAGGCGGCGGCATCGTCGTCGACAACAGCAACCGAAACGTGATCATCCGAAACCGCGTCTCCCGAGCGCTGGACAGCATCGCGATCGAGAAGGGACGCGGCAACCTGGTCGCCCACAATCTCGTCGTTCGCGCTCGCGGGGCCGGCATCCGCCTCGGAATCAAACGGCCCAGCATCGGGAGCGTCAACACCGTCGTTCGCGGAAATCTGGTCAGAGGGAGCGGTCGCGATCGGTTCGTGGTCCATAAGAAGGACAAAGGCAGCCTCATAAAGCGGAACATCGCCAGGGGAGCGGGAGACGACGGTTTCGACGTCGAGAGCCGCTTGACGAAGCTGGCCCGCAACCGGGCCCTGCGCAACATCGACCTCGGCATCGAGGCCGTCCGCGGGGTGATCGACGGCGGCGGGAACATCGCCCGGCACAACGGGGACCCGCGCCGGTGCACGAACATCGCGTGTAGCTGACCGGACCGGGGTCAGTAGACGCCGCCGAGCTTGCGGTGATCCCAGCTTGTCACCCGCTTGGGGTGAAAGTGGATCGCGACCCGCTTCGGGGCCTGCGCCTCGAGCGCCGCCGCCGCGTCGCCCTCGACCGAGTCGATCCCCTCGCTGTAGCGGACCGTCAGCTCCTTGGCGAAGTCGACCACCCGGTCGTGGTCGCGGATCAGCTCGGCCTCGGCCTCGATCTGGATCCCCCGGAGCTCGGTGTACTGGTGGCCGGTGTCCACCAGGAGGGTGGCGCGGGGATCGCGCTCGAGGTTGCGGACCTTCTGGGACTTGGCGTAGGTCCAGACCCAGACCTCGGCATCGCGGGGGACGTACCAGAGGGGCATCGAGTGGGGCCAGCCCCTGGGGCCGAGGCTGGAGACGATCACGATCCGCTCCGCCTCGAGCAGCTCGCGCTGCTCCTCGGGGGTGAGGGTGATCTGGTCGCGCCTACTCGGCATCGGGATCGTCCGGGACCAGGGTGAGCGTCTCCCACGGCCCCTCGCCCGCCATCCGTTGGGTGGCGCCGGCGAGCCAGCGCGGCTGGAGGTCGTCGTAGTGGCGGCTCCAGGCATGCCCGGATTGCCCGGTGAAGTCCTGCCACCGCGAGCGCTCGGGCCGGACGGGGTCGGCGACCATCCGCCAGCTCGGGGCCCAGATCGCCTCGAAGGGATGGTTGGGGTCGTAGGCGATCTGGGCGACCGTCTCCTGCCCGCCGCCGGGATGGAGGGTGCGGGTGAAGATCCGCTCGAGCAGCGGGTGGGTTCCGCCGAGGGCGTGGGGGAAGCGTAGGGGGTGGACCTCGCCCCAGCGCCAGCGCTCGGGATCGACGCCGAACCGGGTCTCGAGGTCGTCGAGGGCGCCGCGCAGGCTCTCCAGGACCAGCTCGTCCCAGGGGCGCCCGATCAGCTCCTCGTCGCCCTCCTGCCACAGCGCGAGCAGGTGGGCGTGCCAGCGCCACGGTGAGGTGACGTGGGCGATGAAGCCGTTGTCGGCCCGGTCGAGGTAGCGCTCGATCAGGTCGCGGTCGCCGATTGCGGCCCGGGCGAATTCGTGGCCGAGGCGGAGGAGGAACGCCTGATAGATCGTCGCCGCCACCGACTCCGGGGCAAGGCGGCGGTCCCAGCTCTTCAGGCGCTCGATCGCGCGAACCTCGCGCTGGGAGGCGGGGGTGAGGCGGGCGAGGCGGTGGACGACCTCGTCGCCGGGGATCGAGTGGAGGTCGGTCTGCATCGCCTGGAAGCCGTCGAGGTCATGCTCGTCCGACCCCTCGATCAGCTCCTCGATGCGCCTCGCTCGGTAGCCGTCGAGCCAGTCGCTGGTGATGTGGTGAGGGTAGGACTCGTCGACGATCCGGTTGTTGGCGGTCACCACATACCCCGACGGCGGGTCGACCAGCTCCGGGAGCTCCTCGTAGGGGATCGTTCCCTCCCACTCGAACTCCCCGGTCCAGCCGGGCTTCGGCAGGTCGGGGCAGTCGCCCGCCCGGATCGGGATCCTCCCCACCAGCTTGTAGCCGATGTGGCCGTGGCGGTCCGCCCAGACCATGTTCGAGACCGGCATCGTCAGGGCGCCGAGCATCTCGACCAGCTCCTCGCCGCTGGTCGGCTCGAGGATCGCGAGGTGGGCTGGGGTGATCGCGGGGAAGTCGAGCGAGGCCCAGCGAAGCGCCAGCGGCTGGCCCTCGTCGGCCCCTAGGGGCCCGTTCACGATCGGGCCATGGTGGGTGATCTGGACCTCGAGGCGGACGGGCTCGTCGCGGCCCCGGACGGCGATCTCCTCCTCGACCAGCTCGAGCGGGCGTCGCTTCCCCTTGAACTCGTAGGTGTCGCCGTCGATCCGCTCGACGAACAGGTCCTCGACGTCGGCCATCACGTTGGTGAAGGCCCAGGCGACGTCGTCGTTCTGGCCGTACGAGATCCCGGGGATCCCGGGGAGCGAGGCGCCTCGGCTGAAGCGTCCGTCGAGCTCGAGTGAGATCTGGTGCCAGATTCCTGGCATCCCGCTCGGCAGGTGGGGGTCGCCGGCGAGCAGCGGGCCGCCCGTCGCCGAGCGCTCGGGGCTAACCGCCCAGTTGTTGGAGCCGCCGGCGCCTGCAGCGAGGCCGATCTGGCGCCGCACCCGCCCGATCTGCTCGGCCAGCTCCAGGCCCTCGCCCGAGAATCCCTCGCCGGGGCGCATCACGATCGGGTTCCCCTTCGGGTAGGTCGGGTCGATGCGGGCGGCGAGCTCGGGGCCGAGCTCGCGGACGAGGTCGGCGCGAAGGAGCTCGCGCTCCCAGTTGGTCGAGAGCCCGAAGGCGAGCAGCTTTGCCCCCGTCAGCATGTCGGCGGGGCGCCAGGGCTCGAAGCGCAGGCGCAGGATCTGGTGCTCCGCGGGGGGCGCGCTCGCCTCCTCGGCCGCCCGGTTGAAGCCCTCGCAGTACGCGTCGAGCATCACCCGGATCCCGGGGTCGAGCTCGGTCTCCTCTCGCAGCGCCGTCCGCCGCAGCCCCAGGGTCCTCATCAGGCGGTCGACGCCGAGCCCGTCCGGCCCGGCGACCTCGGACAGCCGCCCGGTGGCAATCCGGCGCTGGAGGTCACACTGCCAGAGGCGGTCCTGGGCGTGGCAGAAGCCCTGGCCGAACCAGAGGTCGTGGGGGGTGGTGGCCGACACCCGCGGCATCCCCCACCGGTCCCGGGCGATCTCTATCGGCCCCTCAGGGCCGCGGAGCCGGAGCCGCCCGGTGGTCCTCGGCAGGGGGCGGCGAAAGAGCTGCCACCACAGGCCGGCGGCGCCGACCCCGACCAGCGCGCTCGCCACGCCGAGGCCCTTGGCGCCGCCGCGCAGCAGGCGGCTCACCTCGATCGGCATCACTCCTCTATATCAGCCGGCACCCTGCCCTCGTCCCCGAGCTTCTCCAGGTGGGCCTCCAGGGCGATCCCGGCGGCCGGGCGAAGGACGGCGGGAACGTCGTCCCAGACCTCGTCGAGGAGACGCGCTCGCGAGCGCTCGCCGCGATCCAGCGCCGCCACCAGCCGGCGCTCCCGATCGAGCCGGTGCTCGACGTACTCGGCGATCTTCGCCGCCGGGTCGACGACCTCGGGGCCGTGCCCCGGCAGGAGCAGGGTGAGCTCTAGCTCCTGAAGCCGGCGCAGCGACGCCATGTAGTCGACGAGCGAGCCCCCGTGCGCGCGGGCGGCCACGATCGTCGAGCCCTCACCAAGGATGAGATCCCCCGTGAAGCAGGCCGTCCCCTCGTGGTCGCGCATCAGGAAGCAGAGGTGGTCCTCGGCATGCCCGGGGGTGGCGATCGCGCGCAGCCCGCCCAGGGCTTCGCCGTCGGCGAGTGGGGTCGGGTCGACGCCGAGCAAGGCGACCCCGTCGGCGTGATCGGAGTGCGAATGGGTGAGAAGAACGGCCCCGATCCCGCCGCGCTCGGCGGCCGCTTCCCGTACCGCCGAGATGTGGGCGGCGTCGGCGGGCCCCGGATCGAGCACGGTCGCCGGGTTGGCGCCGACAAGGTAGGTGTTGGTGCCCTCGAGCGTCATCGGCCCCGGGTTGGGGGCGACGAGCCGCAATACCGCCGCGGGGTCCATCGGCTGAGCCTAGGCTACGCCGGGCCTCCTCTAGGCTGCCTTGGCGGCGGTCATCCCGGCGTCGGCGGCGAGCTCGCGGTGGATCGCGTTGCGGGCCTCGGCGGGCTCGAGCACGACGAGCTCGCCGGCACCCTTGAGGATCTCGCGCAGGAGCCAGTCGACGCTCCCGTAGGGCACCTCGATCACGAGGGCGCCGTCGGCGAGCTCCTCGACGACCGTGTGCTCCTCCCGCGCCCAGCGGGCCCGCTCGGGCGAGACCCAGACCCGGGCGATGTCGGCGGTCGGGACTTGACCGTCGGCGAGCCAGCCTTCCATCGCCGCCAGCTCCTCCATCTCGGGGCGGGGCTCGTAGGCTTCGTCGGTCAGCTCCGCCTCCTTGATCCGGTCGAGGCGGAAGTGGCGGGTGTCGTTGCGGCGGCGGTCGAACGAGGCGACGTACCAGCCCTCGGCGCCGTTTGCGAGCCGGTAGGGCTCGATCTCGCGCTTGGTGAACTCGTCCTCGTTCTCCTTGTAGTAGTGGATCGCGAGCACCCGCCGGGCGGCGATCGCCTCGTTCACGATCCGCGCGATGTCGGAGTCGTCACCGGCCGGGGCGGCGATCTCGAGGCCCTCCTCGGACGGGTCATGTCCGAGGGCGCGGACGATCTTCTGGCGTGCGGTCGCAAGCCCGCTCTGGGGGAGGTGATCGCCGAACAGGTCGATCGCCGCCACCAGCGCCTTCGCCTCCAGCGGCAGCAGGCGGGCGGGGCGGGCGAAGTTGTCTCCGTAGGGCTCTGAGTCCACCTCGATCTGATCGCCCTGAAGCTCGGCGTAGAGGACGTAGGTGCCGCCTCCGAAGTTGACGACGTTGAGGAGGTCGATGTCCTCTTGGAGCTCCTCGACGCTCAGGTGGAGCTTCTCGGTCGTCTCTGCCACGGGGAGGCGCGCCCCGCGCTTGGCGGCGTCGATCAGCATCCCGGCGAGGGTGACCAGCCTGGCGAAGCGCTCCGGGCGAATCGCGGACTCCGAGCGCCCGTCGGCCCGGCTCGAGCGGGGCGTCGGCGGCGGCACCGTCGCCACCGCCTCCGCTGCCTGGAACTCTCCGCGGTGGCGGTCGATCACCAGCTCGAGCCGCCTGGCCACCTCGTCGGCGAGCTCGCTTGGCTCGAGCACCATCGCGTTTCGGCGCCAGCGAAGCACCCAGGCGACGATCTGGAGGGAGGAGGCGTACTCGGTCTCGAACACCCGCCCCTTCCCCGGGGCCCGGTCGCCGCGCGCGGGCGCCCGGATATCGCCGTAGGAGCCGAAATCGCGGTCGACCAGCCAGGCGATCCGCTCGCGCAGGAAGATCTTCGCCTTCCCCGCGATCTCCCCGAGCTGCCATTCGGCCCGGCGGGCGTAGTCGCGGCGATCGAAGTCCTCGGGCGGACCGAAGTCGTGCTCGGCCTTGGAGGCGTAGGAGACCTTCCCCCGGATTCGCGAGAGACGAAACACCCGGACGGCGCCGCGCTCGTGCGAGCGGCCGATCAGGTAGAACTGCCCGCCCCGGTAGACCAGGTGATAGGGATCGACCTTCCGCTTTTCCTCGGAGTCGCGCTCGATCGTGTAGTAGGTGAACTCGACGGTCTTCCGGCGTGAGATCGCCGTCTCGATCTTCGACAGGCGCTGCGAGATATCGGCGCCGTCGGCCTTGGCCGTCATCCGCACCTCGACCGATCCCTGCTCGGGCGAGGTGAGCGGGCTCGGTCGCCCCCAGGAGACCTGCTGGAGCGCCAGCCGCAGCGGCTCGGCGTAGGCGAATTCGCCGTCCAGGAGGTGTAGGGCGGTGTTGAGCGCGGCGAGCTCGTCGTCGCCGAAGCGGATCTCGGGGAGGTAGTAGTTCTCGGGCGGAAGCGAGTACAGCTCGGACTCGTAGCCCTGCAGGCTCTCGCCGGGCTTCTCGACCTGGAGGCTGATCCCGAGGCTCTCGAGCTCGGCGCGATCGGCGTAGAACCGGCGCGCGAAGGCGTCGTCGTTCATGTCGCTGTATCCCTCCACCTCGCGCTTGATCTCGAGCGCCGAGACCGGCCTCCCCTGGGCCATCAGGAAGGAGATCAGAGAGAGCTGGCGGATCAGCTTCTCGGTGTCCTTCGCCACGGCGCTCAGGATAGATGCGGCAAGGTGACCGCCTCCGCGCGCCCTCGGTCGAAATACGGAATTTGCGAGGCCAGGCTTTGGGGCGAGCGGACGGGCGTCCGGGCGGGTCGCTCGCCGTTCGATGCGCTGTGAGATGCCCGGAGAATGAGCGCTCGGGCATGGGCAGAGGCGGCCTTCGGGCGGGCGCCTACCACCGCATCCAGCGGCCTCGCAGGAAGAACGCAAGGATCGAGCGCCGCCCACACCTCGGGCACCGATGCAACGGCTGGACCGCGGCGCCGCAATGACGGCAGGCGGGCTTGGGCGCGACCACCCCTTTCACCCGGCTGAGTGTAAGTCCGCAGGCGGCCGCGCGTGTCGCCCGCGTCCGATACGGCGCTACTGCCTCAGCGCGGCTCAAGGACGAAGACCGCGATCTCGCGCTCGGTCGGCTCGCGGTACTGCTCGAAGCCTTCGTACTGCTCGTTCATCTTTGAGCCTCCCGACGGCTCGAAGCGCCCACGACGGGGTCCACATCGACAGGCGCGCCAGGGCGCGGTCGCTCGGCATCGCGCTGTCATCCTAAGTCCGGCTCGGGCGGGTCAGGCCGCCCGGGAGCCGAAGAAGGCGGCGGCGTCGATGCCGCGGTCGAACCGGGACCAGCTCTCCCCGTCCGGGAGCTCCTTCTCGAGCCGGTCGAAGCTGCCGAGCTTGCCGCCAAGGTTGTCCATCGCGTGGACCAGGGCCGCCTCCCGGGTGCAGGGGACAACCGGCGAGCCGTGCTCGAGGGAGCCATGGTGGGAGAGGATGATGTGAAGGACGGCTTGGGCGAGGTCCCGGTCGAAGCCCTCGATCTCATCGATCTGGCGGCGGACCTTGTAGTAACCCAACGGGATCTCCGACAGCAGCCGGCCGGCGTCGGTGAGCTCGATCGCCAAGGGGTCGTCGTTGTAGGCCTCGATCTTGCCGATGTCGTGGAGGAGAGCCCCGGTGACGGCCACGTCGCGATCGATCCCGGGGAACAGCGAGGAGGCCGCGCTCACCCCCTGGGCGACCGAGACCGTGTGCTCGAGGAGACCGCCGGCGTAGGCCTGGTGGTAGTGCTTGGCAGCGGGCGCCTCCCGGAACCGTCGCCAGCTCTCGGCCGAGGGGCCGAGGAGGCGGTCGAGCAGCTCGCGCAGGGACGGGTTCTGGACGGTGACGACGAGCTCGCGCAGGTCCTGCTCGAGGCGCTCGACGGAGATCGGAGGCGCCTCGGCGAGCGCCTCCGGGTCCCACTCCTCGGGTCGCGCCGGGCGCAGCGACTCGAGCCGGATCTGCTTACCGAACTGTGGATGGACCGAGAACCGCCCCCTGACGATCACGACCGAGCCCGGCTCGGCCGCCGCGAAGCAGTCGGCGACTCCATCCCAGGCGACCGCCGGGACCGATCCCGAGCGGTCGGCGATCACCAGCCGCAGCCAGTCCTCGCCGGTTCGCTTCTGGCGCAGCTCGCGCTCGCGGACGACGAAGGCGCTGTCGACCGTCTGGCCGTCGACCAGTTCCCGCAGGGGGGCGGGGCCGGCCTCGGGCCGGATCGTCTGATCGTCGAATAGGGCCTGCTCGCCCATCCCCTTCTGAAGTTAGAGGCGGGGGCGGACAGGACTATCCGGGCATCCGCCCCGCCGTCGCCCCCCGTCTCGGGCCGGCTCGGTGCTCCAACCCCCCGAGCCGTGGCGCCGGGCAGGGGATCGAGTTCGGCCGCGTGCGGGTGCCGGGTTGCGCCTCGCCTACACTCAAGTAACGGGCTCGCAGGGTCGAGTCCGATCTGGTGGATAACAAGGTCCTCGAAGAGAAAGAGCGCGTGGTCGTCCGGTTCGCGGGCGATTCAGGCGATGGCATCCAGCTCGCCGGAAACCTGTTCGCCGCCGAGACCGCCCTGATCGGCAACGACCTCGTGACGCTGCCGAACTTCCCGGCCGAGATCCGCGCCCCGGCCGGGACCCTGGCGGGTGTCTCGGCCTTTCAGATCCACTTCGCCTCGCGGGAGATCCTCACCCCCGGCGGGCAGCCGAACGTGCTGGTGGCGATGAACCCCGCGGCGCTGAAGGCGAACCTCTCCGAGCTCGAGTCCGGCGGGATCGTGATCGCCAACCAGGACGGCTTCACCAAGGGCAACCTCGGCAAGGCCCATTACGAGGAGAACCCGCTCGAGGACGGCTCGCTCGACAGCTACCAGGTCTTCCGGGTGCCGATGACCTCGATGACCGTGCGGGCGACCGAGGGAATCGATGGGATCAGCTCCCGCGACGCGGCCCGGTCCAAGAACTTCTTCGCCCTCGGGCTCGTCTCCTGGATGTACAGCCGGCCGACCGAGCCGACCGTCCGGTGGATCGAGAAGAAGTTCGACTCCAAGCCGATGATCAGGGACGCCAACCTGGCGGCCTTCCGGGCCGGCTACAACTTCGGCGAGACCGCCGAGCTGCTCCAGGTCCACTACCAGGTAAAGGCGGCGCCCGCCAAGCCCGGCACCTACCGGGCCGTCAACGGCACCACCGCCGCCGCGATCGGGCTGATCGCCGCCAGCGTCCGCAGCGGGCTGCCGCTGTTCCTGGCGAGCTACCCGATCACGCCGGCTTCGGAGCTGCTCCACGAGCTCTCCCGGCAGCGCCGCTTCGGGGTGCGGACGGTGCAGGCCGAGGATGAGATCGCCGCCGCCAACATGGCGCTCGGCGCCGCCTTCGGCGGGCACCTCGGGGTCACCGCCACCAGTGGGCCGGGGATGGATTTGAAGGCCGAGACGATCGGGCTCGCGGTCGCCCTCGAGCTGCCGGTGCTGGTGATCGACGTCCAGCGCGCCGGCCCCTCCACCGGGATGCCGACGAAGACCGAGGCGGCCGACCTGCTCACCGCCATGTACGGGCGCCACGGGGAGTCGCCGCTACCGATCATCGCTGCCTCGACTCCCGCCGACTGCTTCGATGCGGTGCTGGAGGCCGCCCGGATCGCGATCACCTACCGCACCCCCGTGATCCTCCTCTCCGACACCTTCCTCGCGAACTCGTCGGAGCCCTGGCGGCTCCCCGACGTCGCCGATCTTCCCGAGATCGACCCCGCGTTCGCGTCCGCCTCCGACGGCGACGGCTTCCAGCCCTATGCCCGCGACCGGCGCGGCGCCCGCCCCTGGGCGCTCCCCGGGACGCCGGGGCTCGCCCACGTGATCGGCGGCCTCGAGAAGGAGGACGTAAGCGGCGACATCAGCTACGAGCCCGAGAACCACGCGCGGATGACCGAGCTCCGGGCCGCCAAGGTGGCGGGGATCGCCGACGAGATCGGCCAGCTCGAGCCCGACGACCCCGATGGGGCCGAGCTGCTGGTGCTCGGCTGGGGCTCGAGCTACGGCGCGATCACCGGCGCCGCCCGGCGGATCCGCCGCCGCGGGGGTAAGGTCGCCTGCGCCCACCTGCGTCACCTCAACCCGTTGCCGCCGAACACCGGCGAGCTGCTCCGCTCCTACGAGAGAGTCCTGATCCCGGAGACCAACAGCGGCCAGCTCTGGCGGATCGTCCGAGCCGAGTTCGTAATCGACGCCCTCCGCTACAACAAGGTCGAGGGACTGCCAATCTTCGCCGAGGAGCTGGACGACGTGATCAGCGCGCACCTGTGAGATGAGCGAGGCCAACGGACACACGGCCAACGGCGGCGCCCGCCGGGTGGCGGGCAACGGAAGCGATCGCGAGGGCGCGGCCCTCGCCCTGACGAAGAAGGACTTCGCCTCCGAGCAGGAGACGCGCTGGTGCCCGGGCTGCGGCGACTACGCGATCCTCGCCACCGTCCAGCAGTTCCTCCCCGAGCTCGGGGTCCCGCCCGAGAGAATCGTGTTCATCGCCGGGATCGGCTGTTCGGGCCGGTTCGCCTACTACATGAGCACGTACGGCGTCCACGGCATTCACGGGCGGGCGCCCGCGCTCGCCACCGGCCTCGCCCTCGCTCGTCCCGATCTCTCCGTCTGGGTGGTCACCGGCGACGGCGATTCGCTCTCGATCGGCGGCAACCACCTGATCCACGCCCTGCGCCGGAACGTGCCGATCATGATCCTCCTCTTCAACAACCAGATCTACGGGCTCACCAAGGGCCAGTACTCGCCCACCAGCGAGGAGGGCAAGGTCACGAAGTCGACCCCGTTCGGCTCCCAGGATCACCCCTTCAACCCGATCGCCCTCGCCCTCGGCGCTGACGCCAGCTTCGTCGCCCGCACCGTCGACACCGACCGCGACCACGAGGCCGACGTCCTCCGCGCCGCCGCCGCTCACCGCGGATCCTCCTTCGTCGAGATCTACCAGAACTGCAACGTCTTCAACGACGGCGCTTTCGACGCCGTCCGGGCCAAGGGCAAGGAGGCGAATCAGATCCGCCTCGCCGACGGCGAGCCGATCCGCTTCGGCGCCGAGGGCGAGCGCGGCGTCTTCCGCGCCGCCGACGGGCGGCTCCAGGTCGCCGACGTCGCCGAGGTCGGGGAGGACGCCCTCGTCGTCCACGACGCCGACAACCCCACCCACGCCTTCGCCCTCGCTCACCTCGCCGAGCGTCCCAACGGTCCCACCCCCGTCGGCGTCTTTCGCGACACCGAGCGCCCCACGTACGCGGAGGAGACGACCAAGCAGCTCGCCGCCGCCCGCGACGGCCTCGGCGACGACGACCTCAGGTCCCTGCTCCACTCGGGGGACACCTGGACGGTCGAGTAGCGTCGGCGGATCGCGACCGCAGCCGAGCTCCCACTCACGGGCCTGACCGACGCCGAGGCGGCCCGGCGGCTTCGGGCGCGTGGGGAGCTCCCCCGCCAGCGCTCGAGCCGCTCCTACGCCAGCATCGTTCGCGCCAACACGCTGAACGTTCCGAACGGAATCCTGTTCTTGTTCGGCGTCCTGACGCTCACGTTCGGGGCGTGGCAGGACGCGCTCTTCCTCGGGGTCCTGATCTCGAACATCGCGATCGGGTCGTTTCAGGAGATCCGGTCCAAGCGCGCACTCGATCGGCTCGCCGCCCTGGTCGCGCCCCAGGCGGTCGTCATGCGCGACGGGGCCGACCGCCGCGTGCCGGTCGACCAGGTTGTGGCTGGGGACCTCCTGCGCCTGGCGGCCGGCGACCAGGTGGTCGCCGACGGGATCGTGCGGGCGGCCGACGGGCTCGCTTTGGACGAAGCCAACCTCACCGGCGAGTCGGTGCCCGCCGTTCGCGGCCCCGGAGAGCCGGTCTGGTCGGGCTCGTTCGCCGTCGAGGGGGCCGCGCTCTTCGAGGCGACGGCGGTGGGCCCGGATAGCCGCGCGGCGCGGCTGACATCCACCGCGCGCGCTTTCCGCCACCCGCGCTCGCCGCTGGAGCGGGCCACCGACCGGCTCCTGCTGTGGCTAGTCGCCCTGGCGGTACCGCTCGCGATCGGGCTCACCGTCTCGGCGCTGACCCGCGTCGAGACCGCCGAGGCGCGGGTGCAACTGCTGACGGCGGGCATCGTCAACCTCGTCCCTGAGGGCCTGATCCTCCTGATCAGCCTGACTGCGGCGGTATCGGCGTTCAAGATGGCCCAGCGGGGCGTGCTCGCGCAGCAGCTCAACGCGATCGAGTCGCTCGCCTCGGTCGATCTCGTCTGCACCGACAAGACGGGGACCCTGACCGAGCCGAATCTGCGGGTGGTCGAGCTCGCGGCGGCCGCCGGCACGGACGAGGAAACGCTCGCGCGTGAGCTGGCCGCCTACGCGGCGAGCGCCCCCTCCCGCAACCTGACCCTGGAGGCGATCGCGAAGGCCGGGCTGGCGGAGGTCGAGGAGCGCCCCGTGGTCGGGCAGGTTCCGTTCTCCTCCCGGCGGCGGTGGAGCGCGCTCGACCTCGGCGACGAGCGCCTCGTGCTCGGAGCGCCCGAGCGGTTTGCCGCCGCCGACCCCAGATTGGGAAAGCGGGCGCGCGAGGAGGCGGGCGCTGGTCGGCGGGTGCTCGCGCTCGGGCGCACCAGGGCGCCCCTACCGGCCGCGGGCCCGGAGCCGCCGTTCCCCGCCGAGGCGCGGGCCCTCGGCCTCGTCGTGCTCGCCGAGCGGCTCCGTCCCAACGCAGCCGAGACGGTCGCCTACTTTGCCGCCCAGGGCGTTGATCTGAAGGTGCTTTCGGGCGACGCGCCGGCCACCGCGGGCGCGATCGCACGCGACGCCGGGGTGACGGGATCGGCGCCGGCCCTCGACGGTGAGGCGCTGCCGTCGGAGCCGGCCGCTCTGCGCGACGCCGTCCTCGCCGCGCCCGCGGTGGGGCGGATCTCGCCGGAGGGCAAGCGGGCGGTGGTGGGCGCGCTCGCCGCCGGGGGGCGCTACGTGGCGATGGTCGGCGACGGGGTGAACGACGTGCCCGCCCTCAAGCAGGCGCGCCTGGCGGTGGCGCAGGGGTCGGGCGCCCAGATGTCGCGCTCGGTCGCCGACCTCGTGCTCGTGCGCGGCGACTTCGCGGTGGTGCCGGGGATGGTGGCCGAGGGGCGCCAGATCCTGCGCAACATCCAGCGGGTCGCCCGCTTGTTCATCACCAAGACGGTGTTCACGGCCGTGCTTGGTTTGGCGGTGGCGATCCCGACCGCCACCTTCCCGCTCCTCCCGCGCCAGTTCACGATCGCCTCCACCGTGACGATCGGCATTCCCGCCTTCGTGCTCGCCCTCGCGCGGAGCGCGGGCGCCTGGCGGCCGGACCGGTTCCTCGATTCGGTCGCGCGGTTCGCGATCCCCGCCGGGCTCGCGATAGGGATCGGGATCGTCGCCGGCTACCTGCTTGCGCGCTATGGCTTCGATCTGGGGCTCACCCGGTCGCGAACGGTCGCCACCGGGATCGTGGTGGTGTGCGGGCTCGCGGTCGTGATGCGGCTCGAGGGCGAGGGCGGGCGGCGGCGTCTCGCGGTCGGGTGCCTGTGCGCGGCGATGGCGCTTCTGTTCGTCCTCGCGCTCGCGGTCCCGTTCTTGCGCGAGTTCTACGAGCTCTCCACCCCGACGGGTGAGGCCGCCGCCGCCTGGGCGGTGGGAGGCGCGCTCGGCGTCGGCGGGATGGAGGGCGCCCTGCGCCTGCTGCGGGTATGAGCGGCGGCTGCGCGAGGGCCGCCGCCCGAGTAGGTTTCGGCGCCGACCCGGCTGCGACGGAGGAACGATGATGGAACACGAGCACACCGAGCACATTGCCGCCAAGCCCGAGAGCGTCTACGCCGCGATCTCCGATCCCGCCAACGTGCCGCGCTTCGTGCCCCAGGTGACCGCGGTGCGCGAAGCCGGCGACGAGCGGGTCGAGGTCGACGCGCGCTATGAGGGACGACGTGGCCTCCACCCTCGAGGCCATCCGGATGCTGGTCGAGTCCGAGGTCTGAGCGGCCCCGGAAGCGGCGAGGGGCTCTGCGCGAGGCGGGACCTTCCTGATTCCGGCGCGGGCCCGCCGGCGGCCTGCCGTCACCCCCTCTCAAGGCGCCCCGAAGCGGGCGAATCCGGCGTGGAGTCGGTGCACGCGCACATTTCCGCGTCCCAGCAACCGCGCCTTCTCATGCAGCTGCCTCAGCGCTTTGTCGCTGAGCTCGCCATAGACATGGATGGATGACAGCGTGAGGAGGTACGAGAGTTTTCGAAACACCGGTCCAGCTACGTCCATGTGGTGCTCGAGGGAGGCGGAGTCGGCATGTACTTGCACCACGGTCATCTCGCGGCCGTCGTCGCTGAAGTAGACGCTGTACGCGATCAGCTGGGGCTCGTTGGCATCGACGAACTCGACCAGCTCCTCGATCGCGCCCTTCAGCTCCTCGAGCGCCCCCTCGCGCACCTCCGACGTGTCGACGTATACGAGTGGCCTGGACACATCACCCCCGCGTCGGGTTGGTGGCAGCAGTCTCTCAGGTTCAAATGAGGTTCGGTCGAGGCGAATCGGCCCGGACGCGGAACACCGGGTACTGCGAAGCGATCCGGTCGAACTCCGCCAGAGGGGCTCGCCGATCCACAGGGATGTGGGCACGGGCCCCCGGCGCGACCTGCAGGTAGCGCCGCAGGATCGGGGGGCGAGCGCCGGGATCGACCTCCTCTAGGCTCACCGCCTCACGGCGGCCGTGGCGGAGAACCGCCTGCCCGCCGGCCGCCCGCACGTTGGCCACCCAATTCACGCCCTCGCCGAGCATCGCCACGAGGTAGCGCTCGCCCTCGTAGTCCGCCACCACCACCGGGAACGAGGTCGGACGGCCGGTGCGGCGGCCCCGCACCTCGAGGGTGTTCAATCGGCGCGGCCACAACCCGCCCAACCCGACCAGTCTCCAGATGCCGTTCAGGAATCTCGCCACCCGATTCGGGCGGCCGCCTCTGTACATCCAGCGGTCGAACTGGTGCGGCATCGAACCGTCACCGAGGTTAGCTTCGGGGCACACGACTGACCGCCCTTCGCCCCTCTGGTGACTTGCGCTACCGCGCGCGAAGCACCGATCAGCCGCAGGGCGCTGTCACCGGCAGTACGCTCGACCCAGATGCAAGCGGAGACGCAGTACGCGCTGAGCGGCGACGTCCGGGTCGCCTACCAGGTGGTGGGCGACGGGCCCCGCGATCTCGTCCTCGTGCCCGGCTTTGTGTCCAACCTCGAGCTCGCCTGGGAGCACGCCCCGTATGAGCGCTTCATCCGGCGGCTCACCTCATTCGCCCGCGTGATCACCTTCGACAAGCGCGGCTCCGGCCTCTCCGATCCCGTCGACGAGGCGGCGACCGTCGAGGATCGAATGGACGACATCCGGGCGGTGATGGAGGCAGCCGGCTCGAAGCGCGCGGACGTGTTCGGCTGGTCGGAGGGCGCCACGATCGCGGCGGTCTTCGGCGCCAGCCACCCCGATCGGGCCGCGGCGCTCGTCCTCTATGGATCGCTCCCGAGGGCCACTCCCGCCGAGGGCTACCCGTGGGGGGTGGCGCCGGAAGCGTGGGATCTGATGTTGGGGGAGGGCGAGGAGGAGGTCTGGGGCCAGGGACTGAGCCTGCTCGCGTTGGCGCCGACGCGGTTCGAGGAGGAAGAGCTCGTGCGCTGGTGGGGTCGGTTCGAGCGCCAGTCGGCGAGCCCGAGGATGGCGCGCGCTGCGCTGCGGCTCAACAAGGAGATGGACATCCGCGAAGTCGTCCCGAGCATCCGCGTTCCGACCCTCGTCATTCATCGCACCGGCGATGTCCTGCCGGTCGAAGGGGGGCGCTGGCTCGCGGACCGGATCCCCGGCGCCCGCTTCCTCGAGCTGCCGGGCGATGACCACTGGCCGTGGATCACCGATCCGGACGAGATCGTCGACGAGGTCGAGGAGTTCCTCACCGGCGAGCGCCACGAGCGCGAGCCCGACCGGGTACTGGCGACGGTGCTGTTCACCGACATCGTCGGCTCCACCGAGCTGGCCGCGGCACTCGGAGACAGGCGCTGGCGCGACCTGCTCGAGCGCCATGACCGGCTCGTCCGCGCTGAGCTCGAGCGGCATCGCGGGCGGGAGGTGAAGACGACCGGGGACGGTGTTCTCGCGACCTTCGACGGACCGGCTCGGGGCATCAACTGCGCAACTGCGATCTGCGAGCGGGCGCGCCCCCTCGGGATCGAGGTTCGGGCAGGCCTCCACACCGGGGAGTGCGAGCTCCGCGATGGAGACATCGGGGGCATCGCTGTGCACATCGGGGCGCGCGTGGCGCGCCGCGCGGCCGCCGGAGAGGTGCTGGTATCGGGGACCGTGAAGGACCTCGTCGTCGGCTCGGGGCTGAAATTCACCGACCGCGGCGCTCACTCCCTGAAGGGCGCCCCGGGCGAGTGGCGCCTCTACGCGGTCGGCGAGTGACTTCGCGCCCCGGGCGGGCGCAGCAGTTTGCCCTGTCGAGACCGGACGTGCCGGTCAGCCGGGCTCACCACTTCAACTCGATCTCGAGCTCGCGCTCCTCGGTCTCCACCTCCAGCTCGACCTTGAGGTGCACCTCGTCGGGGACGTGAACGGTGAAGCTCATCCCGCCACGCTCGAACTCGAGGTCGTTGTTGCGGGCGAGCATGTCTGCGAGCCGGCGCAGGCGTTCCGCGGCCTGCTCCCGGCTCAGCGTCTCCTTCTGCTCGATCTCGATGATGTCCATCAGTCCTCCTTGGTAGTGGTCGGTCCGAGGCTGTCGGGGCCGTTCGCCGTCGAGCCGCTCGGGTTACGGCCGGCGGCGATCCGGGTGAGGGCGCGAACGCCCTCCCACGTGCCTTCCGGAATCGCCGCCGATGGCGAGGCGCCTGGATGGGCGCAGGCTACTCGCACCCGCAGGGCCAGCGGCCTGATCCGAAAGCGCAGGGGCGGCTTCAGGGTGGTCGCCTCGCCGTCGATTCCGGCCGGAACGGGCTTGTCGGAATCGATCTCGAAGAGGGGGGCCGACCACTCGCGCCAGGGGCGCTGCGGCAGGCTCCCTCGCTCGCCCCGGCCCGTGGGAGCGGACGCCACCGTGATCCCGAGCAGCCCGTCGTCGATTCGCGGGCGCGTCCCGGAGCCGACGGCGCGGCCGAGCCGGTAGCGGTTGTTGGAGACCAGGATCGCAGCGCCGGAGTGGTGCTCGTGGCCTCCGGGACCGCGCCAGGCGAGGTCGAGGCCCGCGCCCTCGGGCCCGAGCACGTCCGGGACGGTGTCGAGCAGTGTCCGGATCTTGGCGTCGCGGTAGCCGGCGCGTCGCACGGCTTCCGCGTAGAGACCCAGCGACACGTTGTTGACGAAGACGCGGCCGTTCACCTCGGCCAGGTCCACGCGCTGCTCCCCTCCGTCGACGAAGGCATCGAGCGCCCCCACGACGTCATCGCGGTCCACTCCCAGATCGAGGGCGAAATGGTTTCGGGTTCCCGCGGGCACGCAAGCGTAGGGAAGGTCGAGCTCGGCGGCGATCGCGGCGACGATCGCCTGCGAGCCGTCTCCGCCCGCCATCGCGAGACCGTCGGCGCCGCCGGCGACGGCGTCGCGAACGAGCTGCTCGAGGTCGCTCCCCGAGGAGAGCTCGATCGGTTCGATGCCCCGTTTCCGCGCCTCCCTCGCGAGTGAGAACCGCTCCGCCTTGCCGCCGCCGGACTTCGGATTGAAGAACAGCACGGGCCGGCTCGGCGCGGCCGCGGTGGGCAGCGGAACGCGCAGCCTGAACGCCGACCGGGCAGCGACGGAAACCAGGATCAACCCCACCACGACGGCCGTCGCCTCCCACAGATGGCCTCCGGTGAGCAGCAGCGCGGCCGCCGCCGCCCCAGCGGCCACCGCGATCGCCAGACCCAACAGCCGGGCCGACCCTCGGCGCAACAAGCCGTACCAACCTGCGGCGAGCGCGATCGCGACGCACCCGAGCACGATCAGACCCCGCGGGAACTCCTCCGCGACGATCCCGGCGGCCAGGAGGAGCGCCGCGGGCGCGAGCAGCAGGGCCGCGATCGCCGACGCCCGCTGCCGGCCAGTGGGCTTACCTCGCCGGGCCGCCACCCTGCTCGGCCACGCCCACCCCCACTTGCTCGCCCAGCCCGACGTCATTCCCGGCGCCGGCAGCTCCGATTGCAACGATTGGGGGCGCCGGACCTGACCGCCCCATCCTCCCTAAGCCGCCTCCCGCTCGACTTCGATCCGACCCTCGGCGGCCGCTGCCCGCAAGGTCTCGTAGTCCCGCTCAGTCTGGTCCGCGTACGCCTCGGCGAAGTCGGCGATCGCCGTGTCGAAGGCGGTCCCTCGGCCCAGGTAGGCCCCGATCGCGATCCGGTCGCCCGAGCGCGCGTGCGCCTTCGCCAGCGTCATTCCGCAGATCCTCCCGTAGATCGCCATCGTCCGCGGACTCATCACCTCCGGCTGCGCCGATCCCTTCCAGTCCCAGAGCTGGCGCACGTAGAAGTCGCGGCGCCGGCTGTCGAGCCCGGTCGCCCTCAGCCAGCCGAGGAGGACGTCGCCGGCCGCCTGGATCAGCCTCTGCCCCTGGACCACGCGCTCCCCCTGGTGGGCGAACCTGCTCGGCGCCGTATACGGCTCGAGGACGGACTCCTGGGCCTCCTTGATCTGGAGGAAGAGTGGATCCTGCTCGTCGCGTCCCAGCATCAGCACGATAAAGGCGCGCGTGCCGACGCTGCCCACGCCCACCACCTTGACGGCGGCGTCCACGTAGCGGTACTGGTCGAACAGCCGGCGGCGATCTTCGCTCAGGCTGGCGCGATAGTCGGCGAGCGCCTGCTGGACGATGTCTTCCGCCCGTCCGCGCTCATCGCCGGAGGCGATCTCCTCGAGGGGCACGATCAGGGGCGGGTCGCTGATGATGCGCGGCTCCCCGTCCAACTCGTGCGTGAGCTTGGAGAACGCGCGGGTGCTGTCCTTGGCCTGAGCCTTGGCCAGGTTGCGCTCGAACGTCTTGTGCGCCTGCTTGCTCACCTCCGACGACAAGCGCTCGGCGATCGCTTGAACCTCAAGCCGGGTGTACCAGACCTCCAGGTTCCCCATCTCGGCCATGCGCCGCACCGATTCCCGGTACCCGGCGAGGGTGGCGCTGAGCACCCCCTGTCGCTCACGCCGTCCAAAGCCGCGCTCGCGCCCGGCCACCGCCATGCTCGCGGCGAGGCGCTTGACGTCCCACTCCCACGGCCCGGGCAGCGTCTCGTCGAAGTCGTTGACGTCGAAGACCATTTGTCGGTCCGGGGCGGCGAAGCCGCCGAAGTTCGAGAGGTGGGCGTCACCGCAGAGCTGAACCGGGAACCCCGATTGCGGGCTCCCGGCGAGGTCGGCGGCCATCACCGCAGCGGCGCCGCGATAGAAGGCGAACGGCGAAGCGAGCATACGGCCGTAGCGCAGGGGGACCAGCTCACTGAGGCGCGACGCCGCCTGACGCTCGAGCAGCTCGACGAGATCCGATCGATCTTCCGGTGCTACCCACTCACGGTGACTCGACCGCGGCACCTCCGCGCGAGCGGCCTTGCCCGCGGCTTCCCGCTCGGCCGGCGACGGATGCGCGCTCCCGGCACCGCCCACGGTGGCCCCGAGTTCCTCGGGGGCGGAGCTCCGGGTGGTGCCGGCCATCGTCCCACCCTAATCGTTTCGCGCCACCTTCGGCGGCGCGTAGCCGGTCACGCGCGAGCACGCCGACGCCCCGTACCGGCGGCGAGGAGCGCCGTTAGGATCTGGCGATCGACCGCCCCTCCGGCCGTGACACAATCACGGCACCGGAAGACCCAGACAGAAAGGGATCAGGTTGAGCGCCGAACAAAGCATCGAGATTGGGCCGATCGACTACGTGCTGATCGAGTGGCCCGGCCAGCCGAACGGCGAGGTGGCGCCGCTGTTGATCGATCTGGTCGACCGCGGGATCATCCGCATCCTCGACATCGCGGTCCTTTCCAAGGCCGAGGACGGCTCCATCGCCGCGCTCGAGATCTCGGACCTCGGTGGCGAGGCAGAGGGGTTCGCCGTCTTCGAAGATGCGTCTTCGGGGATCCTCACCGACGAGGACCACACCGAGGCGGGCGAGGCGCTCGAGCCGGGCACCTCGGCAGCTTTGATCGTCTTCGAGAACCGCTGGGCGGCACCGTTCGTGAGCGCGGTGCGCCGGTTGGGCGGGCAGATGGTTGCCACGGGGCGGATCCCGGCGCAGGACGTGCTCGATGCCCTCGAGGCGGCCGAGGCGCTGTCCTGAACGAAAGAGAGGAGTGACTGATGCCACGACTGATCCGCGGGGTTGCGAGGACGGCGGCGGTCGCCGGAACCGCCACCGCTGTCAGCAACCGCGTCTCGCGCCGCCAAGGCCAGCGCTGGGCAGAGCAGGACGCCCAGCAGCAAGCCCCCCCGGCGGCAGCCGCGGGGGACGACACGATCGAGCAGCTGAAGCAGCTGGGAGAGCTGAGGGACAGCGGAGTCCTCACCGAGGAGGAGTTCCAGGCGCAGAAGGCGAAGCTGCTCGCCTGAGCGGCCGCAGCCATTCGCCCGATTAGGCGCTCTCGTCCAGGGCGGTAGCTCAGGGCGGCCCGCATGCCCTGGAGGGTCCCCCGCCACTCGAGGCTGGGAGCGGTACTCAACTGAGTATCGCGCCGATGCACTCGGGGCGCATCTCTAGCAGCGGGCGTGCGTAGGGGCTCCGCGAGAGACGCCGAGTAGACGCGGACCCCGCAGTCGATCGGATCGGCGGTCCTGATCGGGCCCCGGATACGATTCGGCTCAGGATCGCGCTGTTCGCGGGGTCCGTTCGCCGAGGGGTCGGCCTGCTGGCGCGAAAACCGATGAGCACTCCGCCGACACAGTACGCCAGGTCCGGCGACGCCTCGATCGCCTATCAGGTCGTCGGCGAGGGGCCGATCGACTTGGTCCTCGTGCTCGGCTTCGCGACCCACCTCGAGCTTCAGTGGGAGTCGCCTCCGTTCGCTCGCTTCTTCGAGCGGATCAGCTCGTTCTCGCGCCTGATCATCTTCGACAAGCGCGGCACTGGGCTGTCCGACCCCGTCAGCGAGGTGCCGACCCTCGAGCAGCGGATCGACGACGTCCGGGCGGTCATGGACGCCGCGGGGGCCGAGCGGGCGACGCTTTTCGGGGTTTCCGAGGGCGGGCCGATGAGCGTCCTGTTCGCGGCCACTCACCCCGATCGCGTGACCGCTTTGGTGCTCCACGGCGCCATGGGGCGCACCACCGAGGCGCCCGACTACCCCTGGGCCTCGCCCGCGGAGGCGCTTCGCGAGTCCGCTGCGGAGTTCATCGTCCCCTACTGGGGGCAACAGGCAGAGGGGATGGTCGAGCTCTTCGCTCCGAGCTTCGCGGACGACCCCCAGGCGGTGGACTTCACCGCCCGCATGGAGCGCTTCGCCGCGAGCCCGGCGATGGTCCAGCAGATCTTCGAGATGTTTCTGGACGTCGATGTGCGAGCCATCCTGCCCACGATCCACGTTCCGACGCTAGTCCTCCACCGGCGCGGCGACCGGGTCGTCAATCGACGCGCCGGCAAGGAGCTCGCCGCGCAGATCCCGGGCGCCCGGTACGTGGAGGTTCCTGGGATCGACCATCTGCCCTGGGCAGGGGAGCCGGACGCGGTGCTCGGGGAGATCGAGGAGTTCCTGACCGGCGCCCGCTCGGTGGCCGAGCCCGACCGCGTTCTGGCCACGGTGATGTTCACCGACATCGTCGGCTCGACGGAGCGAGCGGCGGAGCTCGGGGACGCGCGCTGGCGCGAGCTGCTCGCAGCGCATCAGGCAGCGGTGCGGCGCGAGCTGATGCGGTTCCGCGGGCGCGAGGTGAAGACGCTAGGCGACGGCTGCCTCGCCACCTTCGACGGCCCGGCGCGGGCGATCCGATGTGGGCGCTCGATCGCGGAGGCGGCCCACTCCCTCGGCCTGGAGGTGCGCATCGGCCTGCACTCCGGCGAGGTCGAGCTGATGGAGGAGGACGTCGGCGGGATCGCGGTCCACATCGCGGCCCGCGTCGGAGCCCTCGCCGCGGCGGGCGAGGTGCTCGTCTCCAGCACCGTCAAGGATCTCGTCGCCGGATCGGGGATTCGGTTCGTGGACCGCGGCGCGAAGCGTCTCAGGGGAATCTCCGACGAGTGGCGGCTGTTCGCGACCGTCCCGTAACCCCAGCGCGAGGGACCGGACGACCGGGCCAGGCATCTCTCCTCGCTTTGGGCCACCTTCGGACACGAGGCCAGTAGGGGCCCGCCCGCCGCCCGCTCCGCGATGGC